>CAXTOB010000213.1:0-10145 GCA_964245505.1 uncultured Acetobacteraceae bacterium | reverse complement strand
CGCTGGTAGAGCAGACCTGTTCAACCCAAGGTAGTAGTGAAAACCGCCTCTTAGGCTTGATGTTCCTCGCCCTCATGCGTTCAAAAACAGAACGATGTTGCGTCGGCACGCCGTTCAGAAACGGAGCGCCCTTTCTGGCCCATCTCGATAAAGATCAAGCAAAAACAATGAGCCGTATCGTGGCACGCGGTTCGCAAAGAAGGTCCTAAGAGCAACCTGCGGCGGAAACTCGTCGCAGAAACAGGGAGGGCCGGCCGTGAAAGCTGCTGTGCTGCACGCATTCAACGAAACACTGACCGGCACGGAGTTTGTCCGCTATGAGGACGTGCCGGACCCGGAGATCAAGAACCCGACCGACGTGATCGTCCGCATCGGCGGCGCGGGGGTGTGCCGCACCGACCTGCACATCGTCGAGGGCATCTGGCGCAGCAAGGTGGACGTCACTCTGCCCTACGTCATGGGCCATGAGAACGCCGGATGGGTCGAGGCCGTGGGCCGCGGCGTCGAGGGCGTCCGTGTCGGCGACGCGGTGATCTGCCACCCGCTGGTGACAAGCGGCCATTGCCTGGCCTGCCGCCGTGGTGACGACATGCACTCGGCCGACAGCCGTTTCCCCGGCATCAACGCCGATGGCGGCTATGCCGAGTATCTGCTCAGTGGCGAACGCTCGCTGATCAAGCTGCCGAAGTCGCTGTCGCCGAAGGATGTCGCCCCCTACACCGATGCGGGGCTGACCGCGTACCGTGCGGCCAAGAAGGCGTCGCGCCACCTGCTGCCGGGCCAGTTCGCTGTGGTCATCGGCGCCGGCGGCCTGGGCCATGTCGGCATCCAGGTGCTGCGGGCGCTGTGCGCGGCCGAGATCATCGTGGTTGACCGTTCCGCCGCAGCGCTGGAGCTGGCGAGGCAGTGCGGCGCCGACCATACGGTGCTGGCCGATGACGGCATGTCCGACAGCGTCATGGCGCTGACTGGCGGACACGGCGCGGAGGCGGTGATCGACTTCGTCGGCGAGGGCGATGCGGTGGCCAAGGGAATCGCCATGACCCGCAATGGCGGCACCTATTACATCGTGGGCTACGGCGGCAAGATCGAGTTGCCGACCATCGACATGATCACGTCGGAAAAGAGCATCGTCGGCAACCTGGTCGGCACTTACCCCGAATTGGTCGAGCTGATGGCCCTGGCCGACCGCGGGCTGGTAAACCTGTCCACGCTGGAATACCGCCTCGCCGATGCCAACCAGGCACTGCAGGACCTGCACCACGGCAAGATACAGGGCCGTGCGGTGTTGATCCCTTGAGGACCGAGGGTGGCATCATGAGCCCCGTCCGCACTCCTGTCCGCCCGGGCTTGCCAAGCCCCTTGGCCGACCTGTTGGGCGCGCGCTGGACGATGGGCGTGCCGGTGACGGGCGCGGCCTGGTTCGACCGGGAAGATGCCGTGGGCTTCGGGCTGGCGGATGGGACGTTGGCCATCACCCGGGCGCAATGGGACGGCAAGGCGACGGTTCAGCCGCGTGATGGCGGTGGGGTAGAGCTGGTGCCGGCACGTGGCGAACCGCCGCCTGCCATACGTGCAAGGGTGCACGCCGGGCCATGCTTCTGCATCGCCACGGGCGAAGGCGTCGTGCTGTCAGGCGGGCGGGATGGCCGTATCGCCCGCACCCGTCCGGACGGAACCTTCGAGGTGCTGTCCGGCAGTTCCGAAGCAGGCGTTGGCGGCATAACCACAGGCGAAGGCGTTGCCTGCATAGTCACCGGCAAGGGCGGCGCCTGGGCCTATGCGGCCGGGTCGCGGGTTCACCGCATCTCGCCGGTCCCGGCCGTACTGGACCTGCCGGGCCAGGTCAGCGCCCTGGCGTTCGATCCCGCCGGGCTGGATTTGGCGATCGCTCATTCCGGCGCGGTCTGGCTATGGCCGGCCGGCGCGGACCCGGTGCAATGGCCGCTTGGCGGGAGCCTGATGCTGGACGGCTATCCCGAGCCGGTGCTGGCCCTCTCCTTCTCCGCTCCGGGCAGGTTCCTTGCCGTCAGCGGCGCCCCCCGTATCCTGTGCTGGCACCCCGGCGGCCCAGACGGCACGGGTCGCCGGACGGAATGCGGCGTTGCCGGCCCGGCTGTGGTGAGCCAAGTGGCCTGCCATCCAACGCGCGTGGTGATCGCCGCCGGCTACAGTAACGGCGTCGTGCTGCTATGCCAGCCCGGCAGCACGGACCTCCTGTTCGTGCGCGCCGCCGGCGGCGGAGCCGTCACCACGCTGGCCTGGTCCCCGGACGGCGCCGCCCTGGCGCTCGGTACGGCGCTTGGCGAGGCTGGCGTCGTCGCACTTCCTTCCCTGCTGTTCCGCTCCGCTGGGGGCACCCCGCCGGATGCGGCTGACCCGGAGGTATCAGCATGACGACGCCAGAGGACTCTTCGAAGGATCGCTTCTTCGAGCAGGTGGGTCAGTTGGCCGAGGAGATGATCGCCGCCCATGGCAAGGACTTCGCGATGGGTACGCTGGTGCTGGCAGCCCGCTTCATCGCCGAGGGCAAGCCGCTGGCCAAACGTCCCAAGGAGGACAAGCCGTCATGACGATGCCCGCGGCAAACTGTAGCGTTTCGCTACAGTCATGTCGCATGGGTGTCGCACAATGCGACAGTCAGGTGAGCATAATCTCTAGACCAGCCCAAGTCTTCACAGCTTACGTAGATAGCATCAGCAATATCGAGCCTGGCATATTGTTTGCAGTTGACTCCCCTGTGTCGATGTCGTGCAGTGCTCATATTGTGGGATACGAACCGCAGCAGCCCAAAGAAGGTTGCATTGGTACGGCTACTAAGTCGTGAACACTCGTCCGGTCTAGTACCGGAATTGCAGGGCAGTCCTGGCAGGCGTGTTTTGCCCGGTCCCTGCGGCGGCATCGAACGACAACGTGGCGAATACCGGCAGCAAGCCGGGTCGTCATGGGACGATCAACCAAGAAGCCGGAGGACTCCCGTATGCCTGAAGGTATGAATCTCAATAAAATCACCGCGCAAAAAGGAATAAGCATCGGCGAAGCGACTCGCCGCATTGCCGACCTCGGCTGGACGCCGAGCTACGTCCAGGAAGCGATGACTTTCCCCACGGACTACAAGATCAAGAAGTCGCCGCGCGACCCGATGAAGCAGGTGCTGCGCTCCTACTTCCCGATGCAGGAGGAAAAGGACAACCGCGTTTATGGCGCGCTGGATGCGGCGCTGCGCGGCGACATGTTCCGCAACGTCCAACCGCGCTGGGTCGAGTGGATGAAGCTGTTCCTGTCCATCATCCCGTTCCCCGAGATTTCCGCCGCGCGTTCAATGGCGATGGTCGGGCGGCTGGCGCCGGGCGAGGAATTGCGCACCGGCTTTGCCATGCAGATGATCGACGAGTTCCGCCACTCGACGATCCAGATGAACCTCAAGAAGTGGTATATGGAGAACTACGTCGATCCCGCCGGGTTCGACATCACCGAGGCGGCGTTCGGGCGCTGCTACGCCACCACCATCGGCCGCCAGTTCGCCGAGGGTTTCGTCACCGGGGACGCCATCACCTCGGCCAACATCTACCTGACGGTCGTTGCGGAAACTGCGTTCACCAACACGCTGTTCGTCGCCATGCCGTCGGAGGCCGCCCGCAACGGCGACTACGCGCTGCCGACCGTGTTCCTGTCGGTGCAGTCCGACGAAAGCCGCCACATCGGCAACGGCCACTCGCTGCTGATGTCGCTCATCAACGATCCCGACAACCACCAGCTGCTTGAGCGCGACCTGAAGTATGCGTTCTGGCAGAACCACGCGATCGTGGATGCGGCGGTGGGCACCATCGTCGAATACGGCACGACCGACCGCGACAAGAACAAGGAGTCCTATGCGGAGCTGTGGCACCGCTGGATCTACGAGGACTACTATCGCACCTACATGCTGCCGCTTGAGAAGTACGGCATCAAGATACACCACGACGACGTGGCTCAGGCCTGGGACCGCATGGTCAAGGGCAACTACGTCCACAAGACGGCGCAATTCTTCTCCGTCGGCTGGCCGGTCGCGTTCTGGCGGCAGGAAGCGCAGACTGACAAAGACTTCGAGTGGTTCGAGCATAAGTATCCCGGCTGGTATGCCGAGTTCGGCGATTACTGGCGCTGGTACGAGAAGCTGAGCCACCGGGGCGAGACCAACATCCTATTCAACCAGGATGTCGGCTACGTGTATCCGCACCGCTGCTGGAGCTGCATGGTCCCCTGCCTGATCCGCGAGGACTTCTGCTGCGACGAGGTGGACGGCAAGGTCTATACCTACTGCTCGGAAATCTGCCGCTGGACGCACAAGGTCGCCTTCGCACCGGAGTACGAGGGGCGTCCGACGCCGGCGATGGGCCGCTTCAGCGGACGGCGCGAGTGGGAGGACTGCTACGATGGCTGGGACGTCGCCGACGCCCTGGTGGACCTCGGCTTCGTGCGGAGCGACGGCAAGACGCTCATGCCGCAGCCGCACCTGCGCTTCTCCGACAAGGAGATGTGGACGCTCGACGACGTGCGTGGCCACAAGCTCGGCAGCCCGCTCCGGGCGTTCCGGGCGCTGACGCCGGAACAGCGGGTGACTGCGACGGCCGAGTACCGGAAGGGCTTCAAGATCACGCCCTTCAACTGATGCCGGAAGCCGGGGGGCACGCACGCCCCCCGGTGAGCATCCAAAACACGTCCAAAGGACGGGAGGAAACATGGCTGATCTAACCCACACCGTCCGGTTCGAACCGGTTGGCATCGAGATGAACGTGTCCGAGGGGGAGACGGTCCTGGACGCCGCCTTCCGGCAAGGCATCTCGGTCATGCACGGCTGCAAAGAGGGCCAGTGCAGCAGTTGCAAGTCCCGCCTGATCGAGGGCGACATCGAGCTGCTGAAATACTCCACCTTTGCGCTGGCGGACTACGAACGCGACACCGACCACATCCTGCTGTGCCGTACCCTGGCCTACAGCGACATCACGGTCGAGCTGCTGAACTTCGACGAGGACCTAATGCGGCGCTCCATCGCCGTGAAGGAGTATGGCGCGACGGTGACCGAGGTCGCCGACCTGACGCACGACATCCGCCTGCTCGAGATCGAGCTGGACGCCCCGCTGCGCTTCTGGGCCGGGCAGTACATGGACCTGACGATCCCCGAAAAGGGCATCACCCGCGCCTACTCGATGGCAAGTGCTCCGAACCAGCCGACCCGCCTGCAATTCATCATCAAGCTGTATGCCGACGGCGCATTCTCGGCCCATCTCGACGGGGGACTGCGGCCCGGCGACCGGCTGACGGCAAAGGGACCCTATGGCAGTTGCTTCCGCCGCGAGGCCCGCACCGGGCCGATGCTGCTGATCGGCGGCGGTTCCGGCATGTCGCCGCTCTGGTCCATCCTGCACGACCATGTGCAGAGCGGGGAGCGGCGCCCGGTGCGGTTCTTCTACGGTGCCCGCACCGCTCGCGACCTATTCTTCCTGGACGCCTTCAACGACTTGGCGGCCCAAACGCCTGATTTCCGCTTCATCCCGGCCCTGTCCCATGCCGAACCCGGCAACGGCTGGTCCGGCGAGACCGGGTTCATCCACGACGTCGTTGCGCGCACGCTGCGCGCCGAAGGGTTGGACGGCGAGGTGGACGCCTACTCCTGCGGGCCGCCGCCGATGATCGATGCGGTGCTGCCGGTGCTGCAGATGGCCGGGGTGGAGCCGGAGCGCATCTACTTCGACAAGTTCACCCCGGCGAACCGCTGACAATGCGGACGGGACCAAAAATACCAGGAATCAGGGAGAGAAAAGCATGAGTTCGTCCGCACAACCCACGCCGGCAGCATCGGGCGCCGCCGGGTCGGCAGTATTCGCCGGGTCCGACAGCCGCAAATACAACTACTTCGAGCCGAAGGGCCGCAAGGCGACGCACTACGAGGACATGACGGTTGATGTGCAGCCGGACCCAAAGCGTTATCTGCTGCAGGACTGGATCATCTCGTTTGCCGACGGCACGCCCACCTACAGCGAAAGCTGGACGGCGCTGAAAAGCTCGGACTGGCACAAGTTCCGCGCGGTGGACCAGGAATGGGAGCGCACGCACTACCAGCGCCAGTCCACCATCGTCGGCATGGTCACCAGCGTGATCGAGAACGGCCGCCGCTCCGGTGCGCCGGCCCGGTTGGACAAGGCCTGGATCAAGGTGCTGGAGCGGCACCTCGGCGCCTACAAGCACGTCGAGTTCGGGCTGGGCACGTCGCTGATGCAGGCGCAGCGCTACGGCTACACGCAGATGATCAACAACGCGATCCTGACCAACTCGTCCTACAAGCTGCGGTTCTCGCAGGACCTGACGCTTTATCTGGGCGAGCTGGCCATAGACGTCGAAGGCTTCGACCTCGATGCCGGCAAGCAGCATTGGCTGGAGGACCCGATCTGGCAGGGGACCCGGCACGCGGTCGAGGCGGTCATGGGCGCCAACGACTTCCTGGAGCAGTACTTTGCCGCCAATGTGATCTTCGAGCCGCTCGTCGCCGAGCTGTTCCGCAGCGGCATGGTCCTGCAGCTTGCGGCGTCGCAGAACGACTTCATGACGCCCTCCGTGGTGTCGGCGGCCGAGGGCGATTATGAGCGCAACCTGGCCAACACGATCGAGCTGTTCTCCATACTGACCCATGACGAAGCGCACGGCGATGCCAACCGGGCCGTCCTGGTGGGCTGGGCGGAGAAGCATGGCGCATTGGCGAGGGAGGCCGCAGCCCAATTGCAGCCGATCTGGTCGCAGGCCCGGGTCAAGTCGGCACAATTCAGCGATGCGCTGGAGCAGTCGCACAACCGGCTACGCGCCATCGCCGCCGAGATCGGCTTCGACGTCCGCGGCATCCTCGGCGCCTGACCGGCACCCCTCAACACGGGAGACCACCATGAGCCAGACTCACCAGCAGAACATCTTCAAGTCCATGAGCGACATGGAATTCAAGGGAACCGTGTCACACCAATGCGGGGTGACGATGAACGAGAGCGTGGAGTCGCGCGCCATCGCCGAGGTGATGGCCGAGAAGCCCGGCATCACCGTGACCTACATGCCGGCGATGATCCGCATCGACGGAGAGGGCAAGATTATCTTCAGCATGGCGGAGATCAGCGAGGCGTTGGGTCGGCCGATGACGCCATACCTGTTCGAGATCTGCACCTCGACCCATTACGGCCGCATGGTCATGCCCGACGACGAGACCGTCGTGCTGTTCGGCGACATGAACGAGGCGATGGAATACATCAAATACGATTGAGCCCGCCCAAAGAAGGCGTCCAGTCAAGTCAACCCAATCAATCCAATAAGGGAGGAAACCTGCATGTTCAGGACCAAGGACGGCGAAGAAGTATTCATCATTGACGGCCACGTTCACAACTGGGACGGCAGCCCGGAAAACCAGAAGAACATCCACGGCGCCCAGTTCATCGGCTGCTTCTACGACTACCACGTGGCGCTCAGCCCAAAGGACCAGGTCTGGCCCAAAGAGAAGTTCGACAAGTACGGCGCGGAGCAGATGTATCAGGACCTGTTCGTTGACGGTCCCGACGACATGGCCATCCTGCAGCCGACGCACCTGACGGACTTCTACAAGAACGGCTTCAACACCGTCGAGCAGAACGCGGTCATCAAGCAGCAGCATCCCGACCGCTTCATCCTGAACGGCTCCTTCGACCCGCGGGACGAGGAGGCGGGGCTGGATGCGATGGACGCCATGGTGGCCAAGTACAACATGAAGGGCGTGAAGCTCTACACGGCGGAATGGAAGGGATCGAGCCGCGGCTACAAGCTGTCCGATTCCTGGGCCTACAAGTATCTGGAGCGGGCGGAGAAGCTCGGCATCAAGAACATCCATGTCCACAAGGGGCCGACCATTACCCCATTGGACCGCGATGCCTTCGACGTTGCCGACATCGACCATTGCGCGACCGACTTCCAGAACCTGAATTTCATCGTCGAGCATTGCGGCCTGCCGCGGCTGGACGACTTCTGCTGGATCGCGGTGCAGGAGAAGAACGTATATGGCGGCCTGGCGGTGGCGTTGCCGTTCATCCACTCGCGGCCCGACTACTTCGCCAACCTGATGTCCGAGCTGCTGTTCTGGCTGGGCGAGGACCGGCTGCTGTTCGGCAGCGACTACGGCATTTGGACGCCGCGCTGGCTGGTCGAGAAGTTCATGGCCTACGAACTGCCGGAACAGGTCACCAAGGATAAGGGCGTCACCCTGACCATGGAGGCGAAGAAGAAGATCCTCGGCCTCAACGCCGCGCGCCTTTACGGCATCGATGTTCCCGCCCAGGCTCGCAAGCTGCGCGCCCGGGAGCTGGTCGCGGCGGAATAATGCTCCGCACGCGCGAGGAGGAGGTCCTAGCCCAGTTGGATCGGGTGACGGACCCCGAATTGGACGAGCCGGTGACGGAGCTTGGCTTCGTCACCGCGGTCGCCGCCGGGGAGCATGGGGTGGTGTCGGTGGCCTTCCGGCTGCCGACTTACTGGTGTGCCGCCAACTTCGCCTTCATGATGGCCGACGACATGCGGCGGGAGGTTGGGCGGCTGCCGTGGGTCACGGAGGTCGTGCCGCAGTTGGGCGAGCACATGTATGCCGACCAGATCAACCGGGGCGTGGCGGCCGGGCTGTCGTTCCATGAGACGTTCGGCGATGCGGCGGTGGACGACCTGGACGCGGTGCGGCGCACGTTCCTGCTGAAGGCATTCCAGCGGCGGCAGGAGGCGCTGCTCCAGCATCTGCTGGACGCCGGGTTCGCGGCTGAGGCGCTGGCTGGGCTGACGCTGGACGGGTTATCCCGCCTGACGCTCGACCAGGCTGGGGTCCGGCTTCGGGTACGCTACATGGACCGGCGGTCCGTCGCCGGCCCGGCGGAGGCCGACGCCCTGGCCTTCGTGGATGCGGGCGGGCGGGCGCTGGTGGCCACGGACCTGCCGGCGCATCTGCGGTCATTGCGGCGCGTCGGCACGAACGCGGAGTTCAATGGCGCCCTGTGCAGCGCCCTGCTGGCGGCACGCTTCGGCGTGGATAGGCCCAGTGGGGACGGCGAACCGACCCTGCTGGACTTTGCACGCATGGGCCCGACGCGTCAGGCTGCCAGCGTCCCTCCCTAGTCTTTTGGCTCTGCCGGACCGGATCGACCAGCGCATCCGGCCCGGCAGCACCGGGCCAATCCGCACGAACGCGCCCAAAACAATCAAAAATAATCGGCAGAAATAATCATAGGAAGGGCGGAACGTCATGGCGAAGATGATGCTGCACGACGACGAGGCACGTGAGGCGCTCGGGCGCGGCGTGGCAAAGCTGGCGCGGGCGGTGCGCGGCACGCTGGGACCCAAGGGCATGAACGCCATCATAGACCGGCCCGTGGGCACGCCGCTCATCTCGCGCGATGGCGTCAGCATCGCACGCGAGGTCGAGCTGGAAGACCCGTTCGAGAACATGGGCGCCCAGGTCGTGCGCGAGGTGTCCATGCAGACCAACGAGGTCGCCGGCGACGGCACCACGACCGCGACCGTGCTGGCCGATGCGCTGGTGCAGCAAGGGCTGACCTGCCTGGCGAAGGGAGCGAACCCTGTTGAACTGGTGCACGGGCTGGAGCTGGCGGTGGATCACCTGCTGACCCTGCTGCAAGCCTCCGCCCGCCCGCTGGCCGGCGCCCAGGCGCGCGCCGTGGCCCTGATCGCCGCCAATGACGCCGCAACCGGCGCCGTGGTGGCGGAGGCGCTGGAGCGCGTCGGCCCGTCCGGGGTCGTGACCGTCGAGAACGGCGACACCCTGCACACCCGGCTGGAAGTCGTGGATGGCATGGGCTTCGACCGCGGCTTCGTGTCGCACCACATGGTGACCGATGTCGAGACGATGCAGGTCGTGCTGGACAACCCGCACATTCTGATGACGGACCTGAAGCTGCAAACCGCGGAGGAGGTTGCCGGCCTGCAGGCGCTGCTGGCCGGCAGCGACCGCCCGCTGCTGGTCATCGCCGAGGAGATCGCCCCGGCCTGCGTCGTGGCGCTGCTGGCGGCGCGGGAGGGGGGCGGGCCGCCGGTCGCGGCCATACACCCGCCTGATTATGGCCACTGGCGGAAATCCATGCTGGAGGACCTGGCCATCG
>CAXTOB010000212.1:0-10214 GCA_964245505.1 uncultured Acetobacteraceae bacterium | reverse complement strand
TCCCAACCCTTGGCGGCAGCGAGCGCGTTGATCCATAGGGCCTGCACCTCAACCGGCTTGCCGGCGCGCGGCGTTACCACCCAGTCGCCGACCTTGGCGTCCATCCAGGTCAGCTGCACCCCGGGCGCGCCGCAGGCGATCAGCCCGTCGCCGTCGAGCCTGATGCCGAACCGCGTGCCCCTGGCATAGCCGTCCAGGATCGCCGAGCACGCCGCATGCAGCCGCCCGGCGTCTTCGGGGGACGCCGAATAGGTAGCCAGCAACTCGCCGACCGCGATGACGAACCATAGCGACGCGTCAACCGAGTTGTATTCCGCGGGTCCGTCGTCATCCGGGAACCGGTTCGGCACCATCCCGCCGTCCACCATCCCCGCCCAGGCCAGCAGCACCTCGCACGCAAGGGCGTGCCGGCCGGTGGCGAGCAGGATGCCGCGCAGGGCGATGAAGGTGTCCCGGCCCCAATCGGAGAACCAGGGAAAGCCCGCGATCACCGTGCACCCGTCGCCGCGGGTCGCCATGTGCCGCAGCGCAGAGCGGTGCAAGGGCACTTCCGCGGCGCGCCGCCGCCGTTCCTGCACGGCCAGGTCCGCCACCGGCTGGGCCGGGCCGTGGTCGGCCCGCAGGGCAAGCGTCGCGTCGCCCGCGGCCAGGTCGAACGACAGGATGCCTGGGGAGGCCAGGTCCTCCTCGCACGCCATGCCGCGCGCTTGTTCTTCCGAGTACAGGAACCGGCGATACCAAACGGGATCGTGCCGGTAGGAGCCGCCATGGGCGGAGATGACGGGCAGGCCGGGGTAGGGCTGCCATGCCACCCGATCCGTCCCTTGCTCCACAGGCTCGAACCCGAAGGCGGGGTTCTCGTGATGCAGGGCGTGGTAGCTGCGTCCGGACAGCAGCAGGCGGACCTGCAACGTCGCCGCTCCACCGCCGGTGAGTGACCAGCGCAGGGAGGTTTGGCCGCTGCCCTGGGCCACGAACACTTCATGGACCAGCCGCCCGTCGCCCGGCAAGTCGTAGGTCCAGGCCGGCCAGGGGTCGGCGGCGAAGGACACCAGGCGGTCCGCGCCGTCCGGGTGGACAATGCCGGGCTGGTAGCGCTGGCTGGTGAGCGCGACCGGTCCGGCCTCGGTGTCCAGCCAAGCCTCGAACCCGTTCACCAGCACCATGCGCCCGGTCGGCGGCGTTACGGCCACAAGGAGCAGCGCCTGGTAGCACCGCGTACGCACAAGGCCTACGGTCCCCGACGCGAAGCCGCCGGTTCCGTCGGGTTCGAGCCACTCCGCCGCCGGGTCGGGCATAGTCATGGCCCCGCTCCCGTCCCGGCGTTCAGGCCGGACGCCATACCCTCTGGGTTTGGTGATGATCGCGACGGCATTGCAGTGTCCTCCCTCGGCCCCGCGCCGGCATCTTACAGGAGAAAGCCGTACGGCGCCCGCTGCAGGCCGGTGTACAGTTCCGTTATCTGGTTGAAGCGGCTGTTGGCCAACCTGACTCTCCGGCGCGGCACTCGGCTGATCACCGGGGAGTAGGGACAGCGGCGCGCATGTCTGAGCAGACTCACGCGGCCTGTCCCACAGATCGCCTGCGGCTGTGCCAGGCCGCGTAAGCCTGCTCAGTCTTTTCATTCATGCGCGAACTTTCAAAGGTTTACTCGGGAGTTTACGACGGTTGCCGCCGTTTGCAGGGCATCGCCAAGTGTTTGCGCGAAATTCACGCCCGCCATCGTGAAGGCGGCTACCATGCGCGGAGTTGCCGGCAACGGCGCCAGGCCGCAGATTGGCCGCCGTGTCGAACGGACGATGATGGGACAGGCAGCTCTGCATGCGCCGCCGCTGGGACAAGGCCGCTTGCGGCCGTCCCGCCTGCGAGTGTAGCAGCCCCACAAGGAGACAAAAATCATGGACAGCGTAGGAATGATGGATACCGAGAAGATGGCGGCCCGGATGAACAAGGGGGACGGCTTCATCGCAGCGCTCGACCAGAGCGGTGGCTCCACCCCCGGCGCGTTGCGCTTGTATGGCATCCCGGACAGCGCCTACAGCGGCGACGCCGAGATGTTCCATCTGATGCACGAGATGCGCGTCCGCATCATGACCGCGCCCGCCTTCACCGGGGACAAGGTGCTCGGCGCCATCCTGTTCGAGGGCACGATGGACGGCCAGGCCGAGGGCAAGCCGGTGCCGCACTTCCTGTGGCAGGATCGGGGCGTCGTCCCCTTTCTGAAGATGGACAAGGGGCTGGAGGCCGAGAAGGACGGCGTCAGCGTGATGAAGCCGATCCCGGGGCTGGACGCGCTGCTCGCCCGGGCGGTGCCGCTCGGCATCTACGGCACCAAGATGCGCTCGGTCATCAACCTGGCGTCCAAGGAGGGCATCGCCGCCATCGTGGCGCAGCAGTTCGAGATCGCGGAGCAGATCAGCCGGCACGGCCTGATGCCGATCATCGAGCCGGAAGTCTCGATCAAGAGCCCGGACAAGCCCGCCGCGGAGGCGATCCTGCTGCAGGAGCTGACCCGGCACCTCGACACCCTGCCGGACGGGCGCAAGGTGATGCTCAAGCTGACGATCCCCGACGTGGCCGACCTTTACGCGCCGCTGATGCAGCACGACCGGGTGGCCAGGGTCGTAGCACTTTCCGGCGGCTATAAGCTGGCTGACGCCTGCCAGCGCCTTGCCGCCAACCACGGCATGATCGCCAGCTTCTCGCGTGCCCTGACCGAGACCCTCAAGGTCTCGATGAGCGACGCTGAGTTCGACGCGGCGCTGGCGTCGGCGATCGGGCAGATCTACCAGGCCTCCACCGTAAAGGTTTGAGGCCAGGCGGCGCTAGGCGGAGGGGCATGGCGGCGTTGCGGAAGCAGGCGCCGCCAATGCTTTGCTGCCCGGCGGCACTGCGGGCCGCGCCGGCTCCGGATGCGCCGGGACCGGAGACGTTGACTGCAAGCCCAGTGTTCAGTGGACCGCCTGGTTCTGGCGGCATACGGTTTTGCCAAGAATGGAGGGTGGATTGCCGCAGCACTTGGCTAAGAGCTTAACCGGAGCGGTTCCATCGGACGGCGATTCAAGGTCCAGACGGGCAATGCTGGCCGACCCTGGACATCCGGTGACGGGCGCTGGACCGCAGACCCCCGCCGTAGGGTGGGAAAGCGCAGCGCCTCCTGCCACCCCATCAGCGCGCCGCACGGCCCGGCGGGAGGCGCTGCGCTTTCCTGCCCTACATGGAGCGGGGCGGCGCCCGGCCACGTCATGGCTCCCAGCTAAACCGGCCCGAAGCGGCGGAAGGAGCCAACGGCCATGACCCCCATCCGCCTGTTCGTCTCCGACGTGGACGGCACCCTCGTGCAGCCGGACAAGTCGCTGGCGCCCAGCACAATTGCCGCCGCCGCCCGGGTGCAGGCCGCTGGCATGGCGCTCGCCATCGTCAGCGCCCGGCCGCCGCGCGGCATGACCTGGATCACCGAAACGCTGGGGCTCAAGGCGCCGTTGGCCGGGTTCAACGGCGGCACGCTGCTGGCCGCCGATGGCTCGATCATCAGCCAGCAGCTGGTGCCGGAGGACGCGGTGCGCATGGGCCTCGACCTGTTCGCCCGGCGCGGCGTGGATGCTTGGCTGTTCACCGCCGACGAATGGCTGCTGACCAACCCACAGGGTCCGCGCATCGACCTGGAACGCCACACCGTCCGCTTCAACGAGCGGGTCGTGCCCGACCTGCACCCCTATGCCGGTCAGGCCGGCAAGATCGTCGGCGTCAGCGACGACTTCCCCAAGCTGGCCGCCGTCGAGCATGAGCTGCAGGAGATGCTGGGAGGTGCTGCGACGGCGCACCGCTCGCAGGAGTACTACTTGGATGTGACGCACCCCGACGCCAACAAGGGCAATGCCGTACGGGCGCTGGCGGCAGCCCTCGGGTTCGATTTGCAGGAGGTCGCGGTGATCGGCGACATGGAGAACGACGTGCCGATGTTCGGCGTTGCGGGATACGCCGTGGCGATGGGTAACGCGACGCCCGCCGTGCAGGCGAAGGCCGCGGCGGTGACAGGCCGCAACGACGGGGACGGCTGGGCCGAGGCCGTTGACAAGCTGATCCTGCCGCGCGGACAGGCCCCAGCGAGTAAATCAGCGCCCACCAAGGGGGCTGCGGCATGACGGACGCCGTGCTGGACGATCCCGCTGCCCTGGCCGCCTATGCCGCGGGATGGCTGGCGGACACCCTGGCCGCCTTGCCGGGCCGGCTGGCGGTGGCGCTGTCCGGCGGGTCCACGCCGAAGGTGATGTATGAGCTGATGGGGCGTCCGCCCCTGGCCGCCCGCCTGCCCTGGGACCGCGTGCACTGGTTCCTGGGTGACGAGCGCTTCGTCCCGCAGGACGACCCCAAGAACAATTTCCGCATGGTGCGGGAGGCAATGCTGTCCCATGTGCCGGCGCCGCCGGACCACATCCACCCCGTGCTGACCGAGGGCGTCTCCGCCGAAGACGCCGCCAAGCTATACCAGGCGGAGCTGCAGCGTTTCTACGGTGCTGAAACCTTGCAGCCGGGCCGGCCGCTGTTCGACGTGGTGCTGCTGGGCCTGGGCACCAACGGCCACACCGCGTCCCTGTTCCCGGACACTCCCGTCCTGCAGGAGCGCTCGGCCTGGGCGGCTGCGGTGACGCCCGCCGGTGAGCCGACGCGCATCACCCTGACCTACCCGCCGCTGGAAAGCTGCCGTCACGCCGTCTTCCTGGTGGCTGGCGCGGACAAGCGGGACGTGCTGGCGCAGGTGCGCGGCGGGAACGCATCCTTACCGGCGGCGCGCTACCACCCGGAAGGCGAGCTGCACTGGTTCACAGACCGGGCCGCCGCGGGTTAGTGTCTCCATCGGCCGTCCCGGCCAGGAATGGATGATGACCGACGCGAATGCCCCGAAGCCCGCCGTGCTTGTTGTCATGGGCGTGTCCGGATCCGGCAAGACCACCATCGCCGCCCTGCTGGCGGGCCGGCTGGGTTGGGAGTTCGAGGATGGCGACGACTTCCACCCGCCCGCCAACGTCGCCAAGATGCACGGCGGCACGCCGCTGACCGACGAGGACCGCTGGCCGTGGCTGCAAAGCATGGCCGCCTGGATCGACGCGACACGCGGCGCCGGACGGCATGGGGTGCTGGCGTGCTCGGCGCTCAAGCGGGCCTACCGGACCATCCTGGTCGGCGACCGTCCCGACGTGCGGCTGATCTACCTGAACGGCAGCCGGGAGCTGATCGGCCGGCGCCAGGCGGCCCGGCAGGGGCACTTCATGCCGCCGGGCCTGCTGGACAGCCAATTCGCCGCCCTGGAGGAGCCGGGGCCGGAGGAGCATCCCATCCTCGCCTCCGTCGAGCCGCGGCCCATGGATGTCGTGCAGGACCTGACGTCGCAACTGGGGATGGGCTGATGGACCAGACGGAGCTGAAGCGCCAGGCCGCCGCCGCCGCGGTGGCGGAGGTGCAAGATGGCATGGTGCTGGGATTGGGCACCGGCTCCACCGCGGCCATCGCGGTCGAGCTGCTGGGCGCCCGGGTGCGGGAGGGATTGCGCATCGTCGGCATCCCCACCTCCGAGCGTACGGCGGCGCAGGCGCGGGACCTCGGCATCCCGCTGGCGGGCTTCGACAGCCACACCTGCATTGACCTGACGATAGACGGCGCGGACGAGGTACACACTGGCACCCTGGATCTCATCAAGGGCCTGGGCGGTGCGCTGTTGCGGGAGAAGATCGTCGCTGCCGCCAGCCGGCGCATGACGGTCGTGGTGGATGAGGGCAAGCTGGTGCCGGCGCTGGGGCAGGGGGTGCGGCTGCCGGTGGAGATCGTCGCCTTCGGGTATGAGGCCGCCATGCGCCACCTGCGCGATGCCGGCGCCGACCCGGTGCTGCGCGGCGGGTCCGATCCCTTCCGCACCGACGGCGGCAACCTGATCGCCGACTGCGCCTTCGATGGCGGCATCCAGGACGCCGCGGCCCTGCACTCACGGCTCAAGGCGCTGGTCGGGATCGTCGAGACCGGGCTGTTCATCGGCATGGCCACCCGCGTCATCGCCGGCACGTCCTCCGGCCCGCGCATTCTGGAGATGACATGACCGACCTGCCGCCCAACCCGCTGACCCTCACGCTCGACGTCGGCGGCACTGGGCTGAAGGCCGGGGTGCTGGACCAGTACGGCGCGATGTCTGGCGACCGCCTGCGGGTGAAGACGCCGCATCCGGCCGGGCCGGGTGCGGTAATTCCGGCGCTGCTCGGCCTGGCGGGACAGGTCGGCAGCTTCGACCGGGTTTCGGTCGGGTTCCCCGGCGTGGTGCACGGCGGCGTGGTGCGCACCGCTCCGAACCTGGGCACCCCGGCCTGGGCCGGCTTCGACCTCGGCAGCGCCCTGCAGCATGCGCTGGGCAAGCCGGTGCGCCTGCTGAACGACGCGCGGGTGCAGGGTTTGGGCGTGATTACCGGCCGTGGGGTGGAGTGCGTCATCACGCTCGGCACTGGCTTCGGCTTCGCGTTGTATGAGGACGGGCGCCTCGCGCCGCATATGGAAATGGGTCAGCACCCCGCGCACAAGGGCATGACCTATGACGAGTATCTCGGCGTTGCGGCGGTGCAGAAGGTCGGGCGCAAGCGGTGGCGCCGGCGGGTGCAGCGGGCGCTGGACCAGCTGCGGACGCTGATCAACTTCGACATGCTCTACATCGGCGGCGGCGATGCCGAGCTGGTGGACTTCGAGCTGCCGTCCGACGTGCGGACCGTGTCCAACGACGCCGGCATCACCGGCGGCGTGAAGCTGTGGGACCCGCGGCTGGACGACGTGTTCGCCGAGTCCGCCGTGCCGGCCTGACCGCTGGCCACCACGCTGCATTTGGTGCGCCACTGTGCGCACGGCCTGTTGAACCGGGTCCTCGCGGGTCGGATGCCTGGCGTTTCGCTGAGCGTTGAAGGAGTGGCGCAGGCGGCCGCCCTGGCTGACGCACTGGCTGCCCGGCCGGTCCGCGCCGTGCTGTCCAGCCCGTTGCAGCGCGCGCAGGAAACGGCGGCGCCCATCGCCGCCCGGCATGGGCTGCCAGTGCTGACGGATGCCGGGCTGGACGAGATAGATTTCGGCGCCTGGACGGGCATGACGTTCGACGCCTTGGCGTCCGACCCTGCCTGGGATGTCTGGAACCGCTGCCGCAGCCTGGCGCCGACACCGGGCGGGGAGACAATGGTTGCCGCCCAGGCGCGGGCTCTGGCCGCCGTTGCCCGGGCACGGACGGCGGTGGGGGATGGGGGGGCGGTGCTGGTCGGCCACGGCGACGTTCTAAAGGCGGAGCTGGCGTGCGTGCTGTGCACTCCCCTGGACCTGCTGCAGCGGATCGAGCTGGCGCCGGCCTCGCGTAGCGTGGTGGTGCTGTGGGACGGCGGCGGCCGGGTGGATGGGGTGAACCTGCCGTTGTGACGGCGGGGGTTCGGTTGAGGGACAACGGACAACAGGACGCGGCTGTATAGATTCAGCACCCGCCCGGTCCGTTGTGCACTTATTTCGACAGGCCGTTTCAGGCGAGGAAAAATCGAATCCAACGCAGTTGCCGCCTCGCTCTCCAGCTACGAGAACGAGGCTCCGATCAGATCAGGGGTTTGACGTCGCCGCGCTGTGCTTCATCTGCTTTTCCGCAGCGCGGAACCGGGCGTATTCGCGTGCGCGCCTGCGATCCTTGTGCCAAGCCGAAGTGCCCTTGAAGCGCGCGAAAGGTGGGACTTTCGGGCGGGCAATGGCGAAGCGGCGCGCTGGTTCGGGTAGGGCGGGGGTGGAAATGTCGCTCATGGCAAATGATCCGAGTTGGTGCGGCGCTCTATGACCACTGCATGGCATCGTGCGCAAGGGGCCGCTGCCGCTGCGGACGCATCTTCAGGCAACGTTCGCTCTAAACATTGGCTTATTTGGGGGCGGACGGTCCGGCGTTGACCAAGACCGGCCTTCCAGTTGGCAGCGGCGTGGGTCTGATACGCTCAGAGAATACGACCGTCAGCGTGTGGCGTTGCCCCCTTCCGCCGGGACCGGACGCAGGCTGCATGTCGCGTTCAGCCGGTCCACGGCGCCCCAGGCATATTTGTAGCCCTCCTTGCCCCGCAGAAAGTGCGCTTCCGTCCGGCCCTCCCGCACCGCGTCCTCCAGCATCGCGCCCAGTAGCAGCGTGCCGGGGCTGATGAAGGCGTGGGCGGCGTCGTAGCCGCTCAGGTAGAACAGGATGCGCCCCGGCGCGAGCAGGGCCATGATGGCGGCCACCACCTCACCCCCAGCCAGCAGGCCCGGCGCTGCGTCCCGATGCAGCGCCAGCACCGCCGGATCGGCCAGCACGCCGGGTTCTCCGGCCGCGCTCCAACGCAACTGGTGCAGGCGGATCAGCTCGGCCTGCAATCCCGCGAGCGTCGCCGCCGTCGCACGCTCCCGCATCACCCCGCCGCCGCGCTCCGCCCGGTGCCGGTTCATCCGCAGCTTCCGCAGTTGCCCGGCGGGCACGGCGCCCGCCATCGCCTCGACCGACCCCGGCAACGCCAGCACCGGGCAGGGACTGCCCCCGCCCCACTGCATCGTCCAGCCCGGCGGCGCCGTCAGGCGGTGCAGCGCCGATCCCGGCGGCACCTCGATCAGGTCGCACACCGACATCCCATCATCCCGTCCCAGCACAGCGTGCAGCAGCGGCGACGGGTCCACCCCCGGCTCTGCCAGCACGTCCTGGTAGTCGGACAACCCGGCGCCGACCGGCAGCAGCTTGCGCCCGCCTGGCTCATCCAGGACATATAGCGGCAGCACCGCCGTCAGCCGTCCGTCCCGGCGCAGCGTCGCCACCCGCGGCTGCCCCGTGCCGAAGTGCCGCCACCACGGCAGCAGCCAAGCCGGTGCGGTAAACGGCGAGCGTTCAGGCAGGCGGTCCCATAATTCTGTCCATTCCGGCGCCAGCGCGGTCAGCGCGGCGTCGGTGTCCAGGATGGCGATGACGCCAGCCGGATCGGCAATCGCACCAGCCGAGAAGGCGGTCACGCCAGCCAGTTCAGGCAGCCGCCGACACCCGCCGCTCGATCAGGCTCTCGTAGCGGTCCATATAGGCCGTGGCCATCCGCCCAATGGTGAAGCGCCGCTGGGCCGTCTCGCGGCACACCTCCGGGTCTATGGCGCCGACCCGGCCGATGGCGTCCGCCATCTCCTCCGTGCTGTCCACCAGGATGCCGGTGCGCCCATCCTCGACCACTTCCGGCAGGGCGCCGGCGCGGAAGGCGATCACCGGCGTACCACAGGCCGCGGCCTCCATCGCCACCAGCGAGCTGGTTTCCGGCACCTGGCTCGGGATCAGCAGGCAGCGTGCCGAGGCCAGCAGCCGGCGCTTGCGGGCAAAGCCCACGGGTCCGAGGTAACGGCGCTCCCGGTTCAGCCGGGGGGCGACCTCATCTCGAAAGTATTGCTGGTGCGAGGCATAGGGGAACACCTCCCCGGCCAGCAGCATGGGCGACCCAGCCAGCCGCGCGGCGTCCAGGCCCATGTTCAGCCCTTTCTCCGGGCACACCCGCGCCAGCATCAGGGCATAGTTGCACTTGCGCGGACGCAGGCGGCCCAGCGCTTCCACCGGCACGCCATTCGAGATCGGCGGCAGCATCAGGTGGGACGGCGGCGCCTCCCGCATTTGACTGGCGGACACGCAATGCGTCCAGGTGTCCGGACGCTGCGGCCACAGCGCGTCCCAAGGATAGAAGAAGGGCGGCAGGTGCAGTGTGGCCAAGACCGGCACCCCGGGCGGCGGCAGCACCTTGTTGAAGTCCAGCCCATGCATATGCACGAGGTCCACCTTCTCCCGCGCCAGCACCTCGCCGATCAGCCGGCGCATCGCCCGCTGCTTGCCGACCCGGCAGCGCCCGTCAATGCGGCCGCCCGTAGGCGGGCCAGGGAAGGACACCAGCTCGCCCGCGACCTCCGACCCCGCGCAGGCCACCACGATGTTGCGGTGCCCGGCATCGGTCAGGGCGCGGTCCAGCGCCGTCAGCACCTGCTCGGACCCACCGACAGAATCCGGTCCGACCGGGGCCAGCGAGTAGGCGACGCTCAGGATCGTCATGCGGCGCATGGAGGCTCCAACTCTGCCAGGGCTGCGGCGGCCAGGGCGCGCCAGCGGGCGCCGGTCATGCCCCAGCCCCATTGCTCGTAGTTCAGGGAGCCAGGGTGGGGCGGCTCGCGGAAATCTGGAC
>CAXTOB010000211.1:0-10229 GCA_964245505.1 uncultured Acetobacteraceae bacterium | reverse complement strand
CGTATTGGCGCCGGGCGATCACGCGGGGGCGGCCCGTCCCTAGGGGGCCGGTAGGGGGGGCGGCGTTCATGGGGCTGCCGGGGAATCCAGTGGCGGCGTTCGTCACCTTCGTGCGGGTCGCGCGCCCGTTGCTGGCGGCGTTGGGCGGGGAGGCGTTCGTGCCGCCAGTGGGTGTGCCGGTGGTGGCCGGGTTCAGCTACCGCAAGAAGCCGGGGCGGCGGGAGTATGTGCGGGTGCGGGTCTCTGGTGGGGCAGATGGGATGCTGCATGCGTGGAAGCATCCGGTGGATGGGGCGGGTATTTTGACGTCGCTGACGGCGACGGATGGGCTGGTGGAGCTTGACGAGGATGTTACGGGCGTGGCGCCGGGGATGGCGGTGCGGTTTTTGCCCTACGGTGGGTTGATGTGATACGCTCCCTCTTCCTTCGGGAGAGGGTTGGGGTAAGGGAAACAGCGAACACGGAGTTTAGCCTGACGAGGGATTAGGCCGCAGGTGCCAGGTCTGAGGTCAGTTCTTGCGGTTTCCCTCACCCCGGCCCTTTCCCGGAGGGAGACGGAAGCGGTTCGGCCGCCAGGCGGTTCGCTTCCGTCAGGTCGTCCGGGGTGTTGACGTTGAAAAACGGGTTTACTGGCGTCGCCGGCCATTCTACGGCAGCCGTCGCATAGCGTGCCGTGAAGGCGTCTATCTTGCGCATCCCGTCCTGCACCGCCGCCCGCAGCACGTCGCGGATGGATAGCGGCCATAAGGCCACGACTGGGTGCGTCCATCCGCCCGATGCAGCATAGGCCAACTCCGCCGTGCCGCGTCCCTCGTGCAGCCGCGCCACAAGGTCGGGCGGCACGAAGGGGCAGTCTCCCGGCACTGTCACGATCCAGGCGGCACGGGACGGGTGCGCCGCCGCCCAGTCCAGGCCGGCGATCACTCCGGCCAACGGTCCCGGTCGGTCCGGCACTGTGTCCGGTATGACCGGCAGGCCCAGATCTGCGAAGCGCGCCGGGTCGTCGTTCGCATTCACTGCCAGGCCAGTCACTTGCGGTGACACCCGGCGCAGCAGGCGGTCCAGCACCCGCTCGCCACCCACCAGCCGCAGCCCTTTGTCGCCGCCGCCCATGCGCCGGGCTAGGCCGCCGGCCAGGATGACCCCCAAGGTGGGTGGAGTCATGCGCCCCGCTCCTGTGCCGCCGCGTCCATACCTGACACGGCCAACGGGGCCGGCCCCACCTCGAACCCCCGGGCCCGCAGCGCCGCACGGGTGCCTGGTTCGCGCAGCAGGGCCAGCAGGCGCTGAACGGCCGGACGGCCCAGCCGGGACCTGGGAACGACGAGGTCGAACTTCTCGTCCTGCAATGGCAGGAAGCCGAGGGCGTAGTCGCGGGCGACGGTCTGGATGGCGACGCCCCAATCGGCCCGGCCCTGCGCCACTGCCGCGGCAACGGCGTTGTGTGACCGGGCCTGCGCCGCGTAGCCGGGTGGGCGCGCGCCATCCAGCAACTGGTCGATCAGCACCCGCGTGCCGCTGCCGGCGTTGCGGTTGACCATCAGCGCGTGTGGGTCCGCTAGGGCCGCCGCGACGGCCGCCGTGATGGACTGACCCTCGAACCGTGGGTCGCCCGGGCGGAATACCATGCCCTGGAGCCGGCCGTAGCCTGGAACCAACTGCATTGCTTCAGTGACATAGGGGGCGTTGTAGATGCCGGATGCCGGGTCCATCAGGTGGATGCCCGCCACATCGCACTCGCCGCGGGCTGCGGCGGCCAGGCCGCCCATGCTGCCGACGGCCAGCGATTTTATCGCGAAGCCCTCGGCGTCCAGCAGGCCGACCAGCAGGTCCAGGCCGGCGCATTGGCTGCCAATCACCACCAGGTCCGCCGCTGGCGCGCCGTCGCCGATCAGCCGCACCTGGACCGGCGTGCCGGCGGCCACGGACTCCACGCCCGCGGGCACGGCGAAGAAGCCGTCGGCCTGGGTAAAGCTGGTGACGGCGCCGGACCCCTTTGCGGTGGGGTAGGCGGCCAGGCCGCCGCCGGGCGCCTCAATCAGCGAGACCATGACGTATTCCGTCCGTCCCCGCTCCGAGCCGATCCGCAGCGGCAGGACGGCGTTCACCACCTGCTCCCGCTCCGGCGGTAGGCCGGCGAAGGCGCGCAATACTGGCGCCACGAACTCGTGGAAGGTGAATATAGCCGAGGTCGGGAAGCCCGGCAGTACCGCCACCGGCTTGCCGTGCTGCACCGCCAGGCACAGCGGCTTCCCAGGCTTTAATGCAACGCCGTGCACGACGATTCCCGGGGCGTCGAGACGGGCTGCGGCCTCGTGCGCCAGGTCGCCGGCACCCTTGGAGGTGCCACCCGACAGCAGCACCATGTCGCCGGTGGCCAGCGCCATGTCCAGAGCCGCCGCTAGGGCCGCCGGGTTGTCCGGGATGATGCCAAGGGATACCGGGATGCCGCCCAACTCTTCCACTGCGGCGGCCAGGATGGCGGCGTTGCTGTCATACACCTGGCCGGGACGGATCGGGGCGCCGGGCGCCACGAGCTCGTCGCCGGTGGAGAAGATCGCCACGCGGGGGCGGCGCCAGACGTTAACCTGCGCGACGCCGACCGCGGCCAGCATGCCGATCTCGCGGGACGACAGCAGCTTGCCGCGGCGGAGCACCGTCTCGCCCAGCCCCATGTCGGACCCGGCGGCAGCGATGAAAGCGCCGGGGGCCACGGGACGGCTGACCTCGACGGACAATGGTGGGCCGTCCCGCAGTTCGGTCTGCTCGACCATCACAACGGCGTCGGCACCACGGGGCACCATGCCGCCGGTGGCGATTGCGCTGGCCCAGCCCGCCGTGACCGCGGTCCTGGGCTGCACGCCGGGCGTCAGCACCGCCGGGGTCAGCGCCAGGACGGCGGGCGCGTCATCGTCCGCATCGGCCGTGTCTTCCGCACGCAGGGCGAAGCCGTCCACCCCGGCTCGGTCGAAGCCCGGCACGTCCACCGGCGCCAGCACGTCCGTTGCCAGCACGCGGCCGCGGGCCTGGGCCAACGGGAGTGTCTCGGCCCCGAGCGGGCTGAGGGTGAGGTGGCGGCGGAACCGCGCTTCGGCCTCGTCCCGGGATACGACATCCAGGAATTGCTCCTGCCGCGCGGCTCGGCGCAGCACCTCGGCGGCGACCGTCATGCCGGGCACTGCACGGTCACGGTGGCGCCTGCGGGATAACCTTCCCCGCCCTCGGGCACGATCAGCCAGCCGTCAGCCAGGACGGCGCGGCCCAGCCCGCCGCTGTCTGCCGGGCCGAGCGGGATGGCCCGGCCGTTACGCAGCCGGACCCGCACCATGTCGGTGCAGCCGATGGCGGAGGTGACCTTGCGCTCCAGCACGGCCTGCCGTTCCAGATGCGCCGGGGCGTTTGCCCGCCCGCCGAGCCGCCTGACTGCGGCTCTCGCCAGCACCTCGTAAACCGACAAGGCCGCCAGCGGCGATCCCGGCAGCAGCATGGCCGGAACGCCGCCGAGCCGGCCCAGCCCCGCCGTGTCCCCGGGACGGAAGGCGATCCCGTGCAGGTCGAGCACTCCGCCTGC
This sequence comes from uncultured Acetobacteraceae bacterium, assembly GCA_964245505.1. Classification (GTDB taxonomy): domain Bacteria; phylum Pseudomonadota; class Alphaproteobacteria; order Acetobacterales; family Acetobacteraceae; genus DASWOJ01. The sequence continues at coordinate 6,658 of CAXTOB010000211.1, read as the reverse complement.
TGCCGTGAACCGGTGCGGCATGTCGTCATCCGTTCCGCAGCCCGTGCGACCCGCCAGCAAGATCAGGTCCGCGCCGGCGTGGGATGCCGCCTCGACGCTGGATGCAACGATCGCCACTCCTCCGTCGTGCGCCACCAGGGCGCGCAGCATCGGCGTCAGAACGTCCGGCCCAGATTTGGCCCCGGCTGTCATGAGGGCGACGCGCGGGCGCCGGACAACCTGGATGACCGGGATGTTCAGCAGGGCCAGCAGCGCCAGGCTTTCCGGACGCAGCAGGCCGGGCAGGGGCGCGTCACCCTCCGCGCCTCGCCGCTCGACGCCGGCGCCGCGCGCAACTGGCGCCAAGGCCAGGAAGGCCGGCCCTTGGCGGCCCACGCCCGAGAACGCCGCAACAGCGTCCGTGCCGGGCGGCATCGGCTCACCGCTGGTAATCGGCATGGCGGACGGAAGCGGCAGCGGGTTGTAATCGCTCGCGCCTAGGGTTTCCGCAACGCATACTGCGTAGCCATCAGCGCCGGCACGGTCCGTCGGAGGCCAAGGCTTGCCCGGCGCTGCTGACGTCAGAACCCGGCCCACGGCGTCGGGCGCCAAAATGTCTTCGGAGGGCAGGACGGCGACGTGCGCCTCTATCCAGTCCAGCGCCACGGAGAGCGGCGCACGGTTGCCGAACCCTATGCCTCGCACATCGGGGCCGTGCACATCGAAGCCACGCACATTGGGCGGCGTCACGGCGATCTGCCCGCCTCCCTAGCGCTGTGCAAAGCCTCGGTGATGATGTCCCGCTTGTTCTGCAGGTGCCGGGCCAGCAGGGGGCCGAGCGTGTTGCCGTCGCGCTGGGTCAGTGCAGCCAGGATGGCGTCATGCTCATCCATCGCGGTCTGCCACCGGTCCGCCCGCATACGGTTGCTCATGTAGCGGGCGCGGGTGATGCGCCCGGCCAGCCCGGCATGCGTCGCCATCAGCACGGGGTTGCCTGCCGCGCGCATGATCGCGGAATGGATGGCCTGGTTCAGCGCGAAGTAGCCCGGCAGCTCCTGCCGCAGGAAATGGGCATACATTCGGTAATGCATCCCCTGCACCTCCGCCAGTTCCGCCGGGCTGATGCGGTGGCAGGCCAGACGTCCGCCCTCGGATTCCAGGGTGGCAATGACTTCGAACAAGTGGACTAGGTGCTCCTCGTCCAGCGTCGCCACGCGGGCACCCCGGTTGGGCAGCAGGTCCACGAGGCCCTCGGCGGCCAGAACCTTCAGGCATTCGCGCAGCGGAGTGCGGGACACCTTGAAGCGGGCGCACAGCTCACGTTCCGGCACGCGGGCGCCCGGCAGCAGGTCGCCCTCGTTGATGAGCTTGCGTACACCATCCAGCAGACCCTCATGCAGGGACGGCGCGGGCGGGAAGGCTTGGACGACGTTGCTGGGCGCGGTGTTTGCCATTTGTCCACAGCATAGTGCGTTAGATGTTGAGTGCAAATTTAATAACAAACTTTGGCCTTGTATCTGGCATCGCTCGCGTGTCATGACCCTTTTGCATTCATTTTCAGGAGGACGCGATGGCGTTCAAGAGCGGCCGGCATTTCCTGCAGATCCCTGGCCCCAGCGCCGTCCCTGACCGCGTGCTGCGGGCGATGGACTCACCGACGATCGATCACCGCGGGCCGGAATTTGCGGTGCTTGGCAAGGCCGTGCTGGCTGGCCTGCGCACGGTGTTCGGCACGGCAAGCACCGTCGTCATCTATCCGGCATCCGGCACCGGCGCATGGGAGGCGGCCATCGTCAACACGCTGCGCCAAGGCGACCGGGTGCTGATGTATGAGACCGGCCACTTCGCGACGCTATGGCGCACGATGGCCGGGCGCTTCGGATTGCAGGTGGATTTCGTGCCTGGAGACTGGCGGCACGGCGTGGACCCGGCGGATGTCGAGGCACGGCTGCGCGACGACGCGGGACACGCGATCAAGGCGGTCATGGTCGTGCACAATGAAACCAGCACCGGCGTCACCAGCCGCATCCCCGAGGTGCGGGCGGCGATGAATCGCGCTGAGCACCCGGCGCTGCTGATGGTGGACACCATTTCGTCGCTTGGGTCGGTGGACTACCAGCATGACGCCTGGGGCGTGGACGTGACCGTTTCCGGATCGCAAAAGGGGCTGATGCTGCCGCCGGGGCTGAGCTTCAACGCCGTGTCGGCCAAGGCGATGGCGGCGTCGGAGCAGGGCGGGATGCCGCGCTCGTATTGGGACTGGCGGGACATGCTGGGGCCGAACGCGAATGGCTACTTCCCATACACGCCCGCCACCAACATGCTGTATGGCCTCAAGGAAGCTCTGGCCATGCTGCAGGAAGAAGGGCTGCCGAACGTTTTCGAACGGCACGCCCGGCATGCCGCAGCGACGCGTGCCGCCGTGCGCGCTTGGGGGCTGGAGATACTATGCCAGGATACGCGCGAATACTCACCGGTATTGACCGGCGTGATCATGCCGGAGGGGCATGACGCGGATCATCTGCGGGCGGTGATCCTGGAGAACTTCGATATGTCGTTGGGCCAGGGGCTTGCGAAGGTCAAGGGCAAGGTGTTCCGCATCGGTCATCTCGGGCATTTCAACGACCTGCAGTTGTTGGGAACGCTGGGCGGGGTGGAGATGGGGCTGCACGAAGCCGGTGTTCCGCACCAGCAGGGCGGCGTCGCGGCGGCAATGGATGTGCTGGCCGGGCGGACCAACACCGAGCAACAAAAAGCAGCTTGACGGGGAGAACTGGACCCGTAATGAGGTCTCGACTTTAAAGTCAAGCTTGAAGAAAAGAGACGATGATGGCAAACCGGCGCTGGACTCCCAGCAGCAACGTGCTGCTGCTGCTTTGCTTGATGTATTTTATAACTTACGTAGATCGTGTGAACATCAGCACGGCGGCCGGTGCGTTCAAAACCGATCTTGGACTGAATAACACGCAGCTTGGCTTCGTGTTTTCCGCCTTTGCCTACCCATACCTGATCTGCCAGGTTATTGGCGGCTGGTTCGGCGACCGGTTCGGTGCGCGCCGCACCCTGATCGCCTGTGGGCTGATCTGGTCGGTCGCCACCATTATGACGGGGCTTGTCGGAGGACTTTGGACCCTGGTCGCAGCGCGTATGCTGCTGGGCCTGGGCGAGGGCGCGACGTTCCCGACCGCAACCCGCGCCATGTCCACCTGGCTGCCGGGCGGCAAGTCCGGCTGGGCGCAGGGCATCACCCACGCCGCGTCCCGCTTAGGCAACGCCATCACCCCGCCGGCCGTCGTCGCGCTGGTCGAGGTGGTATCCTGGCGCGGCTCGTTCGTCATCATGGGCGTTATCAGCCTGGTCTGGGTTACAGTTTGGGCGTTCTACTACCGCGACGACCCCCGCACGCATCCCGGAGTCACACCCGCCGACTTGGAGCGGATGCCGCCTCCACGTATCGCCGCCGGGCAGCGCGGGCCGACGCCATGGGGACCGTTGCTGCGCCGGATGGCGCCTGTCACCTTCGTTTATTTCTGCTACGGCTGGACGCTGTGGACCTTCCTGACATGGGTGCCGCAGTTCATGCTGAACGCCTACAAGCTGAACCTGAAGGACTCCGCGCTGTTTGCCGCCCTGGTGTTCGGTGGCGGCGTGGTCGGCGACGCGTTGGGTGGCTGGCTGTCGGACTATATCCTACGGCGGACCGGCTCGCTGGTGCGGGCGCGGCGTGACCTGGTGATCTTCGGCATGGTCGGATCGCTGGCGTGCTCCGCACCGATCCTGTTCATCACCGATCCGATGATGGCGGCGCTGTCGCTGGGTGGCGCATTCTTCTTCGCCGAGCTGACGATCGGGCCGATGTGGGCGATCCCGATGGACATCGCACCGGCCTATTCCGGGACGGCGAGCGGACTGATGAACAGCGGATCGGCGCTTGCCGCCATCGTCTCGCCGTTGGTGTTCGGCTATATCATTGATCGGACCGGTGACTGGTCGCTGCCGTTCTGGGGCACGATGGGGCTGCTGGTGGTTGGTGTGGTCGCCGCGTTCTGGATGCGTCCGGACCGCACGTTTGCCGCCGATGCCGCGGCGTCGCCACGGGGAGTTCCGAACGTTGCCTGACGGTATCCACACCGCGCCGGGCCGGACGCCTGGCTTAGTGCCTCTCGGTGACCCACGCCTGGCGCAGCGGCTGCGGCGGGAGGTGGACGGCGACGTGCTGTTCAGCCGGGCCGACCGGGGGCGGTATGCGACGGACGCCTCGATCTATCAGGTCGAGCCGGTGGGCGTTATAGTCCCACGTACGACCGAGGGCGCCGCCGCGGCCATCGCCATCGCGCGCGAGCATGGTGTTCCCGTGCTGCCTCGTGGCGGCGGGACCAGCCAGTGCGGCCAGACCGTCAATCGCGCGCTGGTGGTTGATTGCACCAAGCACCTGCGCCGGGTGGTGGAGGTGGACGCTGCGGCGCGCACCGCGATCGTTGAGCCCGGCCTGGTGCTGTCGCACCTGAATTTGGCGTTGAAGGCGCATGGGCTGTTTTACCCTGTGGACCCCAGCACCAACGCCCGGTGCACCCTGGGCGGCATGGCGGGCAACAACTCTTGCGGCTCCAAGAGCATCCGCTACGGCCTGATGGCCGACAACGTGCAGGCAATTGACGCGATCCTGGCCGATGGCACGCAGGTCCGCTTCGGCCCTGGCTCGGAGATGTCCGGGCCGGCCGCGGACCTGGTCGCTCGCCTGCATGCGTTGGGCGACGCAGAGGCCACCGAGATTGCCGCGCGATTCCCGACGCAACTGCGCCGGGTTGGCGGCTACAACATCGAGGCGCTGACCCCCACAGCGCGCGTGGAGGGACGCGGCAACCTGGCGCGGCTGCTGGTGGGGTCGGAGGGCACGCTCGCCTTCACCGCCCGGCTGCACCTGCAGTTGCAGCCGCTGTTGCCGCGCAAGGTGCTGGGGGTCTGCCAGTTTCCGACCTTCCGGGCGGCGATGGAGGCATCGCGCCATCTGGTGTCGTTGCAGCCTGAGGCGGTCGAGCTGGTGGACCGCACCATGATCGACCTAGGGCGCGGTATCCCGATCTATGCCCCGACCATAGACCGCATGGTACGAGGCCAGCCTGACAGCCTGCTGATCGTCGAGTTCCATGGGTATGAGGACGGTCGGCTGCTGGCCAAGCTGGCGGAGCTGGACACGATGATGGCCGACCTCGGCTGGCCCGGCGCCGTTGTCCGCGCCACTGACCCCGCCTTCCAGGCCGCCATTGCCGAGGTGCGGGAGGCCGGGCTGAACATCATGATGTCCATGCGGGGCGATGGGAAGCCGGTGTCTTTCATCGAGGACTGCGCTGTGGGCTTGGACGACCTGGCAGATTATACCGAGCGGTTGAACGACGTTTTTGCCAAGCATGGCACCAAGGGCACCTGGTATGCCCATGCCAGCGTTGGATGCCTGCACGTCCGCCCCGTCCTGAATATGAAGGACCCGGCCGATGTGCATACCATGCGCGCCGTCGCCGAGGAGTGCTTCGCGCTGGTGCGTGAGTATAAGGGGTCGCATAGCGGCGAGCACGGCGACGGGATCGTTCGCAGCGAGTTCCATCAGGAGATGTTCGGACCGCGCATCGTCCGGGCGTTCGAGGCGGTGAAGGATGTCTTCGATCCGGGCGCGCTGCTGAACCCGAACCGTATTGTCCGGCCGCCGCGGATGGATGACCGCAGCCTGTTCCGTTATGGGCCGGACTATGCCGCCGACCCGGCGTTCACCCCGGCGCTGGACTGGTCCGGCTATCCGGGTCCGCAGGGTGGGATGCTGTCCGCGGTCGAGATGTGCAACAACAACGGCACCTGCCGTGGCTTCCATGCCGGGAGCATGTGCCCGAGCTACCGGGTGACGCGTGAGGAGCAGCACCTGACCCGGGGGCGTGCCAATACGTTGCGCCTGGCGTTGACGGGGCAGTTGGGTGCGGACGCGATGGGCGGGGACGACGTGGCGGAGGCGCTGGCCCTGTGCGTGTCGTGCAAGGCATGCCGGCGGGAGTGCCCGACTGGCGTGGATATGGCGAAGATGAAGGTCGAGGCTCTGGCCGCGCGGGTTGCCCGGCATGGTGTTCCCTTGCGCGCCCGGCTGGTCGCGGAGCTGCCGCGGCTGGCCCGCATTGCGTCGAGGGCGGCGCCGCTCGCCAATTTGCGGAACCGGGTGGGACTGCTGCGCTGGCTGGGCGGACGTATCGGCTTGGCGCCGGGGCGGCCCTTGCCGGCCTGGAGCAGCGAGCCGTTCCGTGACAGCGAAGCCGTGGCTCCGCCGGCGCCGCGGGGTGATGTGCTGCTGCTGGCCGACACCTTTAACCGATACTTCGAGCCGGAGAACCTGCGCGCTGCCGTACGTGTGCTGCGCGCTGCCGGGTTCCGGGCGGTGCTGCCGGAGGCTAAGGGCCGGCCGGTTTGCTGCGGGCGGACTTACCTCTCGGCGGGAATGGTGGAGCGTGCCCGGCAGGAGGCTGCGCGCACCCTGGCGGCGCTGGATGGACCGTTGCCGGTGGTTGGGTTGGAGCCGTCTTGCCTGCTGACGCTGCGCGACGAGTTTACGTCGTTGCTGCCCGGTGAGGCTGCCGAAGCGTTGTCCACGCGGGCGATGCTGCTCAGCGAGTTCCTGGCCCGGCACGACGCGAAGCTGGAT
>CAXTOB010000210.1:0-10300 GCA_964245505.1 uncultured Acetobacteraceae bacterium | reverse complement strand
CTGCGGGTCGGCGCCGCCGAGGGGGAGCGGGAGGTGGTGGCAGGCCTGCCGCAGGGCGTGGCTGGGGACCTCGCCTGGTCGCCGGATGGCTCGGTGCTGGCGTTTTCCGCCGAGGGGCCGGTGGACCCGCCGGGATTGTATCTATGGGAGGGCGGCGCCGTGCGTATGCTCTGGCGGCCTGATCCGCAGGCGGGCGCTGGGATTGAGCCGGGGGAGCTGATCGGGTTCTCACTGGTGTCCTGGCCTGGGCTGGATGGGAGGGAGGTGCCGGGCTGGTTTGCCGTGCCGCATGGGGCGGTGCCGGCGGATGGATGGCCCAGCGTTGTTTGGGTGCATGGCGGGCCGGCGTCGCAGAGCCGGGCCAAGTTCCGGCCGGACATGCAGATGCTGCTGTCCCAGGGATATGCCGTGCTGATGCCGAACGTGCGCGGCAGCACCGGATATGGGCGCGCCTGGATGGAGGCGGACGATCTTGGCCACCGCGGAGTGGCTGTGGATGATCTGGTGGCGGCCCGGCACTGGCTGGCGGCGCAGCCCGGCATCAACCCCGGGCGCATCGGGATCATGGGGCAATCCTATGGCGGCTGGATGGTGTTGGCCGCGATCACCCGGCATCCCGAGCTATGGCGTGCGGCGGTGGACTACTACGGCATTGGCGACTGGTTCAGCCTGCTGCGCGACACCGGTCCTTGGCGGCGGCAGCATCGGGCGTTGGAGTATGGCGTGCCGGGCCGGCATGACGATGTGCTGCGGGAGTTCTCGCCGATCCACGGGGTCGGTGCGGTGACAGCGCCGCTGCTGGTGGCGCATGGGGACCGCGATCCGCGGGTGCCGATGAACGAGAGCGAGCAGTTCGTGGCGGCGATGGAGCAGCACCACAAGCGGGTGCGCTATGAGCGGTTCACCTATGCCGGGCATGGTTTCATCCGGCCGGAGCATCAGCGGCGGATTTATGCCGCGGTTGCGGAGCACTTCCGGCAGCACCTTTGATTGCCGGGGCGGGGCGCGGTCACTTCACCGCGTTTTCCGGCGAGGCGCGGTAGCGGTCGGGGTCCGCAATGTTGCCATACCAGCCGGAGATTTCCTGCACTACGATGGTCCAGCCGTGAGGGATACCGTCGTTGTCCCTGGCGCTGGAGGCTCCGCGGGAAAAGCCTGGGATCGCCTGGTTGCCGATGATCAGGCTCATGGCGATCGTTTTGCGTCGGTTGTCCGCCGGGTCGATGTAGGTGTCCTGCGGGTATTCCATGTAGGAGGTGGCGACCAGCTTGCCGTCCACGAACAGGTCTATCAGGTTGCTGCCGTCGCCGCGCCAGTTGCCGACCAGGTCGTGGAAGCCTTCGGACCAGTCGAACGGCGCGCGCAGGAACTCGGGGCTGTGAGAATTATCGTAGTAGCGCCAGCCGTTGCCGTTCGCCCAATAAACGGCATGCGGCTTGGTGGCCCACTTGGTGCCGTAGATGTCGGGGGTGCCGTAGTCGATCTGGTAGCCCGGCGGCACACCGGCGGGAACCCGGGGGAAGTTGTCGTTCCAGTCGATCTCGAAGCTTTTGCCGGAGCTTTCGCGATAGAGGGCGTTTGGGGTGCCGAAGCCCTGGTAAGGGTTGCCGCCGGGGCCGGGGGAGATCTGCTGGCCGGTGAACATCCAGATCGGCGCCCAGGAGTGCTCGCCCTTTGGGCTGCGATAGCGGACCTTTAGCGTGGTGCCGGGGCGCCACTCGAAGGGAAGGCGCACCATGGCGGCCCAGACGGCGCCGGGGTGGCAGTTGGTGCGGTGCTCCGAGCAGATCGCGCGCAGGTGCATGCCGTCGGGCGCCATGACGTGCAGGTCGTTGGGGTCGCCGACCGGGAAGTGCCGTGCCACGGCGGCGAAGGTGTTGTTGTTGGATTGGCCGTTGTCGATCGGGCTGCCGATGGCCTTGTTCAGGTCGCCGGTGCTGTAGTTGAGGAAGAAGCGGTCGCGGATGGACTGCGAGGTGGTCATGTTGGCGCCGCGCTGGCCGTTGCCCATCACGAGGGAGAAGGCGTTGCGCGAACCTGGCGTCATTCCCAGGCCGTCGCCGGGCGTCGCGTTTGCCACGACCGGCAGCGGCTCGCGCGAGGGAAAGTTTGGGGTGGTTAGGAACGTGGCGTCGGGGTCGGGGGCGGCGTGAGCGATGCCTGCGAGCAGGACGGCGGCGATGCCGGGCAGGAGGGTTCTTCGCAAGGTTATCATGCCTCCGTGGGAGGGGATTGGAGCAGTTCGATGAGGCCGAATCCGGACACCATGTGGAACGACACCTCACGCCCGGCGAACAGGATCGCCGGCCTGGGCGGGCTGACCAGGACCGTCTCGATCTCGGCGGCCTCCAGCGCGGCCATGATGGCGCTGGAGTCGGGGCACTCGTAGCAGAGATGGTAGATCATCGTGCCTGATCCCTTGATCATCCGGTCAACCGGCGAAGGGCCGTCGCCGGGCCAGATCACCTCAACGTCCGGCATGGCCGGATGGTGGCGCATTGCCAGGTTAACCTGCTGCAACGGGTCGAACACCGCGTTGCCTTCGGTATAGCCGAGCGTCAGCAGGTAGCGGAACGCTTCGGCAGGGTCGCGGACGGCCAGTCCGAAATGGTGGAACTGCAGGCCGGACAGGCCTGGGGGCAAGCCGCTCACCGTGATGGCCCGGAGGGTGTGGCTGGCCCGGTCACGCCTTGCTCTGGATCAGGGATGCGAACTCGCCCACGTTTTTGAGGCCGCCGACCTCGGACGCGGAGAATTTTACGCCGAATGCCTTGCTGACGGCGAGCACGAGGCGGATGTGGCTCAGGCTGTCCCAGCCGTCCACGTCGTCGGCCGTCGTGCCCGGCGTGAGCACCAGGTCGTCCTCATCGAACACGTCGCGGAAGACGGTCGTGAGTTTTTCGTAAACCACGGGCTGGTCCATGTTGATCCTCTCGGTGCAAGACGCCGTTTCAGGCAGATGCGGCGCCGCTAATGCTGGGGTTCGAGGGCGCCGACTGTACTGGCGGGGCGTATGGGCGTGGAGTCAACCGTCTTGGCGCCAGGTCCCGGGCAGACCAGGGGGTTGAGCACCTCCGCCAGCCGGGCGGCCCAGATGCGGGCCAAGTGCGGCTTGGCGTGAACCTCATCAGAGTAGTCGGTGTCTGCGTCGAGGTCCGGCATCTTCAGCGACGCGAAGCCTGGGCGGTCCTTGAAGTGGTCAAAAAGCGGACCTTGCACCTGTTGGACATAGCTCGGCTGATACGGGCTGATATCGCGGTGCCAGGCGGGGATCGGCAGGTCCACCAGCACAACCTTCTCGCCGGATTGCAGCAGGCGCTCGACGGTGTCCTGCAGCAGGGCGACCTGGGCTGCGGAGATCGGCCGGTTGCCGCCCATGGTCTGGCGCCAATGGTCCAGCGCCTCTTCCTTCTCGGGCAGGGTCAGCACACGCGCCTCACGGTCGTCGTCGGTCAGTGCCGGCGGATGCACACCCAAGGCGTCGCGCAGGCTGGCGGTGGCCCACCGCGCCGTCCGCTCCAGCAGCAAATAGGGGCGGATCAGCACTGCTCCGGCGTGAAGCCAGCGTGAGGGGAGCACTTCGACCGGTCCGTTGGCGGTGCGGCGATAGAAGCCGTAGCGGTAACGCTCGATATCGACGTCGGTGTCGCCGCGTTGCCGCTCGGCGCCGGGCCATAGCAGTTCGGTGTCAACGAACATGCCGAACCACACGCCGATGACGAAGGTGTCGGAGTGCTGGGCCGCGGGGTCCTGCACGTCATGCACCAGGTCTATCATCTGGCGGACCTCGGTGATGTTGGCGCTGCCGATGGCGAGGTTGCTCACCTTGGCGCATCCTACGAGGGGCTGCACACGGTCCGGCCTAAATCCGAGTCCGGTGTTGGAGGCGCCAACCATGATGACCTTCCGGTCGGGAACATTGAGCGCGTCCCGGCCCAGGAAGGCGTATTTCGGGCTGGTCAGGTAAAGGGTGTCGCCGGCGGTCCAAACGTCGAGGGAGCCGTTGCGCGGCGGGTCGGGGGACACGACGAAGGTGAGGGCCAGGACCGCCGCGTAGAGGACTGCGAAGGATAGGGCGGTTAACGCGGCCTGGCGCAGGATGTAACGCATCTAAAATGCCCTGTACACGAACTCTGGGGCCTTGTTGAACAGCGAGGCGATGGCGAAGATCGCAAGCAGCCGGGTGGCGAGGCCCATGTTCCGGAGGATGATGCCGCCGGTGGCTGCCCGGATGCTTGGGCCTCGTGCCGCGGTGCCGGCGATGGCGGCATCCAGGGCCAGGGCGGCGATGCCGAAGCCAAGTGTCAGCAAGATCATCGCGCCGACCAGGCCGGACGCACCGAGGCGACCGGCGACCTGCAGGAACTGCGGCAGCTCGGGCAGCCAGAGGCAGGTCAGGGCGACCGTAAAGTAGGCGAAGGTCAGGCCGCGTGCGGCATAGGAGTAGGCCGTGGTTTGGCTGAGCGCCTTGTAGCGCTTCTTGCCCAGCCGGTTGGTGCAGAAGATCTGCCAGAGCTTATTGACGCTGGCGCCGGCACCCATCAGCAGCCCGTAGATCACGAACACCCGGGTGGTACCGTGCCAGACGCCCATGACGAGGAACGTCACGAAGAATGCGATGACTCCCAAGTAGGCGGTGAGGGCAGGGGCCGGAATCCGCTTCATCAGGAACATCAGGAAGGGATTGAACAAGTAAAGCTTGAACCAGTTGGAGAGGGTCATGTGCCAGCGCTGCCAGAACTCCAGGAAACTGCGGGCGGAGAACGGACGGTCGAAGTTCTCCGGCAGGGCCTGGCCGAGCAGGACGCCGATGCCGATGACGATGTCCATGTAGCCGGAGAAGTTGAAATACAGATACGCGGTGTAGGCCGCGGCTGTCAGGCTGTAGATGACGCAGAGCTTGGCGAAGCCGATTGGCGCGGCGTCGAGCAACGGGGCGCTGAGGTGGGCGTAGAAGTAGTTGGCCGAGGCTGCCACGACCACGAACTTCATGTAGCCGGTCACGATGCGTGAGAACGCGCGATATACTCGATCGGCGTCGAGTGGTGCTGCGATCAGGCCGTCGCTTGCCGCAAAGTCCTGGTAGCGCTGGATTGGCCCTGAGACGAAGCACAGGAAATTGCAGGTATAGCGGAAGAAGGCAAAAGGACTCACGCGGTCCGGCAATTCCCCTGATCCCGCGTCCACGATGACCTGGATGACTCGGAACAGGACGTATGAGAGGCCGAGGGTCAGGTAGGGGAATGGCAGCGGGGTCAGGAAGGTCTCGGTAAACGAAAAACGCTTGAGGTAGATGTAGGTCACGATGACTGCCACCACGCAGGCCGCCACGGCCGCGCCGGCTCGCCCGGCCTGGACGAAACGCAGGCAGGCGTAGCCCAGTGCCAGGAACAGCAGCAGCGGCACTGCCTGGGTGGCGTCGGTCAGGTAGCTCGCGATGAACACCACTGCCGCCGCCGTCAGCACGGCCCGGCGAATCGCCACGGACGCGGTGAGGTGGAAGGCGATGACCGTGATGGCCAGGAACGCGAAGAATGTCGGCGAGGTGAGACTCATGCCGGCTCCAGCAGCGCGGCCTCGCGCTCAACCGTCATGGGCGCCGATGCGACCTCGGCATCGACCGGGAGAGTCCAGCGGGTTTCGCCGTCGGCGTCCTCGCCGATGCAGGTGAAGCCGAGATGCATATAGTGGTCGCGGACCATCTGATTGCGCGAGGTGGGGCGGTAGATGCCGACCAGGGTCTCGATGCCGTGGGCCTTGCCGCGATACTGGATTTCCCGCAGCACCATCTGCTCGACGCCGCGGCCGAGCACCCGGCAGCTCATGAGCCAGGTGTCTATAGTCCACACAGCCTCGGCGGTTTCACGGCAGACGATGACGCCGATGATGCCGTTGTCGCCAAACTTGTCGATCAGCCGGGCATGGAAGCCGACGGCGTGCGGGTCGGCCTCGACGGCGGCGACCTCGGCTTCGGAGTAGCGCCGGGTGGTTAGGTTGAACTGGTTGCTTTTGTTGATGAGCTGGGAGACGCGCGCCCGGGATACAGTGTCGAACGGGTTGAAGATGATGCGCATCTCGAGGGATTGCAGGTAGGCGCCGATGTCGCCGGCCTGGCGCTGCAGGCTGAGGCGGCGGGCGTTGCCCTGATACATCTCGGCGCGGGTGCGGTCCTCGTCCGAGAACAGGATAGCCTCGAAGTAGCCTGCGGCAGCCAGGGTGCGGGCGTAGGCGGCGGGGTCGCTTTCGACCTCGGGGACGGCGACCTCCGGCAGTTCGCGGCGGATCAAGCCGCGCTCGACGGGGTTGTCGTCGAGGAAGACGAGGGATTCCAGGCCGAGGGATAGCTCGGTGGCGATGGCGCGTATGTTGGTCGCCTTGTCGTCCCAGTTGGCTTGGAAGACGGCGATGTGCTCTTCCTTCAGAAGCATGTCGGGATGCTCCTGGAACGGCTTGCGGGCGACGCTGTCGGTGTTCTTGGAGCTGACGGCCAGTACGACGCCGCGGCGGCGCAGGGCCAAGGCGAGTTGCTGCACGCCTAGGTGGGCTTCGCCGGTCGGGTCGCCCTGGGCGACCTTGATGCCTTCCAGGCCGTCGTCGCCGATCACGCCGCCCCAGACGGTGTTGTCCAGGTCGAGCACCAGGCAACGGCGGCTTTTGCCCCGCATCGCGCCGATGATGCGGGCGACGTGGTCGGCGTAGAACGGCACGTAGGCGTCGGCGAACGGCAGCTTTGCCATGTTCCATAGGGCGGGGGAGTGCCATTCGCCGAGACCGATAGTTTCGGCAATGCCGGCGACGTCCAGCAGCAGGTCGGCCGATTGCAGCGCCGCCGCGGCGATGCGCCGGTTCAACGCGTCAATCACCGTGCGCATCGTGCCGGGCAAGGCCCGGTCCAGCGAGCCAAACAGGCTTTCCGGCGGTGGGGCCAGCGTTTGCAGGATGCAGGTGGCACCACTGTGGGTCCTGATCGAAGTGCGTATGGTATCGAGCAGGCTGAAGGCGTCCTCGACCGTTTGGTCCGCGGCGCCGGCGTCGCCCGGGGTCGCCTGCAGCGACAGGCCGCGGTAGTCCACCGCCAGCAGGACGGCGTCGGGCCTTGCCTGGTTCACAGGTGATGCGGGCAACAGGGCGTCCTGCAGGAACTGGTCGTAGGCGCCGGCCACGCATTCCAGCGCGATGCCGTGGCGCGCGGCAGTCGCCACCAGCACGGGGATGATAAGGTCCAGCGTGCCATTGCCGATCAGGCCCAGCCGGAACGGGGTCAGCGGCGTCAGCGGGCGCTTGCTGGCCCTGGCTGCCTCGATCACCCGGCCCAGCCGGGCCAACTGATGCTCGTTCAGGGCGTGGGTTGCCAGTGCCCGGAGTTCGGTGCCTAGGTCGCCGGCTCCTTCAAGGCATTTTTTGCATCGGGCTGCGAAGTCAGCCGGCGGCTTCGGGAGCCAGGATAGGTCCCTGTAAAGCTCGAGCGACATTGCCTAATCCCATATAGTTACACATTTTGCTGCGTAGCAGCATAGCACCGAATTGATGGCAGGGAACGGCACGGCCATCACGATATCGAGTTTACGAGGAACACCGGCCCGCGGTTCCGGAAGGAACTTGAATAGCGGGTGGAGACTTTCCAAGGCAGGCAAGACAGTGCTTGCGGTGTCTGGAGTGCCATGGCGTTGCGTGGCCCGCAATGCCGAGAACGGTCAAAGTGCACGGCGTCCGGCCTCATTCGTCCAATTGGCCTGCCAGCGCACGGTCATGCCTCTGGCTCACCGCCAGCAGTTCCTGCGTCTAGGAACCTTGGGCTGCGCCGGCGTCGAGTTGCGCCGCCGACCGCTTCTCGACGATCCAGTCGCGGGTCATCATCGCGATCCGGCTGCACACATGCGATACAACGGCGAGGTCGAGGCTCATCATGATGCATGTCAGGCCGCCGCCCCTGCGAATGTCGTGCAAAGGTTCAGGATCTCCGCTTACACTAAAGGTGGAAATATGGCCTTAGTTTCACAGCGGTTCTGCGGCTGTCCGCATGGTTGCCGCATCGGTTCCTTGGCGAGGCTTGGCCCTGATTGCACCACCGCTGCTTATCACATCCAAGCTGGCATCGGACTGCGCCATCGTCCGGCCTCACCCTACATCGGACCGTACGGCACGTCGCTGGCCCAAAGCAGCGGCAGGGCGCCTGCGTCCGGCAGTTGGTAGTGCCACCATTCCGAGGCGATGTGCTGCCAGCCGGCGGCGGCCATGATCCCCAGGAGCAGGGCGCGGTTGCGGACGGCCTGCGGCGGGATGTCCAGCGCCGCATGGGCCGACTGCGGCACCATCGCGTCGAAGCCGGTGCCCATGTCGAGGCCGGTCCCGTTGGCTGGGTCCACGAGGGTCAGGTCCACTGCGGCTCCGCGGGGATGGTAGCCGCTGTCGCTTGCGGGGTCGGCGACGTAGCGTGGATCGGGCAGCGCCGCCCAGAACGCCCACTGCGCATCGAGCGGGCGGAAGGCGTCGAACACCTTGAGGCGAAATCCTAGGACGGCGGCTCGCTCGGCGGCGGCCAGCAGCCGGCCATGCGCTTCGGGCCGCAGCAGCGCGACGGGGCGGCGGTAGATCGGCCGGCCGGTCAGGTTGTCCGCCGTTGCATAGCGAAGGTCGAGCAGGACGCCGTCGTCCTCGGTCAGGGGCACGAGCATCGGCGCATCATCGCGTGGTGCGGGGCGGCCGGCTCCACTCTTCTGCGCGGAGGTTGGCGGCATCGGCCTAAACTGCCGCGCCGCGGGAGCCTGCCTCGATCCGGTAAAGCGTCCGATAACGGGCCAGCCGCTGCGGCATGCCGGGATCGGGGGCTGCGGGGGTCAGCGTATCCTCGATGGACAGCGGGGTGAAGATCTCGGAGAACTCGCCAGCAAAAACAAACAGCATCGCCAGCCGTGCCGCGCCCAGGGATGCGCCCAGGACGCCGCCCCGGGGCAACTGCAACGTCAGGCGCAGCGTGTCCGCCAGCATTGTCGCCCAGAACCGGCTGCGCGAGCCGCCGCCGACCAGGGCGCAGGCGCGCAGGTCCACACCGGCCTCGCGGACCACGTCCAGCCCGTCCGCCAGTGCGAAGGCTACGCCCTCCAGCACGGCGTAGGTCAGCGCTTCCGCCCCATGGTCCGCGCGCAGGCCGGCGAACATTGCGGTTGCGTCGGGGTCGTTGTGCGGGGTGCGCTCCCCGGTCAGGTAGGGCAGGAACAGCGGGGCATGGGCGCGCCAGGCTGGGTCGGCTGCGGCTGTTTCGACCCGCGTCAGCAGGGTGTCCAGGTCCGCCTGTCCCAGCACGCCGGCCAGCCAGGACAGGGCGGAGGATGCCGTGAGCGCCACCGCCATCACCTGCCAGCGGCCCGGCAGCGCATGGCAGAAGGCGTGCAGCGTCCGTTCTGGCCTGGCGACCAGGTGGTCAGTGGCGGCAAACACTACGCCGGAGGTGCCGAGGGATAGGAAGCCTTGGCCGGGTTCAACGGCACCGATGCCGATGGCGGATGCAGCGTTGGCTCCAGCGCCCCCTGCCACGACCACGCGCCGGCCGGACAGTCCCCATGCCGCCGCCAGATCGGGGCGGAGAACGCCGGAAGGGGCGGAGCCTTCCACCAGGCGCGGCATGTGGGCGCGGGTCAGGTCGCAGGCAGCCAGCAGCACGTCGTCCCAGTCGCGTGCGCCGACGTCCAGCCAGAGGGTGCCGGACGCGTCGGAGATGTCGCCCACCAGGTCACCGGTCAGGCATAGGCGGACCCAGTCCTTGGGCAGCAGCACCGTGCGGGTGCGGGCGAAGATGCCGGGTTCGTGGCGCTCCACCCACAGGAGTTTCGGGGCGGTGAAGCCGGGCATGGCGCGGTTGCTGGCGCGGGTGCGGAAGTCGGGGACGCGGCGTTCGAGTTCCTCGCACTCGGCGAAGGCTCGGCCGTCGTTCCAGAGGATGGCGGGGCGCAAAACGTGGCGGGTCTCGTCCAGGAGTACTGCGCCGTGCTGCTGGCCGGATAGGCCGATGCCGTCCAGGCGGGCCCAGGCGTCGGGCGCGGCTGCGTGGACTTGGGCGATTGCGGCCTCGGTGGCCTGCCACCAGTCGGCCGGGTCCTGTTCGGACCACAGCGGGTGGGGGCGCTGCACGTCCAGCGGTGCGGAGCCTTCCGCCAGCACTTGCTGGGCGTCGTCAATCAGCAGCGCCTTGACGGAGGACGTGCCGGCGTCAATGCCGAGCCAACTCATGCGGGGTGCTCCTGGAGGTGGTTGGGTGGTGCAGGGGGCGGGTTAGGCGCTGCTCCCTTTCCCTGCGGAAGAG
>CAXTOB010000209.1:0-10318 GCA_964245505.1 uncultured Acetobacteraceae bacterium | reverse complement strand
CGCACACGACGGGGCGACTTTCTGTGACATAGCACCGCTGCCTGCTCGCTCTCCCTCCGGGAGAGGGTCGGGGTGAGGGAAACAGCCAGTGCGAAGCTGGTCCTAAAAAGCGCCATCCCCGCTTCCGAACAGGCTAGAGCCGGACCTTGCGGCGTGGGGGGCCCCCCCCCCCCCCCCCCGGGGGGGGGGGGGGGGCCCCCCCCCCGCCGCTCGCACATCACCGCCTATGAACGCGCCGGCTCACGCTGGAAAAGGCTGGTTCTTGCCGTTTCCCTCACCCCGATTCTCTCCCGGAGGGAGAGGGAGAACGAGCAGACACGCGAAGCTGTGTTCAATCGTGACGCCCTTGCCCAGGCCGCCCCATGCTGAGCGTGTGCAACCTGCAGGCTTGGTATGGCAAGAGCCAGGTCCTGCGGGGGGTCAACTTGGAGGTTGCGAAGGGTGAGATCGTGGCGCTGTTGGGCCGCAACGGCGCCGGGCGCAGCACGACCTTGAAGGCGATCATGGGCGGTGTGGTTCGCGACGGCGAGATCCGGTTTGACGGCGTCGAGATCGGCCGCCTGCCGCCGCACAAGGTTGCGCGTCTCGGCTTGGGCTACGTGCCGGAGGATCGCTCGATCTTTCCAGACCTGACCACCGCCCAGAACCTTATCCTGGGCGAGAAGCCCGGCCCCGGCGGCACCTTTGCCTTAGCCGACGCCTACGCCTTGTTCCCCCGCCTGCAGGAGCGGGCGGCGGCCCCGGCCGGCGCGCTGTCCGGCGGGGAGCAGCAGATGCTCGCCATCTGCCGGACGCTGATGGGCAGCCCGGCGCTGCTGATGGTGGACGAACCCACCGAGGGCTTGGCGCCCATGATGGTCCAGCGTGTGCGCGAGCTGCTGCAGGCCGTGGCCGCCCGCGGCACCACAATCCTGCTCGTGGAGCAAAAGTTGGATATCGCCCTTGCGATCAGCGAGCGGCTTTACGTGATGGGACACGGCGAGATCGTGTTCGAGGGCACGCCGGCAAGCTTGGCCGGCAACGCCGCAGTGCGGCGCGAATGGTTGGAGGTCTAGACATGGCTGAGTATGGTCCGGTGACAGTTGAGCGGGACGGCGACGTCGCCGTGGTCACCATGAACAACCCGCCGGTGAACGCGCTGGGGCTGGCGTTGCGCCAGGGCATCATGGCGGCGCTGGACTCGCTGCGTGGGGAGGCGGGACTGCGGGCAATCGTGCTGGCTGGCACAGCGCGGGCGTTCAGCGGCGGCGCCGACATCACCGAGTTCGGGCGCGCGATGCAGGACCCCAACCTGCGCCAGGTCATCACCGCCATCGAGGACATGCCGGTGCCCGTGGTTGCCGCCATGCAGGGCGTGGCCCTGGGCGGCGGGCTGGAACTGGCGCTGGGCTGCCACGCCCGTGCGGCCTGGGCTGGGGCGAGGATGGGGCTGCCGGAGGTGAAGCTCGGCCTGCTGCCCGGCGCGGGCGGCACGCAGCGCCTGCCGCGGGTGGTCGGCGTGGAGAAGGCGCTGTCCATGATCGTGACGGGGACGCCGGTGTCGGCGGAGGACGCGCATGGCATGGGGTTGGTGGATGTCTTGTTGGAGGGCCCTTACCCCGGGGCGGCGGTGGAGTATGCGCGCACCGTGACGGATCGCCGCAAGGTGCGGGACCGGGAGGACAAGCTGGAGCCGGCCCGCGCCGACCCTGGCTCGATTGACAAGTTGGCCGCGCCGCTGCTGAAGGCTTCTGGTGCCCAGGCTCCGCGCGCCTGCGTCGAAAGCGTCTGCAACGCCGTGACGATGCCCTTCGACGATGGCGCTGCCGCCGAGCGTAAGCTGTTCGAGCAGCTTGTGACCGGGGATGAAAGCCGCGGCCAGCGCCATGCCTTCTTCGCCGAGCGTGAGGCGCAGAAGGCGCCGTTGCCGCCGGGCACCGCTGCTCGGCCCATCGCCCGCGCTGCCGTGGTTGGCGCCGGCACCATGGGCGGCGGCATCGCCATGTGCTTTGCCAATGCCGGCATTCCCGTGACGGTGATCGAGACGGAGCAGGCGGCGTTGGACCGCGGCCTGGCCCGTATCGCCGAGCTGTATGCCACCAGCGCCAAGCGCGGCAGCATCACCCAGGTCCAGGCGGAGCAGCGCCGCAGCCTGATCCAGGGCCGGTTGGGCCTGGAGGGCGCCGCCGACGCCGACATCGTGGTCGAGGCGGTGTTCGAGGAGATGGGCGTCAAGCAGGAGGTATTCCGCACCCTGGACCGCATCGCCAAGCCGGGCGCCGTGCTGGCGACCAACACCAGCTACCTCGATATAGACGAGATCGCCGCCGCGACCTCGCGGCCCGGCGACGTGCTGGGGATGCATTTCTTCAGCCCGGCCAACGTGATGAAGCTGCTGGAGACCGTGCGCGGCCGGGCAACCAGCCCGGAGGTGATCGCCACCGCCGCCGAGGTCGGCAAGAAGCTCGGCAAGGTGGGCGTGGTGGTCGGCAACTGCTTTGGCTTCGTCGGCAACCGGATGCTGGCCCGGCGCACCGACGCCGCCGAGCGGCTGCTGCTGGATGGCGCGTCGCCGGCCGAGGTGGACGCGGCGCTGCAGGCCTTCGGCTTCCGCATGGGGCCGTTTGCGATGGCGGACTTGGCCGGGCTGGACATCGGGATGCGGATACGCCGGGCCTTCAACAAGCGTGCGCCGGTGGCGGATGCGCTGTGCGACGCCGGGCGGTTCGGGCAAAAGACGGGGCGGGGCTACTTCGTGTACGAGGGCCGCACGGCGACGTCGGACCCTGAGGTGGACGCGATCATATCGGCTGAAAGCGACAAGCTCGGCATCACGCGCCGGCCGATCACGCCGGAGGAGATCACTGAGCGGCTGGTTTATCCGATGATCAACGAGGGCGCGCGCATCCTGGAGGAGGGAATCGCCGCCCGGCCCGGCGACATCGATGCCATCTGGCTGCACGGCTATAACTGGCCGGCTTGGCGGGGCGGACCGATGTTCTACGGCGATCTCGTAGGGTTGGGGCGCATCCGGGACCGGCTGCTGGATTTCCACGCCGCCACCGGCGACGAGAGCATGCGCCCGGCGCCGCTCCTGGCGCGGCTGGCGGATGAAGGGCAGGGCTTCCTGGATACCGGAAAGAAGGCCGCATGATGCACGCACAGCTCCCTCTCCCTTCGGGAGAGGGCCGGGGTGAGGGAAGCCGCAAGGGCTATGCCGGGACGCGGAATGACCTACTCCCCACGTACCGGAGCCTCGCTTTGCTTGGTTTCCCTCACCCCAACCCTCTCCCGGAGGGAGAGGAGGCAGCATGAGCGGCCGTCCGCATCCCTGGGAGGCTAGTTACCCACCCGGCGTGAGTTGGGACATGCCGATCCCGACTAGCACCCTCCCGGCCCTGCTCGACCGTGCCGTCGCCAAGTATGCCAACCGGCCCGTCCTGCAGTTCCGCAACCGGCGCATGACGTTTGCCGACCTGGGCGCCCGGGTGGACCGCCTGGCGCGCGGGCTGGCGGCGCTCGGCATCATGCCGGGCGACGCCGTGGCGCTGCTGATGCCCAACTCCCCGGCACACCCGATCAGCTTCTTCGCCATTCTCCGGCTCGGCGCCCGCGTGGTCCACCTCAGCCCGCTCGACCCTGCGCGCATCATCGAGCGCAAGCTTACTGACAGCGGGGCGCGCACCCTGATTACCGCCAACCTTCCCGGCGTGCTGCCGCAGGCCCTGGCCGCCCGCGCAGCAGGGGCGATTGACCGCCTGATCGTCGCCGAGGACTCCGACTGGGGACCCGGAGGGCATGATGCCGCCGTTCCCCCCGGCGCCCGCACCCTGCGCGACCTGGACGGCCCCGACCTCGACTGGCCGCATATCGAGCCGAGCGACGTTGCCCTCCTGCAATACACCGGCGGCACCACCGGCGCGCCGCGGGCCGCCATGCTGACCCATGCCAACCTGACCGCCGCCGTTGGCATCTACGATGCATGGTCCACCGGTATCGGCCGCGCCTATGCACCCACCGACCGCGTCATGTGCGTGCTGCCGCTGTTCCACATCTATGCGTTGACGGCCGTCATGCTGCGCGCAGTGTCGAACGGCATCGAGTTGGTGATCCGTCCGCGTTTCGACCCGGAGCAGGCGCTGGACGATATCGAGCACGGGCGCTGCACCCACTTCAACGGCGTTCCCACCATGTGGATCGCCCTCATCAACCATCCCGGGGCGGCGTCGCGGGACCTGTCCTCGCTGAAGGTCGCGTCCTCCGGCGGGGCCGCGTTGCCGCCGGAGGTCGGAGCGGAGTTTCATCGGCTGACCGGCCTGCAGCTTGCCGGCGGCTGGGGCATGACCGAAACCTCGCCTGCCGGCACCAACCTGCTGCCGGACCGGCCGCAGGCGCAGGGGGAGATCGGCGTGCCGCTGCCGGGCATCGAGATGGATGTGGTGTCGCTGGACGACCCCGGCCTGGTGCTGCCGGCTGGTGAGATCGGTGAGCTTCGCATCCGGGGACCCAACGTCACGCCGGGCTACTGGCGCCGCCCGGACGAGACGGAGGCGGCCTTCATCGGCGACTGGTTCCTGACCGGCGACGTCGGCCGCATGGACACGGACGGCGTGTTCACCATCGTTGACCGCAAGAAGGACATGATCATCAGCGGCGGCTTCAATGTTTATCCGCGCAACATCGAGGACGCGATCCACGAGCATCCCAACGTGAAGGAGGCCGCGGTGATCGGCATCCCCGATCCCCGCCGCGGCCAGGCCGCCAAGGCATTCGTATCCCTGCGCGACGGCGCGCCGTCTTTGACCCTTGATGAGTTGCGCGAGTTCCTGGCCGACAAGCTGGGCCGGCATGAAATGCCCACGGCGCTTGAAGTGCTTGATGTGCTGCCCCACACCCCCGTGGGCAAGCTGGCGAAGCGCGACCTCATCACGGCGGAGCTATGCCGGACGGAGGTGGGAGCAGGCGGATGAGCGAAGGGTTTCAAACCCAGGTGTTGAAGGTTCTCGCTGAATTGCATGTGTGCCAGACGGAGTTGCCATGCTCTCCCGTATGACGTGCTTGGAGATGGACCGGGCCGGTGGCGGCAACCTTCAAGCCGTGATCCCGCATGACCGTCTCTTCGAGCAGGACGTCCGCATGCCTATTGCCGCGTGCTGGCTGGAACTACGCCACGAGTAGCCGGGGCCGCTTCAGCGCCTCGTCGCCCAACCCAAATTTAAAGTCTCAGGAAGCCGTCCATGGTCGAAGCTGTCATCGTGTCCACCGCCCGCACTCCAATCGGCCGCGCCATGCGGGGCGCGTTCAACATGACCCATGGCGCCGAGATGGGCGGCCACGCCGTGCGCCACGCCGTCGAACGCGCCGGGTTGGAGGCGGGTGAGGTGGAGGAGGTCGTGCTGGGCTGCGCCAACCCGGAGGGCGCGACCGGCGGCAACATCGCACGCCAAGCGGCGCTGCGGGCCGGGCTGTCCAATGGAACCGCGGCCATGACGGTGAACCGGTTCTGTTCGAGCGGCCTACAGGCGATTGCCATCGCGGCCAACCGTGTGGTGTGCGACGGCGTGCCGGCGGCGGTGGCGGGGGGATTGGAGAACATCAGCCTGGTGCAGACGACGCTCAACCGGCACATGTACCGGGATGCCTGGCTGGAGGACCACGAGCCCGCCATCTACATGCCGATGATCGAGACGGCGGACATCGTCGCCGCCCGCTACGGCATCACCCGCGAGGCGCAGGACGAGTATGCGCTGGAAAGCCAGCGCCGCACCGCGGCGGCGCAGCAGGCTGGGCGGTTCGATGACGAGATCGTGCCGCTGCCCTCCGTCATGGCGGTGACCGACAAGGTGACCGGGGAGGTCCGGCATGAGGAGGTGACGCTGCGCCAGGACGAGGGCAACCGGCCGGAAACGACGAGGGAGGGCTTGGCCAAGCTGAAGCCGGTCCGCGGCGAGGGCCAGTTCATCACCGCCGGCAACGCCAGCCAGTTGTCGGACGGCGCCAGCGCGTGCGTCATCATGTCGGACAAGGAGGCAGCCCGGCGCGGCCTGACCCCGATGGCGGTGTTCCGCGGCCTGGCCGTCGCCGGGTGCGATCCCGACGAGATGGGCATCGGTCCGGTTTTCGCGGTGCCGCGCCTCCTTGCCCGGCATGGCCTGACGGTGGACGACATCGACCTGTGGGAGCTGAACGAGGCGTTTGCCAGCCAGGTGCTGTATTGCCGGGATAAGTTGGGCATCCCGCAGGACCGCCTGAACGTGGATGGCGGGGCAATCTCGGTGGGCCACCCCTACGGCATGAGCGGCGCCCGCATGGCCGGGCACGCGATGATCGAGGGCAAGCGCCGGGGTGCCAAGCGCGTCGTCGTCACCATGTGCATCGGCGGCGGCCAGGGTGCCGCAGGCTTGTTCGAGCTGGCATGAGGGAGGCACGACTATGGACCTGAGCTTCACCCCCGAGGAGCGTGCATTCCGCGCCGAGATGCGCGAGTTCTTCACGACGCAGATCCCGCAACGCATCCGTGACGAGGTGCAGCGCGGTGAGCATGTGTCGCGTGAGGACCAGGTGGCGGCACAGCGCATCCTGAATGAGCATGGGCTGGCGGTGCCTCACTGGCCCTCTCAGTGGGGCGGACGGGATTGGACGCCGGTGCAGATGTACATCTACCAGGACGAGATGCAGCAGGCATGCGTGCCGCCGCCGTTGGGTTTCAACACCAACATGGTCGGCCCGGTCATTGCGCAGTTCGGGTCCGAGGAGCACAAGCAGAAATTCCTTCCGGCGACTGCCAACCTGGACATCTGGTGGTGCCAGGGGTTCAGCGAGCCCGGCGCCGGGTCGGACCTGGCGAGCTTGGGGACTACCGCAGTGCGGGACGGCGACCATTACGTGGTGAATGGCCAGAAGACCTGGACGACGCTTGGCCAATATGCCGACTGGATTTTTTGCCTGGCGCGCACGGACAAGTCGGCGAAGAAGCAGATGGGCATCAGCTTCATCCTGATCGACATGAAGACGCCCGGCATCACCGTCCGGCCGATCCAGACGATCGACGGCGGAGTGGAAGTCAACGAGGTCTGGTTCGACAACGTGCGGGTGCCGGTCGAGAACCTGGTTGGCGAGGAGAACAAGGGCTGGGATTATGCCAAGTTCTTGCTGGGCAATGAGCGCACTGGCATCGCCCGCGTCGGCGTCAGCAAGGCACGTATCCGGCGCATCAAGCAATTGGCGTCGCTGGAGCGTGTGGGCGACATCACGATGATGGATGAGCCGCACTTCCGCGAAAAGGTCGCCGCCGTCGAGGTGGAACTGAAGGCGCTGGAGATGACCCAGCTTCGCGTCGTCGCTGACGAGCGCCATCGGGAGCGCGGCAAGCCGAACCCGGCCAGCTCGATCCTGAAGCTGAAGGGGTCCGAGCTGCAGCAGGCAACGACCGAGCTGCTCATGGATGTGGTCGGTCCCTACATCCTGCCGTATGACGACCATGAGGAAGGCAGCAACGAGCCGCCGGTCGGACCGGATTACGCGGCCGAGGCGGCGCCGACCTACTTCAACTGGCGCAAGATCTCGATCTATGGCGGGTCGAACGAAATACAGCGGAACATCGTCGCCAAGGCGATCCTAGGGTTTTAAGCGGGTCCGGTGTGTTCCCTCGGCTTTGTAGCCGGGGGAAATCTCGGCAATGTAA
The DNA here is from genome assembly GCA_964245505.1 of uncultured Acetobacteraceae bacterium. Taxonomy (GTDB): domain Bacteria; phylum Pseudomonadota; class Alphaproteobacteria; order Acetobacterales; family Acetobacteraceae; genus DASWOJ01. Next base: position 2,655 of record CAXTOB010000209.1, on the reverse strand, counting down.
GACCCTCCTGCAACCCGGCACGCCTTCAGTTCGTTGCTAGGCCAATGGAGGACCACACATGATGAAACCACTTGCAACCGTTGCAGCGTTGATCGTGACCATCTCGGTCGCGAATGCCCAAAGCTATCAATATCAAGGTCCGCCGCCTACGGCTGACCGTGGGTTCAGCTTCCAGGGCGACCAGATCCAACCGATGCCTGACGACCGCACCCGTGCGGCACCCGATCCGCGCTACTCGCAAACCCAGCAGCAGCAGGCGACGGGCCAGCTTCCCAAGCCCGGCGGTGGTTGCCTGCGCTACGGTGCCGTGGGGGCCGCGGGCGGACACCTGGCCGGACATGGCGTCCTTGGCGCCTTGGCCGGATGCGTGACCGGCACGGTGGTCAAGCGCCGAGACGAAGCGCGTATCCGGGCGCAGCAGGCCGGTCAGCAGCAGTAAGCTGATTGGCCCTAGGGCGGCGTTAAAGCGCGCCGCCCATCCGCCCCGACCTTGCGCCCAATCGAAGCCGTAGCGCCTGCAACTTGATGAAGCCGCCTGCATCCACTTGGTCGTAAGCGCCCTGGTCATCCTCAAAGGTGACAACATTCATCGAGTAGAGCGTATTGGGGCTTTCACGCCCGATGACTGTCACGTTGCCCTTGTATAGTTTCAACCGTACCCGGCCGGCCACGCTGTGCTGGCTGACATCTATTGCGGCTTGCAGCATCCGCCGCTCGGGGCTGAACCAGAACCCATTGTAGATCAGTTCGGCGTATCTCGGCATCAGGCTGTCTTTGAGGTGTGCGGCCTCCCGGTCCAGCGTGATGCTTTCGATGCCCCGGTGTGCTGCCAGCAGGATGGTTCCGCCGGGCGTTTCATAGACTCCGCGGGACTTCATCCCAACAAAGCGGTTCTCCACCAAGTCAAGGCGCCCAATGCCGTTCGCGCGGCCCAATTCGTTCAGCCGGGTCAGCAGCGCGGCTGGGGACAGCGCGACGCCGTCAATGTGCGTCGGATCGCCATTGGAGAAGTCCATGCTGATGACGGTCGGCTGGTCCGGCGCATCCTCCGGGCGAATGGTGCGCTGATAGACAAATTCGGGTGCCTCGTCCGCCGGGTCTTCGAGCACCTTACCCTCGCTGGACGAGTGAAGCAGGTTGGCATCCACGCTGAACGGCGCCTCGCCGCGCTTGTCCTTGGTGACCGGGATCTGATTTTTCTCGGCGAATTCCAATAGGCGGGTGCGGCTGGTCAGGTCCCACTCGCGCCAAGGCGCGATCACCTTGATGTCGGGGTTCAGGGCATAATAGGCAATCTCGAACCGCACCTGGTCGTTGCCCTTGCCAGTTGCGCCATGGGCGACCGCATCGGCGCCGACCAGCTCGGCAATCTCGATCTGGCGCTGCGCGATCAGCGGGCGGGCAATGCTGGTGCCTAGGAGATACTGGCCCTCATACAAAGTATTGGCGCGGAACATCGGGAATACGAAGTCGCGGACGAAGGTTTCGCGCAGGTCGTCAATAAAGATTTCCTTGACGCCGAACATCTCCGCTTTTGCCCGGGCTGGCTCCAACTCCTCGCCCTGGCCGAGGTCGGCGGTGAAGGTGACGACCTCGCAGCCGTAGTTGGTCTGCAGCCAGCGCAGGATCACGCTGGTGTCCAGGCCGCCCGAGTAGGCGAGCACGACCTTCTTCACGTCCTTGACAGGCATGGGCATCCTTCCTTGATCGTCCAGGGCTACCGCATCCAGGCTTGGGCGGGCAAGGGACGCCCAGGACTCCGTGCAGCCTCAACTTTGCTGGCGCGCCTGGCGGCACCAGCAAAAGATCGTCGCGCGGGACATCCTGACAGCGCCGCATGCGGCCACTATACCGCACTGGTGGACACACCCAGCTCCCTTAGCGCCGTCGCACATCCCGAGACCGCCATCGCCGGCTTGCCGGAGCTAGCGGTCGTCATCCCCTGCTACAACGAGCGGGCAAACGTCGTGCCGATGGTCGCGCGATTGCGCTTGGCGCTGGCCGGGATCGCTTGGGAGGCGGTGTTTGTGGACGATGACAGTCCGGACGGCACCGCGGCGGCCGTCCGCGCCATTGCGGCGACCGACCCGCGCATACGCTGCATTCGCCGGGTCGGCCGCCGTGGCTTGTCTAGTGCGGTGATCGAGGGGGCGCTGTCCTCTTCAGCCGAGTTCATTGCGGTGATCGACGGCGACTTGCAGCACGATGAAACCCGGCTCCCCGTGCTTCTCGCCGCCGTGCAAGGGGGCGCCGACCTGGCGGTGGGCAGCCGGCATGTGGAGGGCGGCGACAGCGCCGGGCTGTCAGGGGCGTGGCGGCACCGGATTTCGGGGTTGGGGATACGTACCGCGCAGGCTGTGCTGCCGGTGCCGCTATCCGATCCCATGAGCGGTTACTTCCTGTTGCGCCGCGATCTGTTCGAGCGCCTGGCGCCTCGGCTGACCGGGTCGGGGTTCAAGATCCTGCTCGACCTGCTGCTGTCGGCTCGGGCGCCGCTGCGCGTGGCGGAAATCCCGGTGCGGTTCCAGCCGCGGGTGGCCGGGGACAGCAAGCTGGACGTGCTGGTGCTGGTTCAGTTCTTCGGGCTGGTGCTGGACAAGGCGCTGCATGGGTTGGTGCCGCTGCGCTTCATCGCGTTCGCGCTGGTGGGTGGGG
>CAXTOB010000208.1:6886-10350 GCA_964245505.1 uncultured Acetobacteraceae bacterium | reverse complement strand
TCACACTGGAACGCGGCTGCAGTGGGTCAGCGGCTTTCTCTTTTCTTTGGGAGGGGGTTCGGGCTTTTGAACGGCGCTGCAGTGGTTGGGGGTGGTGCTGTTTGCTTCGCTCACCTGATCAACGCGGCGTTGCTACCGGCGCTGGACGTTGACCGGCGGGTGCGCCCGCCCTTGGTTGGCCCGGCGCTGACGCAACCGGCCCTTACCTGGCGTGACTTGGCGCTGGTGCCACTGCTGGCGGCCATGCTGCGCACAACAGGGGAGAACCCGGCCGCAGTGCCTGCCGCCTGATGGCACCGGCGCACCTAGCGTCTCTTGCTGCGGTGGGCCAAACGCTGGAATTCTGGCTGTCGTGCATACGGCATTTAGCCGGAAGTGCCGTCATGCGGTATTTTGGACAGTGCCCCTCAAACCTCATCGGGCGGTTCTGAACGTTTACTTCAGCCATCCTTTTCGACGACATGGCTGCACGGCTCGGCCGACGTCGGCGCATTGGCGATCGCGTGCGAGATGACGCCAGGGATCGGTTTGTCCTTCGACTGGAACGGTCGCGGCGTAGCGGAGCAGAAGCTCCTTGGTGCGCTCGGTCCGAGGATGGGCGAGAGACTCATCGGGCATGGCAGCCTCGACCATTTTGCCGCAGTCGGCGAACACGATCCACTTCGCCGCGTCGCGCGCAGCGAGTGATAACCGCTGCCCGGAATCACTTCGTACGAGACCACGCGTCGCCTAAGCAAACCTATCGAGGTTTGCGTTCAGATTAAAAGCTAAGCAGGCTTATGCGGCCTGGCACGGCCGCAGGCCATCCGTGTGACAGGCCGCGTAAGACAGCACCCGACAGACTTAAGGTGCACCAGTGAGCCTGCGCAGCGTCACCGCCGATGCTCCTCAAGCGGAGTGCCGGCAAGCACCGTCCCCTTCCCGCTAAGCCGACCGCGGCACGCGCGCGCCGACGCGCCGTTCGAGAGCAAGATACAACCCGCCCGACACGACGATGCCGACAAGCCAACTCAGGTCCGCGCCGCCGAGAAGCCCGGTCGAGATCGGCCCCTGAAGCGCCGGGACGAGCCCGTCCTCGACCGACCAGCCTGCGGCCAGGCCGATCACGAAGGCGCCGATGCCGTTCCAGTTGATGTCGCCATAGGCGCTGGTCTCGGGGTTCTCGTAGAGTTCGGGAACGTCGATCTGGCCGTTTCGCTTGCCATAGAAGTCGGCCAGGATGACGCCCGCGAACGGGCTCATCCATAGCAGCAAGCCGATCATCCAGCTGTCGAACGACTTGGCGAACGAAGGCGACAGCACGAAGTAGAGCGTCACCAGGTAGCCAGCGATCCCGACGATCCAGGCGAGCGTCATGCGCGACATCCGCACTCCCGCACTCAACGCGGCGAGCGAGGCGGAATAGACGTTGAGGATGTTGCTCGCGATCGGCCCATGCAGCACGAGCAGCAGGACGAGGATGGCCATGGGGCCGCCGAACACGGCGCTCACCATCTTGGCCGGGTCGGCATCCGCCGTGACGCTTGCAATGGTGGCGCCGAGGATACCAAGCCACACCGTCGGCACGAACATGCCGACATAGCTGTACCAGAACACCGAGGCGGACGAGGTGCTGCGCGGCACGAAGCGCGAGTAGTCGGACGCCCAGGTCACCCAGGAAATGCCCCAGCCGACCCCGATCGCCGTTGTCAGCAGGCTCAGCATGGTGAACCGTTCACCCGGCGGCAGCGTGCTGGTGAGATGCCAGTTCACCACCCCGGGCTGGCTCCAGGCGCCGATGCTCATGACGAGCATGATCAGCAGGGTAACCGGCACGGTCCACTTCTCGAACGTGCGGATCGCATAGAATCCGTAGATGCCAATCCCGACCTGCACCGCCATGATGATGGAGGTGACGATCAAGGTAACCACGAGCGTTTCGGGGATGCCGAACTGGCCGAGGATGCCGATCGAGACTTTGACCGGGAAGTAGGTGTTCACGCCGATCCAGCCGAGCGTCATCAGGAACATCATCGCGCTCGGCAGGTAGCCGCCGCGGCGGCCGAACGCGGATCGGCTCAGCACCATCTGGTTGACGCCGGTCTTGTGGCCCATGACCGTGAACGCGCCGAAGATCGCACATCCCACGAGATTGCCGAGCACGATGACCGCAATCGTGTCCCACAACCCGAGCTTGAGGATGATCCCGAGCGCGCCGAGCGCCCAGTTGATCGGCGCGATGTTTGCGCCGGCCCAGATCCACATCTGTTGCGGCCCCGTCGAATCGCGGTCCGCATCCGGGATCGGCGCCACGCTGTGGTCATCGGCTCTGACTTCGACGCTGGCCATGCTCGCTCCCGTTCAGTGCTCCTCGATGATTGTAGGCAAGCATCGTGCCATTGAACCGATGCGCTTGCGCAAGTGCTGGTCGCGGGGTAGCTGCGCCAAAACCTGGCATCTTGCCGGCATGTGCAACGAAATCGAGCGTTTTTGATCGAGGCTGATTAGGCTCGCCCGGCATCGAAGTGCGTGGTCGGGACGCCGCCGGTCGAGCTGGCGCGGTCGAACGACCATTTCACGTCAGCGGTTGTGACCGGCATGCCGTCGTGGAAGTTGGCGTCGCGCTTATAGTCGAACATGGTGCAACGGCTGGAAACACCTGCACCTGCACCGGCGTGGGATGATAGCCGTTGCAGGGATTGTTGACCTGCGGACAGTTGGACACGACGCACAGCACGTCCATCTCGGCCACCATCTCCACACCCGCGCCCGGCGCCGAGATGCCGTCGTCCACGATCAGGTCGCCATTCCGCGCGATCGGCACATTCATGAAGAAGTTCAGGTTGGGCACGATGTCCCGCTTGGTCATGCCGTGCCGCGACAGCTCCAGGCAGAAGTTGTCCCGGCAGGCGTGCAGGAACCGCGTCTCATGCCCAAACCGCACCGAGTTGCTCTCGCACGAGCACGCCCCGGCCGAAGTATCGTGCCGGCCGCAGTCGTCCGCCGTCACGGTCAGCATTACCCGGCCCTCGTTCGAGATGATCCGGGTGCCCAGGGTGACATAGGCCGACCCCTGGCAGCGCAGCGTGTCCTGGGCGCTGTAGCGCTCGCCGTAGTCCGCGGCGTTGTAGAACAGCACGTCGATCGCCTGCTGACCGTGGGTGTCCACCAGGCGCAGCCGCTCGCCCCGGCGGATGATGCCGGACCAAGGCTGGCGGGCTGGGATTTCATGGTCGATGCGTGGTGCCGGTGCGCCGTGGTGCGGGGACCCGTCGGGGGCTGTCATAGCGCGGCCTCCATGTTCTCGAACCCGCGCCGGGCTTCGGGCGAGGCGGTGCGGCACGGGTCGCCGGCTCCGGCGGGCGGGCCGCGCCAGCGGATCACCTCGATGGCGCCGGGCGCGTAGGACGCGGCGGGGTCCAGGGGGTGCGGCGCGGCGGACAGGGCGACGTGGAGGTCCATGTCGGCCCGCAGCTCGACGAAGT
>CAXTOB010000208.1:4424-6876 GCA_964245505.1 uncultured Acetobacteraceae bacterium | reverse complement strand
CGGACGCCATCGCGCCAAACGAAGCGCCCGGCGGCGTCCACCGAAACCGGGGCGAACAGGGTGATGCAGGTCCCGATGTCCTGCCGCGACAGGCCCAGCTTCAGCGTCGCCAGGATGAAGTTGTCGCGTGTGTTGCGCCAGGGTCCCGGACCGTACTGGGCCAGGGTGCTGGCCGCGGTCGAGCCGCCCATGAGCGCGTCGTGCGCGCCGCCGCCGTCTGCCGTGCCGGTGTCCTCGGTTAGCGATAGCATGACCCGGCCCATGTCGGAGAATACCACCCGGCCTCGCCGCAGCTCCGCCGACCACTGGATTTTAAGGGTGTCGGCATGGTTTAGCCGTTCGGACGGGTCGTGCAGCGCCCAGGCAAGCAGCGCCGCCGCGCCGGTGCCGTCCCTGTTGACCAGGCGCAGCCGGTCGCCACGGCGCAGGAGCGCCGTGGCATACCAGCCGCCGGGCACGGTCTCACGGTGCAGGATGGCCGATGCTTGGAGCGACGCCCCGTCCAGCGGCGTCAGCGGCAGGGCGGCGGTGACTTGGATGCCGGCGGCTTTGAGCGCCTCGTAACGGGCGCGGTGCGCGTCAATGCCGGCCTGCACCTCGGGCGGAATGTCCATCGCTAGGTCTCCAGCAGGCTGCGGGCCAGCCGCAACAGCGGGCCGCCCGGTGCCCGCAGGGCATCGATGACCGTGAAGTGGTCGGCATGGGCCACCGGCAGCAGCGCGCCGGGACGGTGCTGCGACGCGCGGCGCGCGTGCAGACGGCGGCTGTCACCGATCAGCGCGGGCAGCTCGGCGGTGCCGTAGGCCAGGGCCATCGGCTTGTCCGGTGCGGGCAGGCGGAGGGGGGACAGTGTCTCGACCTCCTCATCGGTCAGCCGCAGCTTCTCGTTCAGGTAGGTGTCGCGGATTGGCCCTAGCTCGAACACGCCGGAAATCGGCAGCGACGCCGCCACCGCGGGGTGGCCGAGCATCATCGCCGCCAGGTGCCCGCCGGCGGACCAGCCGCTGACGACGATGCGCCCGGTGATGCCATGCGCCGGGCCATGCCGCCCCAGCCAGTCCAGTGCTGCCCCCATCTGCGCCACGATCTCGGTCAGCGTCGCATCCGGCGCCAGCGTGTAGCCCGGCAGCGCCGCCGACCAGCCCGACGCCACAGCCCCGGCCATCACCGCCGCGGCGCCCTCGCGGTCGTTGCGCTGCCAGTAGCCGCCGTGGATGAACACCAGGCAATCCGACCCTGGCGCGCCCGGGAACAGGTCCCATGCCTCGCGCTGCGTGGGGCCGTATGGCAGGTCCAGGTGGGCCGGGTGCTGGGCGCGGAAGGCTAGGGATTCGGCCCGCAGCGCCTCGACGTAGGCGGGTCCGCCGGGGCAGGCGGCGGTGTTGTTGTAGGCGGCGTCACGCTCGGCGCGGGACAAGGCGCCCCAGCTTTCCGCCCCTGGTTTGTTTGTCATGGTTCGACCCTTGCGTGATGGGAGTGCAGCAGCACCGATAGCTCCCGGCGCAGCGCGTTGAACTCGGGGGAGGACACGTCGCGCGGGCGCGGCAGGTCCACGCGGACGTCGCGCACGATGCGCCCGGGGCCGGGCGACATGACGACGACGCGGTCGGCGAGGAAGATCGCCTCCTCGATGGCGTGCGTCACGAATACGACCGTCAGGGCGGTGCTGGCCCACAGGCCCAGCAGCTCGTCCTGCAGGCGCTCCCGCGTCATGGCGTCCAGCGCGCCGAACGGCTCGTCCATCAGCACCACGCGGGCGTCGTTGGCCAGCACGCGGGCGATGGCGACGCGCTGCTTCATGCCGCCGGAGAGCTGGTGCGGGTAGGCGTCGGCGAAGGCGGCCAGGCCGATCATGTCCAGGAATCGGGCGGTGATCTCCGCGACCTCCTGCCGTCCCTTGCCGCGGCTTTCCGGGCCGAAGCCTATGTTGCGGCGCACCGACAGCCAGGGGAACAGGCCGTAGTCCTGGAACACCATGCCCCGTTCCGGTCCTGGCCCCTCGACCGGCTTGCCGCGCACGACGACCCGGCCGCTGGTTGCGGTCTCGAAGCCTGCGATGATGCGGAGCAGCGTGCTCTTGCCGCAGCCGGAGGCGCCGATCAGGCAGACGAACTCGCCAGCGGCCACGCTCAGTTGGGCGTCCTGCAGCGCCACCACGTCTCCGGCTGGGCCGGCGAAGCGCTTGGTGATGGATTGCACGTCGATCGCGGGGGGCAGCGGCGTCATGCCTGCCTGTTCCTGTTGCACGCACGTCGCCGCGGCGAACTAAGGACCGCCCTGACTCCCTCTCCCTCCGGGAGAGGGTTGGGGTGAGGGAAGCCGTGGGGTCCATCCTCAGCCTGTTCAGGAGCCGGGGCAGCCCCTGCCAGGGCCGATTTTGTGATTGCCGCGGGGCGCACCCCCACCCCCAACCCCGGGGGGGGGGGGCGAGAGGGGGCCCCGGGGGGGGGGG
>CAXTOB010000208.1:249-4414 GCA_964245505.1 uncultured Acetobacteraceae bacterium | reverse complement strand
ATCCCCTCACCCCGACCCTCTCCCGGAGGGAGAGGGAGCAGGAGGCGGCAGCTTCGTGCTTGAGATCGCCGTCATGCGTGCTGCGGGCTCCAACGCAGCACCCGCTGGCCCAGCCGAAGCACCGCCTGGTCGGATAGGTAGCCCACCGCGCCGATCGTAATCATGCCGGCGATGACGATCTCGGTCCGCGACAACTGCCGGGCGTCCATGATCATTGCGCCCAGCCCGGTTTCCACTCCCGTCATCTCACCCACGACGATGACGACCCATGACAGCCCCAGCCCCAGGCGCAGCCCGGTGAAGATGCCCGGCATAGCGGCCGGCAGCACCACGCGTGAGAACATCGCCGCCGGCGTCGTGCCCAGCATCGCCGCGGCCTCGAACAGCCGTGGCTCCACGCTGCGGACGCCGAACACCGTGTTGATGAGGATCGGGTAGAACGCTCCCAGCGCCACCAGGAAGAACGCCGAGCGCGGCCCCAGCCCGAACACGATCATGGACAGGGGCAGCCAGGCGGTGACGGGCACCGGGCGCAAGACTTGCAGCGCCGGGTCGAACAGCGCGCGGGCCAGCCAAACCCGACCGATGGCCATGCCGAGCGGCAGCGCGACCATCGCCGCCAGCAGGAACGCGCCATAAACGCGGGATGCCGACGCAACCAGGTGGGTCAGCAGCATGCCGCTGAACGCATCGTCGTTGATGCCGCCGAACGCCAGGTCCCATAGTGCCACCCCGACCTCGCCAGGCGCCGGGATCAGCCGGTAGCCGGCGCCGCGCGTGGAGGCCCACCAGCCCACCAGGGCCAGCACCGGCACGATCATCGCGATGGGCAGTTGCAGCCGCTGCAGGCGGTTCGCCGTCATGCTGTGCTAGTGCCCCATCATTCCTGATTTGATAAGTACACCCGCCAGCTTTGGCCCGAGCGTTGCAGTGCGTAAACATGTCACATCGGTGCTGACGCTGCACTAGGCCGCCGCGACCTCGTCGGAGAAGCGCGGGTCCAGGAAGGCGAAGTCGGGCAGGGCGCGTATCTGCTTCGCTTCCAGCATGTGCTCGGCGTAGGTCTTGGACTGCTGGATCATCTCGGGCGTCATCCGCCAGACCAGCTCGACGTTCGGCAGGGCGATGGTGATGGCGTCCCGCTTCTGGCCGAGCTTGGCGACCGTCATCGCGATCATCTCGTCCGGGTGGCTGGTGGCGAACTCGGCCGCCTTGCGCTGCAGGCCCACCATCGTCCGCACCAGGTCCGGGCGTTCCTGCACGGTGTCGCTGTGCGTCGCCAGGATCTGGTTCAGGCTGCCCATTGGAGTGGAGTAGGGGTATTCGACGATCTTGCCGACCCCCGTGCTGATGGAGATGCTAGGCGCAGGCTCGGCGCCGACATAGGCGTCCACGTCGCCGCGGGCCAGCGCGGTGTGCATCTCGCTGAAGCTGACGCGGACCGGGGTGATGTCGTGCACCGACATGCCCTCCATACGCAGGCGGTCGAGAATGAACACCTCTTGGGTGGAGCCGGGCCAGATTGCCACCCGCTTGCCGCGCAGGTCCTTGAGGCTGCTGATGTCGCTGTCTTTGCGGGCAACCACGCCCATGCCCTTGTTGCAGACGGCGCCGACGACGGTCAGCGGCTCCCGCGCGGCGGCGCCCTGGATGGCGGCGGCGATGCCGAAGGTGCCGAAGTCTATGGATTTCGTGATTACGGCGGCCTTGCCGTCGGTGGGGCTTTCGAAGGCGATCACCTGCACCCGCATTCCGTCGGGGACGAAGCGTTCGTAGAAGTATGGCGTGATGGCGTGGATCAGCTTGAGCGTGCCCATCTTCACCACCGTCTCGGCCCGGGCGGACTTGGATATGAACGGGGCGGACAGGCCGGCGGCCAGCGTGGCGCGGCGGGTCAGGGTCATGGCGGGCATCCTCATGGGGCGTGTGCTGGCTCACGCAAGCCGTATGCCATGGTGCTGGGTGCTGCTTCTCGTCTCCCTCTCCCGGAGGGAGAGGGGGAAGGAGCGGGCTTGCGGCGGAGATCGTCAGTATGCTTCTTAACTGCGCATGGACCAGCATGTGGCGCAGGCTGATGGCGGGACGACGGCGGAGGGCGTCGGGGCATCCGTTCTCCGCGTGGAGGACGACCGGCACCTGCGCGGCCAAGGCGAGTTCATCGCCGACCTGCGCCTAGCCGGGATGCAGAACCTCGCCTTCGTCCGCAGCCCGCTCGCCCACGCGCTGATCCACGGCGTGCGGAAGCCAAACGGCAACGAGGATCGCATCTTCACCGCCGCCGACCTGGCCGGCGTCGGCCCGATCGTCGCGAACTCGGCGCTGCCAGGCTTCAAGCCATCCGCGCAGCCGGCCCTGGCGACGGACCGGGTGCGCCATGTCGGGGAGGCCATCGCCGTTTGCGTCGCCCCCACCCGGGCGGAAGCGGAGGACCTGGCGGAACAGGTCGTCCTGGACCTGGAGGAACTGCCGGCGGTGTTCGACATGCTGGCCGGGCGCCGGGTGGACGCGCCGCAACTGCACGCCCACTGGGGCGACAATGTGTTCCTGGAAACCCGCGTGGACCTCGGCCCGGCCACCGCGCGCGACGGCGCCCCCATCGTCATCCGCCGCACCCTGCGCACTGCCCGCCAGCACATGGCGCCCATCGAGGGCCGCGGCCTCGTTGCCCATTGGGACCGCCGCATGGGGCAGCTTGTCCTGCATACCAGCACCCAGATGCCGCACATTGTCCGGACTGGCCTGGCTGGGTGCCTCGGCCTGACCGAGGAAGCCGTGCGCGTCGTCGCCCCCGACGTAGGCGGCGGCTTCGGCTACAAGGGCATCCTGCTGCCGGAGGAGGTCGTGGCCGGCTACCTGGCCCGGCATCTCGGCCACCCCGTCCGCTGGATCGAGGACCGGCGCGAGGGCCTGACCGGCAACGCCAACTGCCGCGAGCACCATTACGAGCTGACCGCCTATGCCGACCGCTCCGGACGCCTGCTGGCGCTGGACTGCGAGGCGACGGTGGATGCCGGGGCTTATTCGATCTACCCGTTCTCGGCCTGCCTGGAAGCGGCGCAGGTCGCCAGCATCCTGCCGGGTCCGTATGACTTCCAGGCGTTCCGCTGCACGACCTGGTCGGTGGCGACCAACAAGCCGCCGATCCTGCCCTACCGCGGCGTCGCCCGGTCCGGCGTTTGCTACGCCATGGAGACCATCATGGACGCCATCGCCGTCGAGGCCGGGATGGAGCCGGACGCCGTGCGCCTGCTGAACCTGGTGCCGCCCGAGGCCATGCCGTTCGACAACATCACCCGCAAGCACTTCGACAGCGGCGACTACCCGGAGGCGTTGCGCCGGGCTGCGGCGGCCATCGGCCTCCCGGCCATCCGGGCGCGCCAGGCGGCGGAGACCGGACCCCTGCGGACCGGCGTGGGCCTGGCGATATTCTGCGAACAGGGCGCGCACGGCACGTCCGTCTATGCCGGCTGGGGCATCCCGATGGTCCCCGGCTGGGAGCAGGCGGCGGCGCGCGTTACCCCCGATGGCGGGCTGGAATTGCGCGTGGGCGTGCAATCGCATGGGCAGGGGCTGGAAACGACCCTGGCGCAGGTCGCGCATGAGGTGCTGGGGATTCCCGTTTCGCGGATGCGCGTGGTCCATGGCGATACCGCGCTCACGCCGTATTCCACCGGCACCTGGGGGTCGCGCTGCATGGTCGTGGCTGGCGGCGCCGTCGCGGTTGCCTGCACCGCGCTGGCGGAGCGGATTGCCCGGATCGGCGCGCACCTGCTGCAAGTCGATCCCGCCGAGGTTCAGGTGACGGGTGGCGAGGTGCGCGGACCCCACGGCAGCGTCACGATCCCGGAGGTCGCCCGCACCTGGTACCTCCGCCCGCAGGACCTGCCCGATGACGTGGACCCTGGCGGGTTGGAGCTGACCGCCGGATACAAGGCGCTGCGCGACAGCGGCACCTTCAGCTACGCCGCCCATGCCTGCACCGTCAGCGTGGATACGGAGTCTGGCGCGGTCCGTATCCTGGATTATGCCATATGCGAGGACGGGGGCGTGCTGGTGAACCCGATGATCGTGGATGGCCAGGTCACGGGCGGCGTCGCCCAGGGGATCGGGACCGCGCTTTATGAGGAGATGGCGTTTGACGGCGCCGGGCAGCCTGGCGCCGCGA
>CAXTOB010000208.1:0-222 GCA_964245505.1 uncultured Acetobacteraceae bacterium | reverse complement strand
CCGTCGCCCTACACCCGTTTTGGTCAGAAGGGCATTGGGGAGGGTGGCGCCATCGGGCCTCCGGCAGCCATTGCCAATGCCGTCAACGATGCGCTGCGCCGGCTGGGCGCCCGGGTGGACCGGTTGCCGGTCACGGCGCAGCGGGTTGTGGCGGCCGTGCTGGCGGCGGCGGGGTGAAAGGCATGCACCAGGACAAACGCCGGTTTCTGCTCCCTCTCCCTC
>CAXTOB010000207.1:0-10421 GCA_964245505.1 uncultured Acetobacteraceae bacterium | reverse complement strand
TGCCGGAATAGTCCATGAGGGCGACGCCGCCCGCCACCTTTGCGCCGTTGATCTCGGCGGCGTAGCGGACGCCCAGGTCGTAGTACAAGCCCTGGGCGACCGATCCCCCCACCTGCAGCCCGTGCCAGGCCGGGCTGTCGTAGCGGATGCGGTCGTAGCGATATCCGTCGAAGTCGTCGGACACCTGCGCGATCGTGGGGTCGGTCGCGCGCCGGTACGGCTTGCCGCGGCTGGCCAGTTGCAGCGCGCCGCCGCTGTCGGTCAAAAATGAATAGAACGCGTTGCTGGCATCGGACAGGTCGAACTGTGCAATGCCGTCGCTGAACGTCGAGCCGCGGCCGAGCAGCAGCGAACCCCAAACGGCAGACTGCACGCCCACCTCCGCCCGCCGTATGCGGAACTGGCCCAGCGTGGGCGAGTCGCCGCCGTTGTTGTTGGTGTTCTGCCGGGTCACAGAGACGCTGGAGTTGCTGCGCAGGTCGAACTCAAGCGCGCTGACGGCAATGGTGTCGTCGTCAAGCCGCCCCGAGGCGAGTGCCCGGATGCGCGTGCTGGACACGTTGTTGTCGGCGAAGTAGGTCCCGACCCGCCCGCTGCCGTCTTGCTGGAACAGCACCTCGCGGTTGACCTGGCCGGACAGGGTAAGTTGCAGCCGGTCGTTGCCGCTTAACACTGGGAAAGGCGGGTTGCCGTCCACAGCGCCGGTAGGGCCGGTTTCCGGTGTCGCCCTTGGCTCGACGCTGCTGGCCGGCGCGGCGGCGCCGGTTGGAGCCGCGGACGAGGCACCAGACGGAGCGGACCTACCGGCTGCTGGCAGGCCCGGCGCATCGGCCGGGGTGCCGGATTGCCGGACGGTGCTGACGTCCGGGGTGCCGGACGCGGCCAGGCGCAGGGCGGACTGGTCGCGCGTCATGTTGCCCTTGGGAGGTGTTACGTGCGCCGTGGTCATGGACTGCCGTGCCTCAAGGCCGGCCAGCCTGCCCTGCAGCAGCCGCAGCGACGCGGCTTGCTGCTGGACCAGGGCGCGCAACTGGCGCATCTCGGCGCGGGTGTCGTCCTCGGCCCGCGCCGGGCAGGGAGCGGCCAGCGTGGCGGCAAGCGCCGCCCCTGACGCGCAGACAAGCCGCCTGCGGTGCCGATTTGCCCCTTTTGTGAAGAAAGCCCACCTGCGCTGGCTTCCACTTGGTTCGGGGGCAGCCGGCGTTAGGGCACGATCTATTGGAAGGTCAGCGTCAAGACTCTTTTCGTTCGGCATTGAACCTCTCGCCTCCCTCGAAGGCCTCTTGCAGCCCTCGCCGCGCTGTTCCGGCCATTCGTAGGTTGAGGGCTGCACCCGTCAGCGCCGGAGCGACGCAACTGGCCGACGGCATCATGCCCGTGCCCGCCACGAACAGTTTTCGATGATCGCGCGTGCGGTAATCACGGTCCGCATCCGCTGTTTCCCTGTGGCGGGATCATGCGGCTGAGCAGCCCGTCGCGGCGGATGACGACGTGCCAGGCAGTGGCGAGGACGTGGAGCACCACCAGCGCGTAGAAACCCCACTGGCCGGCCAGGTGCAGGGTCTTGCACAGCTCGTCCAGCGCCTTGTTCTCCGGCAGCGCGGGCAGGTCGAGCAGGCCGAAGTAAGACACCGGCCGGCCACTGGCTGATTGCAGGTAGCCCGTCACCGGCATCAGCACCAGCAGGCCGTACAGCAGCCGGTGGGTCAGGCGCCAGGTGAACTCCAGCACCGGGACGCTGCCGCCAGGCGGCGGCGGCGGATTCATGGCCCGCCAAGCTAGGCGCACGGCCGCCACGGCCAGGATCGTGACGCCCAGCGAGCGGTGGACCACGAACAGCCAGGACCGTTCCGCGCCTTGCGGCAGGGACACGACCACCCAGGCCACCGGCAGGACGGCCAGGACCAGCAGCACGGTCAGCCAGTGCATCGCCGGCGCCGTCAGCGTGTAGCGGGCGGAGGCCGGGACCAGCACCTCCAAGCTTGTGGGCACCGTCGAAACATTGGGCATGGCGGCTCCTGCTGCGCGCAACTTGCTTCACCGGGCGGCAGAGGGCGTGGGCCGGGCTTGGTGGCCCGGCAGCCCCGCCGCCACGGCCTGAGCCACCGCACTCACCTTCGACTCGCGGTTCCAAGTTCTGCCAGCCTTGGCCGTCGTCCATGTTGGTTGCGGCCACCTTCGGGACCTCGCCGGTGCGCTTCTCCAGCTTGGGCCTTGCCTTGACGACGATGCTCGACAGAAGCGATGGATGCCGGTCCGCCCGCACTGGCCTGGCCCGCGGCATCAGGAAGACGCCACTGTGAATGCGAGAAGGGTAAAAGCGCGCATGGTCTTGATTTTCCGTTGATGCCTCCTGGCGGCGTAGCACGGGGCCAATGGCGGCCTCCTCCGCGTTCAGGACGTGACGTGCGCGATCCTGCCATTGCAGGGTGGCCGCGCGCCGCTCGGCCGCTCAGAAGCGCAGGGCGAGGTAGGCACTGCCGAACACCGAGCTGGCGAGACCCGCGCGCTTCACCCCGGCGGCGGCGTTCAGGCACTCCAGCTCCGCGTTGACCGAGACGTGGGGGTTGATCTGCTGCGGCAGGGTGTCATCCTTTCGGTACGAACCACTTACAGTGCAGGAGAACCGGCGTCACGGATGCAACAACCAGTGACGCTTGCAGACGCGCATTGGCGGGAACAATGCTCCTACCCCGGAGCAGCGATCCGATCGTGCCATTGATCCGTCAAACGTATCACCACGCTTGTCACAACGTATTGGCGGCTCCCCGAGTCACGTCCCAAGCTGCACGCCAAGCGAAAAGTCGCGGCAATAAGGGTGGGAACGGTCATGGTGCAAGATGGGGCTGGCGCGTCTCCAGCGGATGCGTCCGCATCACCTTTGGCAGCCGCGTCACTGTCAGGCACCTCGCTCTGGTCAGCTTTTGTCCTCGTGGCGATGATCTTCGCCTTCGTCGGCCTGTTGTCATTCGGCCGTGGCCTGCTTGCGGTCCAGGTCATGCCAGGCGTGTCGGTCTATGTGGCCGTCATGGTGGCGCTGACCCTTGCGGTCTGGGCGCTGAGTTGGGCCTACATGCGGCGGGTCGGCTGGCTGGAGCGACGCATTGCCGGTCCAGGTGCGGCATGAGCGGGGCCGGGCCGGGACTCAGCCTGCTGCTGCCGTTCGGCGCCGTCCTGCTGTCGTCCATCCTGATCGTTGTTGCCTCTGCCCGGCAGACCCGGTCCGTGGCGGACTACTTCGTCGCCGGCAATCGCGTCACCGCCACGCAGAACGCGCTGGCGCTGACAGGCGACTTCGTGGGCGTCGGCGGGTTTTTCGCCATCACCGGCCTGATCGGGGTGTTCGGGGCTGACGGCTACGTGCTCGCCATCGGGGCGATCTGCGGCTTCCCGCTGATGCTGTTCCTGTTTGCCGAGCCGCTCCGCCGGGTGGGCAAGTACACCTTCGCCGACGTCGTCACGACGACCCTGGGCGACGAACGGATAAGGGTGCTGGCCGCCGTCACCCAACTGGTGCTGGTGCTGGTGCAGCTCACGGCGCAGATGGTCGGCGCAATGGGCCTGCTGCGCCTGCTGTTCGGCCTGTCGGACGGGGTCTCGCTGGTGCTGATCGGCGCCACGGTGGTGGCCTACGTGCTGGTCGGCGGGATGGTGGCCACGACCTGGCTGCAGATCGTCAAGGCGTCGCTGATGATCCTGGTTGCCGGGCTGGTGGCGCTGCTGGCCCTGGCGCGCTTCGGGTTCAACCCGATCCACCTTCTCGACACGGCAGTCGGCATGCGCGGGCCGGCAGCCGTCGTGCCGGGCCGGTTGTTCGTGAACCCGTTCGACACGCTGTCCATCCTGCTCGGCCTGGCGCTCGGCAACGCCAGCATGCCCCACATCCTCATGCGGCTGAACACGGTGACGAACCCGGCCGCGGCGCAGCGGTCCGTGTTCATGGGGATCGGGCTGATCGTCGTGTTCCACCTGATCGTCTTGGTCCTGGGCTTCGCTGCCATGGTGATCGTCGGCGGCGACGCGATCCGCCAAGCCGATCCCGGCGGCAACATGGCCCTGCCGCTGCTGGCCAAGGCCCTGGGCGGCGATGCGCTGCTGGGGTCGATCTCCGCCATCGCCCTGGCCACCATCCTCGCCGTCGTCACCGGGCTGGTCATGGCGGGATCGGCGTCGCTGACGCAGGACCTGTGGGTCACGACGTTCCGTCGCGGGCCGGTGCCGCCGCGCGAGCAGCTCATCGTAGGCCGGGCTGCCACGGCCGTGCTGGTGGCGGTGGCGCTGGGCCTGACGGTGCTGTGCTTGGGGCAGAACATCGGCTTTCTGTCGGCCCTGGGCTACTCCGTCGCGGCCAGCGCCAACTTCCCTGCGCTGCTGCTGGCCCTGTGCTGGCGGCGGCGCACGGCTGCCGGTATCGTCGCGGGCATGGCGACGGGCCTGGTGTCCAGCCTGGTGCTGATCGTGCTGTCGCCGCTGGTCCAGGTCGGCATCCTGCACAACGCGGCGGCGATGTTCCCGCTGCAAAATCCGGCCGTGGTCAGCGTGCCGCTGGCGTTTGCCGTCGGCGTGGCCGTGTCGCTGATGACCGCCCGGCGCCCGGCGCTGCCACGAGTGGAGCAGGTGTCGCCATAGTGGGGTGCGTAAGGCTCAGCAAGGCGTCCCGCAGCGCCAGAACCAGCGGCGACGTGTCCCCGCGGCGGGACACCCAGTGCAGGCCGATCCGGCAGGTGTCGTTCCCGATGGGCCGGTAGGTCACGCCCGGGGCCTTGAAGCAGGTCATCGCGCCCGGCACGACTGCGATGCCGGCACTGCTCGCGACCAGGCCGAGGACGGAGGCGAGGTCCGGCGCCTCGTAGGCGATCTCCGGCGTGAAGCCGGCATCCTGGCAGAGCCGTACTACGGTCCGGAACATCAGCGTCCCGTTGTCCCGCGCAACCATCACAAACCGCTCCTGCGCCAGCGCGGCCAGGGCGACCAGCCCGGCGCCCTTGCCCAGCGGATGCCCGCGCGGCAACGCCGCGACCATCGGCTCGTGCAGCACCAGCGCGGGGTCGAGGGCGCCCGCGATCCGGTCCGGCAAGGCCCAGATGAAGCCGACATCCAACTCCGCCCGCTCCAGCGCCACCAGTTGCTGCATGGAGGGCAGGGGGCGCAGCGTCAGCACGACGCCGGGCCGTTGCAGCCGGAAGCCCTGGATGGATTGCAGCACCTGGCCGACGTGGATGGCGGACTCCGTGTAGCCGATCCGCAACTCCCCGCCGGTGCCGTGGGCCGCGTTGGCGACCAGCCCCTTTAGGCCCGCGACCTCGCTGAGCATCCGGCGCGCGTGCCCAAGCAGTTCCCGTCCCGCGACCGTCAGCAAGACGCGCTGCTTATTGCGCTCAAACAGCCGCGCTTCCAGCAACTGCTCCAGTTGCTGGATCTGGGTCGTCAGCGGCGGCTGGCTGATGTGCAGGCGCTGCGCCGCGCGGCGGAAGCTCAGTTCCTCCGCGACCGCCACGAAGTAGCGCAGGTGCCGCAGCTCCAGCCGCCGCAGCAGCGCGTCGCCGTCATGGGCTGGGGCGGCGGTCATGGCGGCATGCCCTAGTCCATGTGGGAAAACAGGCGCTGGCCTGGATGCGGCATCTCCACCGACAGGATCGAGCCTGTGGCGGACTCCGTGATGAACATCGTGCGATATTCCGGCCCGCCGAACGTCACGTTGGAAATGGACAGCCCGGCGCAGCTGTTGACGCGGTACAGCGGCTCCCCGACCGGCGAGAACACCCACAGGCACCCCATGCCAGTGTGCGCCACGATGAGGTTGCCGGCCGAGTCCACCGCCAGCCCGTCCGGCCCGGTGCCGCCCGACATTTGCACGAACACGCCGGTGGTGCCGACTGGCTCGTCCGGCACCAGGCCCGGCGGCACCTTCAGCGGCACCTTCCAAATGCAGTTCGTCCGCGTGACGGCCAGGTACAGCCATTGCTCGTCCGGGCTGAGGACAAGGCCGTTGGGCGACGGGATGTTCCGCATCAGCACTTCCGCCTGTCCGTTGGCACGGACGCGGACAACCCGGCCGTGCGGGCGCAGGATGTCGCTGTTGCCCTGGTCGGTGAAGTAGAGGTCGCCGTTCCCCGCGAACACCAAGTCGTTCGGCCCGCGCAGGCGCTCGTTGCCGATACGTTCGAGGTAGGGGGTCATGCGCTTGGTCGCTGTGTCGATGGCCATGATCCCGTGGCTGTAGTCGGCGACGAACAGCCGGCCGTCGCGGTGGAACTTCATCCCGTTCGGCTCGCCGTCATACTCCAGGAACAGCGACACCGTGCCGTCTGGCGTCATCGTGAAGATGCGCCCCCAGGGCACGTCAGTGAAGTAGAGCGTGCCGTCCCGCGCCATCGCCGGGCCTTCGAGGTAGAGAGGCCGGTTGGCATAACGCCCGGAGGTCCGTCCGGTAACGCGCGCCGAGTCCGGCAGCTTGGCGACGAGCGTGGTGGCGAGCACTGGCGGGGCCTGGAACATAGGTCGTTTCTCCTTCCTGCGCCAGCATTTGAGCCAAGGCCGCCCGTCGCGCCCATTACTATCCGGGCGCGCCCGATGATAGCCAGCACGTATCAGCGCCCTGGACGGTGTGCGGGCAGCTTGGCTGTCCCACTTCTCTGACCTGTATTGGCTGCCGGCCCGAACCGGCCGTACGTTTGCTGGGGCGCCGCCTGCAAGGCGCCGTGGAGGACCGCGTGGGCGTCGTCAGGAACACAACGCTCGGGAAGATCCGGTCGGGCCAGCTTGCGATTGGGATCAGCGTCAGCCTGGTCCGCAACGTCGGCATCGCCCGGATCGCCCGGTCGTGCGGCTACGACTGGATGGCAATTGACATGGAGCACGGGGCCATGTCGCTGTCAGAGGCGGCGCAAATCTGCCTGGCGGCCCTGCCAGCTGGCGTCACACCGATTGCGAGGGTCAAGGCGGAGGCCCTGCACGAGGCCGCCCGCGTGCTGGATTGCGGCGCGCAGGGCGTGTTGATCCCGAACGTCGGCACCGCGGCGGATGCCCGCCGCATCGTGGCAGCGTGCCGCTACGCGCCCCAGGGCCAGCGCAGTTGGGGTGCCGGCACTGCCCACTTCGACAGCCCGGTGCCGCCCCTGGCCGACGCGCTGGCGCAGACCAACGGCGAGATCCTGGTTGCGGCGATGATCGAGACCGCCGAGGGGCTGGCCAACGCGGCGGAGATCGCGGCCGTGCCCGGCATAGACGTCCTGTTCGTCGGCGCGGCCGACCTCAGCATCGGCATCGGCAGGCCCGGCCAGTTGACTGACCCTGCCATGTGGGACGCCTTAACGGTGGTCGCGGCCGCCTGCCGCGGGGCAGGCTGCGCGATGGGGGTGGGCGGCCTGTATGACGAGGCGTCGGCGAAGCGCCTGCTGGCCCTGGGCGCGCGCTTCGTGGCGGCTGGGGGCGACCAGGCGTTCCTCCAGTCCGCGGCGGCGGCCCGCGCCCGGTTCCTGGCGGGGCTGCCCTTGGCGCCAGAGGGCTGAACGCCGTTACAGCGCCGGGGCGTCCGCGCCGAGGACCACGGCCTGCGCGGGGTCGTCCAGGACGCGCCGGGCGTCACGGTTGATCACACGCGTCGCCAGGCCATAAAGCAGCGCCGCCGGGAACACGCACCCGATCGGGACCAGCATCGCGTAGCGGATCGCCTCCTTGCCGTAGTGCGGCGTCAGGTAGTCCGACATCATCCCGACCAGCAGCGCGCCCATGCCAAGCCCCCCGATGGTGCCGAGCAGGTTGTGGATGGCCGTGGCGAAGGACAGCATCCGTGGCCGGGCGACCGCCTGATAGACCGAGTAGATCGGCCCGAGCAGCGACATCAGCAGGAACGACCCAAAGCCGAGGCAGGCCAGCGCCACGCCAGCAGACTGCACCAGCGGCAGGGCGATCAGGAACGGCGCGGACAGCAGGCACGCCGCCGCCGGCTCCCCGGCCTTCCACCTGTCGTCGCCACGGCCGAAACGAGTGACCACCGCGCCCCCGGCCAGCACCCCGGCCGCGCCGCACAGCCCGAGCATTGAGCCTACATACAGCCCAACCTGGGACGGCGCCATCCCGTGTACCCGGGCGAACAGCGACGGCGACCAGACGAACAGCCCGTTGAGCGCGAAGCCGCTGAAGAAGCTGCCCGTGATGCCGAGCACATAGGAAGGCTGGGAGAACAGGAAGCGGAGCGTCACCCCGATGCCCTCCACCAAATCGGGGACGCGGTACCCGGTTGGGTCCGCCACCTGCGGCGTCGGGCCGGCTGTCGCCAGCAGGCCGGCGACGGCCAGGCCGGGTACGCCGGCGATGAACAGCGCCGCCCGCCAGCCGAGCCAGTGGTTCGCCAGGCCGCCCACCAGGATTCCGAAGAAGATGCCCAGCGGCACGCCCAGGTTCAGGATGCTGAGCGCCCGGGGCCGTTCGTCCTTGGTGAAGAACTCGGACATCATGGCGATGGCAGGGGCCGTTCCCGCGGCCTCGCCGATGCCCACGCCCGTGCGGGCGAGCGCCAGTTGCGCCCCGGACTGCGCAAGGCCGCCCAGGGCCGTCGCCAGGCTCCACAGCGCGATGCCGAAGGCGATCACGCCCCGTCGCCCGCGCACGTCAGCCAGTCGGGCCAATGGGATGCCGAGCACCGCGTACAGGAGGGCGAAGCCCAGCCCCGCAATGAACCCGAGCGCGGTGTCGGACAGCTTGAGTTCCGCCTTGATGGAGTCGAGGAGCACGTTGACGATGGAGCGGTCGAAGAAGTTCAGGACGAACGCCGCTGTCAGCAGCACGAGGAAGTAGGTCCGGCTGCGGAGAGGCACGGCAGCACCAATCTTCAGATGGGATGCGTTGTCCACGGCAGGCTGGCCTCCCCCAATGCAGTTCATTGCAGGCTTGGCACCCACACGCTGCGTTTAGGGAAGCCTATCCGCATGGCGATGCAGGTCAATTACTTTACGAAATGGCCTAACCGGTTGAGCGGCGTATCAGGCGAACTGATAGGGTATGGCCACACGTATCACGCTCAATCTGGGCAGCGTTCCCGGATAAGGAGCGGCACTCGGCCGGGCTGGACAACTGGCGCCATCCTGGGCGTTTATTCAGCAAGGTTCGCCGGCGGGCCATGGGTCAGGACGCTGGGTGGACGTCGCCGCGCGTTCGCCATCCAAATCGGGTACAATGGTCGGACTGCCGAACTTCCGCTCCGTTCGACGCTGGCAATCAGCCGACCGCGATGGCGGTTTCGTACTTCACTTGCCGCAATGCGAAGTTGCTGCGGACGTGCTGCACGGCCGGCTGGGTGAACATGGCCTCCTGCAGGAAGCGCTCGAACGCGGCGGTGTCCGGGACCATGACCCGCAGCAGGTAGTCCGCGTCGCCGGTGGTGGCGTAGCATTCCAGCACCTCGGGCCGGGTCAGCACGGCGGCCTCGAACGCCGCCAGGGCGCCCCGGTCGTGCTTGACCAGCGTCACGTGGGTGAACACGCATTGCGGCACGCCGGCCTTCTCCGGGTCCAGCAGCGCGACGTAGCGGCGGATGACGCCCTTGTCCTCCAGTGCGCGCACCCGCCGCCAGGTGGGGCTGGTGGACAGGCTGATCCGCTCGGCGAGGTCGTTGACGCTCAGGCGCCCATCGCTTTGCAGCGCGTGCAAGATGCGGCGCTCAAACCCGTCGAGAGGCACGTTCATGCGGCTGCTGCCGTGTTTTGGCAAATGCTCATGCCGCAATGACAGGCTCATCAGACCCAAACAGGCAAGTCTTTTCTGCCCCGGCATGGTCCGATGCCTCGAACGGGGGTTGCACATGGGCAAGCTGGACCTGCGCTACGAGTTGCAGAACCGCTACCTGGACCCGGCGCCGGAGCAGCCTGGGCGGGTTTACCTGACCGGCACGCAGGCGCTAGTCCGCATGGTGCTGGCGCAGGCGGCGCGGGACCGGGTGGCCGGGCTGGACACGGCCGGGTTCGTCAGCGGCTACCGCGGCTCGCCGCTGGGCGCGGTGGACCAGGAGATGTGGCGTGCCAGGGACGCGCTGGCCGCCGCGAAGATCCGGTTCCTGCCGGCCATCAACGAGGACCTGGGCGCTACGGCGGTGATGGGCACGCAAAAGGTGGAGACCGATCCTGATCGGACCGTCGGCGGCGTGTTCGCGCTGTGGTACGGCAAGGGACCGGGCGTGGACCGCTCCGGCGACGCGATCAAGCACGGCAACGCCTACGGCTCCTCGCCCCACGGCGGCGTGCTGGTGGTGGCGGGGGACGATCACGGCTGCGCGTCCTCCTCCATGTCGCACCAATCGGACGGCGCCCTGATCGCCTGGTCCATGCCGGTCATCCATCCCGCCGGCATTGCCGACTACGTGCCGTTCGGCCTGTGGGGCTGGGCGGCGTCGCGCGCGTCCGGCGCCTGGGTGGGCTTCAAGG
>CAXTOB010000206.1:10178-10570 GCA_964245505.1 uncultured Acetobacteraceae bacterium | reverse complement strand
CGTTGAAGTTGAACATCTCCGGGGTTGCGGTCTGCAGCTTGGCGACGAAGAACACCCCCGTCATGCCGGCGAACGCCGCGCCGATAGCGAACGCCAGCAGCTTGAACCGCACGGGGTTCACGCCCATCGCGTTGGCCGCGGTCTCGTCCTCGCGGATTGCCATCCAGGCCCGGCCCACCCGGCTGTCCCGCAGCCTGATGGACACGAAGATCAGCAGCGCGACCAGCCCCAGCCCCACGTAGTAGTAAGGCACCGAGTCCACGCCGAAGTTGTAGCCGAACAGCTGCGGCGCCTGTATCCCGTTCAGCCCGGCGGCGCCGTTGGTCACGCTGTCCACGTTGCGCGCCACGATCGGCACGATCTCGCCGAACCCAAGCGTCACGATGGCCAGG
>CAXTOB010000206.1:0-10168 GCA_964245505.1 uncultured Acetobacteraceae bacterium | reverse complement strand
GTCGGCGCCCCGAACAGCACGCCGAACAGCGCACTGACCACCGCCGCCGTCGGCAGCGCCAGCCAGAACGACAGCGTGAAGTGGACCAGGTCCGGCCCGCCCTGGTTCATCTTCTCGACCAGGCCCAGGAATGCCAGCGGCGCCCAGGCGTCGCTCCAATGCGGCATTACCTGGAAGCTGGTGAAAATGCCGTAGTAATAGGCACCGATGGCGAAGAACGCCGCATACCCAAGGTCCAGCAGCCCGGCGAACCCCACCACAATGTTCAGCCCCAGCGCCAGCGTCGCGTAGGACAGGGCGTTGGCCGCGCTGTCCACCATCGCATCGTCGTCCATGACGATGGGGAACAGCAGCAGCAGGATCGCGAGCAGGAACAGCCCTAGGGCGCGTCGCCGTGCCGGCGGCATGTTGCGGAGGACCGCAGGAAGTGCGACGGCCATGCCTGCCTCCTATGACTTGTTCGGCGCCAGGCGCCCCAGCAGCCCTGCAGGCCGCACCACCAGCACCACCACCAGCAGTCCGAAGATCACTACGTCCGTCCAGGCCGCGCCCAGCACCTGGCCGCTCAATGCCTCGATCAAGCCGATCAGCACCCCGCCCACCATGGCGCCGGGCACGTTGCCGATGCCGCCCAGCACCGCCGCGGTGAACGCCCGCAGGCCCGCGGCGAAGCCAATGTCCACCTTGGCCAGGTTGTAATACAGCCCGAAGATCATCCCGCACGCCCCGGCCAGCGCCGAGCCGAGGAAGAAGGCGGTCATCACCACCCGGTCCACCTCCACCCCCATCATCCGCGCGGCTTCCGGGTCCTGCGCGGTGGCGCGCATCGCCTTGCCCAGCCGGGTGTAGCGGACGAAGTACGTCAGCGCGCCCATCAGTAGCAGCGCCATGGCCCAGGTCAGGATCTCCTTCAACCGCAGCACCGCGCCGCCGATGTGGAACACGGTGGGCGGCAGCGGATTGGGGAAGTTCTTGCTGTCCGACCCCAGCGTAAGCAGCACGACGTTGAACAGCACGTAGGACACGCCGATGGTGGTGATCATCGCCGCCGGCCCGACGACGCCGCGCAGCGGGCGGAGCAGAAAGCGCTCGATCCCCACGCCGATGCCGCCGCACACCAGCATGGAGACCGCGAACCCTGCGGCCAGCACGCCGATCAGCGGCAGGCCGCTCAAGATAGTCTCCTGGCCCACCAGCCCGAAGGACTGCAACGTCAGCATGGCGACCATGGAGCCGACCATGAACACGTTGAAGTGGGAGAAATTGATCAGCTCGGCAATGCCGTAAACCAGGGTGAAGCCGAGCGCCAGGAGCGAATACATCGCCCCCAGGCTAAGCCCGTTGATTAACTGCTGGACGAGAAGGTCAGTTGCCGTCATCGGGCTGCGCCCATGTGCCGGGATAGACGGCTGCTTGCTTCTCCCTCTCCCTCCGGGAAAGGGCCGGGGTGAGGGGGTCTTGGTTGCCAAGCCGGGACCTGCCAGTCCCGCCGGCGCGCAGCCCCACCTACCCAAGTGAGGTGCTCGCCCACCCCCTCACCCCGACCCTCTCCTGGAGGAAGAGGGAACAAAAAGCTGCCCATCATCGCGAGGCGGGCAGCGCCGTTGAAGTCAAAGGCCGACGAGGACCACCCCTGCAACCGTGGGGCGCCACGCCGCCGGGGCGGCTCGCGATGATGGGTCACGGGACGGTGCCGCAGGGGTCAGGCCATCGGCGCCACGCCGACATACTTGTACTGCGCGTCCGGGTCGCCGAGCGGCTTCTCGGCGTCCTTGGTGATCTTGAACACGCTGATAATCTTGTTCTTGAGGTCGCCATATTGGTCGAACTCAATCGGACCTAGCAGCGTATCCGGCAGCTTCACCCCCTGGATCGCATCCCGCACCGCAGCCCGCGTCACGTCCTTGCCCGTGGCCGCCACGCGCTTCACCGCCTCGATGATGACCTCCGCGCCGACATAGCAGGCAATCGTGTAATCATCCGGGCGCTGCTTGAAGCGGGCGAAGTACTTGTCGCTGAACCCCTTGGTCTTCGGGTCCTCCGTCACGTGCGGGGAGGCGACGGTAGCATACCAGCCCTCGACGGCGGGGAAGCCGGCGCCGCTGAGGAAGTCGGAGCTTTCAACCCCGTCCCCGCCCGCCTTGATGACGTCGGGGATAATGTCATAAGCCTGCTTGGCCAGCTTGACGCCGGCCTGCGCCACCCCGCCGTAATACAGCGCCTGCGCGTCCAACCCCTTGATCTTGGTCAGCACGGACGAGTAGTCCGCCGCCTTGGGATCCAGCCGGTCGCGGCCGAGCACCTTGATCCCCTTCTTCTCCGCCTGGCCCTGGAAGGCGTCGGCCAGGCCCACGCCGTAGGCCCCGGAGTCATCCAGGATATAGATGCTCTTCACCTTGAGCGTATCGGCCATGTAGTTGGCCATGTTCGGCCCCTGGAAGGCGTCCGTCGTCACTGTGCGGAAGTAGATCGCCTTGCCCGCCGGGCGATACTGCGCCGCGAACTTGGGGTCCGTCAGGTCCGGGTTGGTGGAGGACGGGGTGATGATCGCCAGGTTCCCCTGGCTCAGGATCGGCGCCATCGCCTTGCCCGCGCCGGACATCTGCGGCCCGAGGGCGGCGACGTAGCTCCGGTCGCTCACCATGGTGCGGGCGTTGGTCGCGGCCTGCGCCGGGTCATACTGCCCGGCGGTCGCGGTCGCGTCGTCCAGCTTCACGAGCTGGAACGTGTAGCCCTTGACCGTCTTCGCGGCATTCGCCTCCTCGAACGCCATGATGGCGCCGTTGCCGATCCGCTCGGCATTGGTGGCATCGGCGCCGGTGAAGGACAGATCCACGCCGACCTTGAGGACCTTGTCGGCGGCATAGGCGGCGCGCGAGGCCAGCAGCGTGGCGGCCGTGGCGGTGATGGCTGTGCGACGTGTGATCATGCAAAACCGCTCCCTGGAATGTGAGTATGCGTCGCTACAACTATGCACGCCTCATGCCATCCCGCGTCAACCTATTCCGCTCCCTGCGGAACACCCCGCATCACCGGTGCGTGCCCAGCCGGTTTCTCCTTGTCGCGGTCCAGCCGGGTCAGCATGATGCCCACTTTGCACCTGCACGAGGCTTTCCGATGTCCGCCACCCGGCACAACGACCTGCAATCCGCCATCGCCGAGGCCACCGCAGGGATCGAGCCGCACTTGGTCGCCATACGCCGCGACCTCCATGCCCATCCCGAACTGGGGTTCGAGGAGGTGCGGACCGCCGGCATCGTCGCCGCCGAACTCGCCCGGCTGGGCATCCCGCACCGGACCGACGTCGGCCGCACCGGCGTGGTCGGCACCATCACCGGCGGGCGCCCTGGCCCCACGCTTGCCATACGCGCCGACATGGACGCGCTGCCGATCCACGAGCAAACAGGGCTCCCGTTTGCCAGCACGGCTCCCGGCAAGATGCACGCCTGCGGCCACGACATCCACACCAGCACCCTGCTGGGCGTCGCCGCGGTTCTGCAAGGCATGGCGCCGTCGCTGTCCGGCACCGTCCGCCTGCTGTTCCAGCCGGCAGAGGAAACGCTGGGCGGCGCGCCCGCTATGATCGCCGATGGCGTGATGGAAGGCGTGGATGCGGCGCTCGGCTTCCACAATTACCCGGACCATCCCGTCGGCAGCTTCTCCTATGCCCGCGGGGCCTGCCTGGCGGCGTCCGACCGGTTCGACATCACGGTGTCAGGGCGGTCCGGCCATGCCGCGCACCCCTACGACGCGGTGGACCCCATCGTCGCCGCGGCACACCTGATCACGCAGCTGCAGACGGTGGTGTCGCGTGAGCAGAAGCCCAGGCATCCCTGCGTCGTCACCGTCGGCGCCATCCATGCCGGCACCGTGCACAACATCATCCCAGATTCCTGTCTCATCCGCGGCACCGTCCGTACCCTGCATGCAGAGGCGCAGGACGTGGCGGAGGCGGCGATCAGCCGCCTCTGCGCCGGGCTGGACGTCGGAATGCGCGTGCGCTGCGAGGTGAGTTACGAGCGCGGCGTCCCCGCCCTGGTTAACGACGATGGCATGCTGGACCGCACCGTCGCGAGCGTGCGCGCGCAGTTCGGCGACGTGGTCGAGGAAAGCGAGCCGAGCATGGGCGGCGAGGACTTCGCCTTCATGGCGCAGTTGGCGCCGTCCGCGCACCTGGGCGTCGGCTCGGGCCAGCCGGGACGCCACGACAAGCTGCACAACAGCGGCTACCAGCCGGATGAGGCGTGCATCGGGCTGGGAGTGCAGGCGCTATCGCGGGCGGCGGCGGACTTCCTGGCCTGAGGGCCGGCTTTTCATAAGCAGGTGAGGGAGGAACCAAGGTGGAAAAGCGCCAGCGCTTACCGCCGCGGCTCCGTGCTGCATTACAGTGGACCACACTTCGCCTTAAGCTGAAACCAGTTTGGACCGCCGACATTACGAACCTGTATCACCAGCCGCCCTGGCGCAAGCTTCGCTGCCTTCCTGATGCGGCCAGGCTTCCCGCCGATTAGTGGCCTTGCAGGATCAGGTTGCCATCCTCGAAACGATACCCGGCGAGCTTGGACATGAATGTCTGACCAAGCAGGGTCACGGTCTGAGTTCCCGGCTTCGACACCGCACCAACTACGTTGTGAACGATGATGTCGCCCACCTGGATCGTATCCAGCATTACGGGTGCAACGTAAGACGTGCCGTTCGCGGTGTTGACAGGAACGTTATAAGTGAGCCCGTTTACGGCGATGCCAATCCGTCCCGCGTCTTCTGCGCGCAATGCAACCCAACTAGCGCCGGTATCGAACACCGTGTGGATTGTAATGCCGTTCACGGCCGCATCGAGATAGAAATTGCCATTCCCCGCGCGCTGCGCTGAAACCTGATGGTTTGGCGCCGGCATCGGCAACGGGCGTCCCACGCCGGCTGATGGCGCATAACCAACGGATGGGGAGGCAGCCGGCGGAGCAGCCATCGCAACATTAGCCTGACGCGGTCCGGGCGGTGCGGTGGCCGGTGCTCCCGGCCCTTGGATCATGTATAGCAGGACCACGATCCCCACCGTGGTCCCAATCAGCCCAAATACCGTGAGCACCAGCATCTGGATGACTTGTCCGCCGGAAGAAGGCTGCCCGGGTTGGTGCATCGTCATGCGGCGTATATGGTCCCGGCTGTGCCCGGTTGGGCGTTACAGACCGCATTTGGTAAAGGAATGGAACGACGGCGTAACCTCCCTTAAGTGTTATGATATGTCGGCTAGGCAGACCGCTGAAGCCTTGCGCACAGATGTGCAGCTAAGCAGGCTCGTGCGGCACGGCACGGCCGCAGGCCACCCGCGTGACGGGCCGCGCAATCGTACTTAGGCTCGAATGTCCCGATGGGCCGGTGAATAGCAACCACCGCCAGATGTGCCGTGGGCAAGGACCGGCATCAGGTCGCCCACGTCACGGCCCAACGGCCGGAATACCTGCCGGCAGCCAGCGCTACCCTGCTTGCCCCAGCACCCACCCTTCCCACCGCCGCACCCAGGCGTCGTCCGGAACCGCGTCGGCCCGGCGTCCAATCAGCACCTGCAGCAGCCCTAGCAGTCCCAGCAGGCAATCCAGCCGGTCCTCCCCAGCCGCGTCGGCGCCCAGGCCGGCATCGAGCATCGCATCCAGCGCCAGGTTCGGCCGGGCATCCAGCGTCGCCAATCGGTCCCGCAGCGCCGGCATTAGCGCGATCCGGTCGGCATGGCGCCGCTTGCTGCCGTTCATGCGAAGGCCGAGCTGCCGCATTGCTTCTGCCGGGTAGCACTCGGCGACCGCGACCCGGCCCGGCGCCAGCAGGTCCTGAAGCCTCCCTTCGAACGGCCACAACGCCGGGGGCGCCGGGCCAGCCAGCGCCGGCAGCAGCAGGTCCCGCCAGGCCGTGACCGCGGCCTTGCCGACCTGGTTGGCGCCCAGTGTCCAGAACAGCGGCGCCCCAGCCGGACGGTCCGCGGTGACGCGGTCGCAGGCGCGAGACAACCCAGCAGCCTCCAGCCCAAGCCGGGCAGCGAACGCGGCGCGCGTCATTCCGGCCTGGCCGTGCCGGGGATAGAAGGGCCGCCCCAGGGTGACCTCATCCAGGTCGTCGCACACCCTGAAAAAGTCCGACGCTGCCGTAAGGTTATGAAGGAAGGCCAGAAAATCCGCCACGCCGCCGTTAAGCAACGCGGCATAGGCCCGCGGCAGGCCAATGGGGCAATCCAAGCCGAGCGCGACCGCTCCGCCGCACGCCCGGACCAGCAGCCGGGACAGGAGGGTGGCTAGTTCGCCGACCGGCACGACTTCAACGGTCCAGCCGCCTGCCACCGGCATGGCTAAGGCCATCCAACGCTTGCGCGGGTCCATGCTCCAATCGGCGTGGACGGCAAGGGGCCGCGAGATCAGCAGGAAACGCCCGCTTCTCCCTCTCCCTCCGGGAGAGGGTCGGGGTGAGGGGGTAGGCAAGCACCGTCCCTGGCCCGGTCAAGCGCAGCGCAGGCAGCGCGGACAGCGCCCCGCTCCGCAGCCAAGACCCCTTCACCCCGACCCTCTCCCGGAGGGAGAGGGAGCAGGAAACACATCACTTCAGCGGTTTATGTGCGCGGTCTAGCAGGCGGGAGATCAGGCCGGGCTTCTTCGGCGGTGGCGGGGGAGCGGCGGCCTTGGCCTCCTCGGCGGCGCGCTTGGCCTTCTGGTCCAGCCACGCTTCCAGCGACTTGCCAGCTTTTGCTGCGCGCTTCTCCTCATAGGCGCGCTGGGCGGGGGTCAGTGATTTCAGGTCGGCCATCGTCGTCATGCTCCAGCGCTGTCCCGGCTGTTCTGGCGACACTAAGCAGGCTTGCGCGGCCTGTCACACAGATGGCCTGCGGCCGTGCCAGTCCACGCAAGCCTGCTTGGTTTTTCATCTGTGCGCAAACCTCCATAGGTTTGCTTAGGCGGTTCCTTCAAGCCTCCCGTCACCGCCGGCGCATCACCCAGGCTCCCAGCGCTCCCAGCACGGCGTTAATGACGATCCCCGCCACCGCCAGCAGCGCCAGCGCCGCGAACATCCGCGGGACCTGCAGCCGGTATCCCGCCTCCAGGATGCGGTAGGCCAGCCCGGACGCGAAGCCGCCCGACCCCGCCACGAACTCCGCCACCACGGCGCCCACCAGCGCCAGGCCGCCCGACACCTGCAATCCCGCCAGGAACCCCGGCACCGCGGCCGGCAGGCGCAGCAGCCGCAGCGTCTGCCACCGCCCCGCACCATTCAGCCGGAACAGGTCCACCAGCTCCGGCGGCGCCGACGCCAGCCCGGCCGCGGTGTTGGAGAACACCGGAAAGAACGCCACCACCGTCGCGCACACCACGAGCGAGGCGAAGGGGTCGCCAACCCACACGATGATCAGCGGCGCGATGGCCACCACCGGCGTCACCTGCAGCGCCACCGCCCAGGGCAGCGCCGCCGCCCGCAGCAACGGGCTCGCCGCCATCAGCCCGGCCAGAGCCACGCCGACCACGCAGCTCGCCAGCAGCGCCGTCACCGTGACCGCCAGCGTCGCCCCCAGTGCGCCCAGCAGCAGCAGGGGATCGGCCAGGAACGCCCGCCCGACCGCTAGCGGCCCCGGCAGCACGTAAGACGGCACCCCGCTGAGGCGCACGCCGGCCTCCCATAGCAGCAGCGCCAGCAAGCCGAACAACAGTGGTGCTGCCTTCATGCGGCGGCTCCCGTCCACCTGCGTCCGCAAAGAGCGCCACCCTGCTCCCTCTCCCTCCGGGACAGGGTCGGGGTGAGGGAGGCAACGCGTGCAAAAACCAGATGGGTCAGCCCTGCTCGGCTTCCCTCACCCCAACCCTCTCCCGGAGGGAGAGGGAGCAGGAAGCACCATGTTGCCTTCACGCCGCCCGCGCCTCCGCCATCGCACCGGTGATACGCGCGACAAAGGCGGCATAGTCCGGATGGAGCCGCCGGCCCGCATCCGGCAGCCGCGGCGCGTCCAGCACCCCCACAATCCGCCCTGGCCTTGGCGACATCAGCACGACCCGGCGCGCAAGGAACGCGGCCTCGTAGATCGAGTGCGTGACGAATACCACGCTGCACCCCTCCTGGCGTTGCAGCGCCAGCAAGTCCTCCTGCAGGGCATGCCGGGTGAACTCATCAAGGGCGGCGAACGGCTCGTCCATCAGCAGCAGGCGCGGCCGGGCCACCAGGGCGCGGGCGATGCTGACCCGCATCCGCATCCCGCCGGACAGCTCACGCGGGCGGGCACCGCCGAAGCCGCCCAGCCCCACCCGGTCCAGCGCCGCCTGCACCAGCGGCATCGACCGCGCCGCCGGCTGGCCGCGCAGGCGCAACGGCAGGCGCACGTTCTCCGCCGCCGACGCCCAGGGCAACAAGGTCGCGTCCTGGAACACATAGCCGATGCTGCCCGGCGCCGGCGCCCCCGCGCTCCAAACGACGGCGCCCCGGTCCGGCCGGTCCAGCCCGGCGATCAACCGCAGCAGGGTGCTCTTGCCACATCCAGACGGCCCCAGCAGCGCCACAACCTCCCCGGCGCCGACCTGCAGCGACACGCCGTCCAGCGCCACCGTGCCGTTCGGAAACTGGCGGCCGGCGCCCTGCACCGTCAGGAGCGGAACCGTGAGAACCGGGTCGGCACCATCCACCTGCCCACCAACTGTCATCGTGAGGTGCGCAGCGCCACGGCAACCCAAGGATACACAGGGCTGCACGTGCGACCGCTGGGTTGCCCCGCCGCAAGCAGCCCGCAACGACCACGCCTACAAGGGAACGGCACAGCACCCCGCCGCTACTTCGTCCCCACGCCCACGCCCTTGTTCACGAAACGCAGCGTATAGGCCCGCCGCACGTCCAGCCCGGCGGGATACAGCCCCTGGCCAGACATCACCCCGAAGAAATCCGCCCACCGCGCACCGGTCATCGCGCCGATCCCCCCCGACGCCGCATCGCCGGATTCCAGGATGCCCCGGTCCCGCAACGCCGCCCGGCCATACTCCAACAGCGCGTCGGTCATCTCGGGGTTGTCCTTCTTGATAAGCGCGTTGCCCGGCGCCGGGTCGCCATGCAGGTAGGACACCCAGCCCTCAATGGAGGCGTCCAGGAAGCGCTGCACCAGGTCAGGGTTGCCCTCCACCAGCTTCGTGCTGGCGGTGATCAGGCTGCCATAGCCGCTGAACCCGGCATCGGCCAGCAGCAGCACCACGGGATCGAACCCGGCGGCCTCGCGCACCAGGAACGGCTCGCTGCCCAGGTAGCCCTGCTGCACCGCCCCCTTATCCGCCAGGAACGGCGCCAAGTTGAAGGTATAGGGCCTGATCTGCGCATCCGTGTAGCCGAATCGCGCCCGCAGGAAGTTCCACCAGCCCACCCGGCTGTCGGCGCCGATCATGATCGGTGCGCCGCGCAGCGCCTCGAAACTGTCATGGCCGGCGCCCGGATGCGCCAGCAGGATGGCCGGGTCGCGCTGAAACATCGCGGCAACGGCCACGAACGGCAGGTCCTCACGCACGAAGTTCAGCGCCAGGAAGCTGTTGGACGCCAGGTTGAAGTCGAGCCGCCCGGCCAGCAGCAACTGCGCCTGGTTCACCTGCGGCCCGCCCTGGCGGATGCTGACATCCAGGCCATGCCGGGCATAGATGCCGGTGGCCTGGGCCTGGTAGTAGCCGCCGTATTCGGCCTCTGCCCGCCAATCCAGGCCAAACGCCACCTTGTCGGCCGCCTGGGCCGCCGTGCAGCAAATCAGGGCGGCAAAGACGACCAGGCGCAATTTCAAGCGCAGCATCGGGACCTCGCATGGGTTAGTGTCGCGGCGACAATGAAGGAAGCGGAATGTCTGCACCACGGATAAAGGCGAAGCTGTGGGTGCAGATGGCGCTCCGCATGGGCGACGTGGACGGGCGGCCCGGCGCCGTGCTTCGTTCCGGCGACTCCGATGCCGGCGGCGTGCTGCTGGTGCTCCGCGGGCGCGAGGGCCTATGCGTTCTGTCCCAGGTGCGCGTGGGCGAAGGCGATGTGTCCTGGCTGCGCGCCACCGGGCCGGCGCCGGTGGACCAGGCCGCTGCCGACGCCTACGTTGCCCGGCAGGTCGGCAGGGACCCCGACCTGTGGGTAGTGGAGTTCGAGGCGCCGGATCTGCTGCCGCCCTTTGAGGTTAAAGTCGTCTAAACAC
>CAXTOB010000205.1:2797-10611 GCA_964245505.1 uncultured Acetobacteraceae bacterium | reverse complement strand
CGTGCTGCGCCACTTCCTGCCCCACCTCAACCGCGACAGCGTCTTCGCATCCTGCATTGCCTCACGTTGATTGCTACCGGCCCGCGTCGTTGCCTCAGGTGGTTTGCTACCGAGGGACGCGAGTTCGGGAAGCAAATGGATGGCATGGCGGATCAGCATAGCAGGACGGACTGAGCTTCTGGCGGCGGTGAGCACGCGGTATGGAGGGGCGACTCGGTCGGAGCAGTCGCGGATCCTGGACGAGTTCGCGGCGGTGACGGGCTACCATCGCAAGCATGCCATTCGCTTGCTGTCGGGTTGGGGCGACCGGCAGGTGGACGAGTTGCGTGGCGACTGTCCGGATCCGGCTCGGTCCCGGCACTGCCGCTATGGTCGTGAGATCTGCGATGCCCTGATCCAGCTATGGGAGATTGCCGACCGCGTTTTTTCGAAGTGGCTACAGCCGATGATCGCCGTGTTGCTGCCGGCGCTGGAGCGGCATGGCCGGGTGGCGCTGGACGAGGCCACTAGGGCAAAGCTGCTGGAGGTGAGCGCCGCCACGATCGCCTGCTCGCCGGGGTGCGCCTGGTTGCAGGCAGTGGACGTCGTCGCCCGGCTGGGTTTGGCTCGGCAGTTCGGCGCAGCGTGCCGATCCGGACGTTCAACGACTGGGGCAACCCCGCTCCGGGCTGGGTCGAGGTGGACTTCGTGGCGCGCGGCGGCACGACGGTATCCGGGGCGTTCGTGCAGACCATGGTGCTGACGGACGTGGCGACCGGCTGGACGGAGTGCATCCCGATCGTGGTGCGCGAGGCCGAGATGATGATGCACGGGCTTGACCGTGCGCGCGAGCTGTTTCCGTTTCCGCTGCGCGGGGTGGATTTCGACAACGCCAGCCTGTTCATGAACGACTTGGTCGTAGGCTGGTGCCGGGCGGAAGGGCTGGAGGTGACGCGCTCGCGCGCGTATCGCAAGAACGACCAGGCCTGGGTGGAGCAGAAGAACGGCGCGATCGTGCGCCGCCTGGTGGGCTATGGACGGTTCGAGGGCGTGCTGGCTGGGGAGAGCCTTGGACGGCTGTACGCCTTGGCGCGTTTACACGGCAACCTGTTCCAGCCGTCGTTCAAGCTGAAAGAGAAGCGCCGGGAGGGCGCTCGGGTGATCAAGCGCTACCATGCACCGGAGCCGCCGGCGATGCGGCATTGGCGCACACGTCAGTGTCGGAGGCCGACAAGTCGCGGCTGCGCGGCATGCTGGCGGACGCCGATCCGGTGTTGTTGCTGGCTAGAATCCGCGCGTCTCAGGTGGAGCTGGGCAAGCGTGTCGACGAACGCGGCATGGCGGCTGGCCGTGCGGAAACACCGGCGCCGCTGGATGTGGCCTTGTTCACGGCGAGCTTGAAAGTGGCGTGGGAGGCCGGGGAACAACGGCCCACGCACCGACGTCGCTATGTCCGGGTCAAGCCGGTCGTGCGGCCGTCGATGTTGGACGCGGTGCGCGACCAACTGCTGACATGGCTGGAGGCGCAGCCTGCGTTGACGGCCGTGGCCGCACTGGAGCGTCTACGGGCGCTGCATCCGGACCGGTTCACGGCGGACCATCTGCGCACGGTGCAGCGGTTCATGAAGGTGCGGCGGCTGACAATGGCGCGGGAGGTTCTGCTGGGCCCATTGCTGCCGTTGGGTGCCAGGGCATCCGACAGGGTGAGCGTCACAGATGCCGCGTGGGCCGGAGGCGACACAGAAAGTCCCGGTAGCATCCCGTCGTGAGGCAACACGAAGGACCGGTTCCGGATGTCGCTTGATACCCTCGCTGCGCAGGATGCGAAGACGCTGTCGCGGTTGAGGTGGGGCAGGAAGTGGCGCAGCACGAAGGTGAGATCGTTCAGCGGGAAGTTGGTGGCCCGGCGCAGGGCGCAGACGACGGCGCGCTCCTCCTCGCTGGCCTTCCAGGGCAGTCGGTGCGGCCGGGCGGAGCGGTCCAGGCAGTCGGCGGCACCCCGTTTGCGCCACTTGCGGACGGTCTCGGCGCTGATGCCGTAGCGGCGTGCGACGGTGCCGCTGGGCTCGGTGGAGCGTGCGATCTCGGCGCGGACGGCCGGCGTGGTTCGGGCGTTCGGGTGGATGTGGAGCATAGGCTATCTCTGTCGCCGCACGGCGCGGGCAGGCGCTCGAAGCGGTAGGCGTAGTCGGCGATGGCCAAGCCTACCGGGTCCAATAATGATCCGCAATCAAACAGCTTAACTCAAACCAATAGTGGAATATTGCAAACTATGGGCGCTACTCGATAGTCAGAGGCTGTCTCGAAACGCCTGCGGCATGATCGCGTAAGGGCTGGGCGGCCGGGCCAAACCGTAATTCGTCGGGTTTGCGAAGACACGAAGAGACAGCAATGTGGACCCCGACCACCCGTGCGCAGCATAGCCGCATGGGGCCACGCTATGGAAGCGACCTGACCGATGCCGAGTGGGCGCTCCTCGGCCCGTTCCTCCCGCCTGAGGCCCGTTGCGGCCGCAAGCGGGCCTACCCGATGAGGGAGGTGTTGAACGCCATCTGCTACGTCCTGCGCGGCGGCATCGCATGGCGGCTGATGCCGGACACCTTCCCGCCGTGGGGCAATGTTTACCGCTGGTTCAGCCAGCTACGCGACGACGGCACGTGGGAGACGATCAACCACCACTTGGTGATGCGCGACCGTGAGCGGACCGGCCGCGAGGCTAGCCCAATGGCCGCCGTGATGGACAGCCAGAGCGTCAAGACGACCGAAAGCGGGGGCACCTGAGGTTATGATGGCGGAAAGAAGATCAAGGGCCGCAAGCGGGACGCGCTTGTGGACACGGACGGGCGTGGGCTCAAGCTCCAGGCCCAGGCGGCCGACATCCAGGACCGCGATGGGGCCGGGCCGCTGTTGCGCGCCTCACGCCCGAGCTGGCCGTTCGTGCAGCTTGCCTACGCCGATGCGGGCTATCAAGGGCCGCGGGTAGCCGCCGCCAGCCCGCTCCGGGTCGAGATCGTGCGCAAGCCTGAAGGCCAAGTGGGCTTCGCCGTCCATGCCCGGCGCTGGGTTGTTGAACGCTTCTTCGCCTGGATCAACCGCAACCGCCGCCTGGCCAAGGACGTCGAGGCGACCATCGCTTCGGCAGAGGCCTTCCTCTACGCCGCTTCGGCTATCTTGCTGCTACGCCGCCTGGCACGTTGATGAACCGATTCGAAACGGACTCTCAACATAACAGCCAAATGCTCAAGCTGCAAAGTCACCCGACTGCAATCTACGGTCGCAATGGGCCGAGCAGGTCTATATATCAATTGATCTCCAGATCATGTGAGAAATCAATATACTTTTGCCATCATTAATCCTAGAAATACGGTCTACCTCTAGACCAATTCTCGCCCGGCTGAGTACAGATATCAAATTAGAATTAGCGGGGTCCAAAAACTTTGACGTATCCAGCCCTTCTTTTAAGGCAATAACACGCACCTTAGCAAAGCTGAAAAAGTCAAGCACTTTGTAGATTGTTTCTATATTGTATCCAAAGTCGCAAAGACTCCAAACTAACACAGATCTAATCTTTTGATCGGCTATCGCAGCCTTTAACTCATCAAACTGAGGTACGCTCTTTGGATTACAATAACATACTACGTCGCGATAACTGCGCATGATACACAACCCAGCTTCTTTACCATAAGAAATTAGATCGCCAAGTTTTTCCTCTAAATTGTAGTCACAATCATATCCTTTTAGATATGTGACATCAAAAGCACGTTGTTCTAAACCATCCGATGCCGCTGAATTTCGGTCAGTGAGAACATACTTCATACGAGATCCTATTCCTTGCTACGCGGGCTGTCTAGCGGATGAAATCTGACAGTGTAGGTAGAGAGGCATGTGTACGGTTTAGGTAGCACTTGATCTGACCGGTGAGGATGTGGCTTTCCGTGAGGAGGGCTGGATGCGCTGGTCGGAGGTGCTTGAGGGCATTCGGATGCTGAAGTTTGGCAAGATCCATGAGCGTTACGACAGCGGCGAGCTGAGCCAGGCGGAAGCGGCGGAGCTGCTTGGCGTGAGCGAGCGGACGTTCCGTCGCTGGTGCGGGCGATTCCGGACGAGGGTGCGGCGTGGCTTGGGGATCGCAGGCTTGGGGACCGCACGCTTGGGACTGTGGCGCCGAACCGGGTTCCGGACGCGCAAGCGGACGAGATCGAGCACCTGTACCGGGACAAGTTCTCGGGCTTCACGGCCAAGCACTTCCACGAGCACTTGGTTCAGGGCGGCTTCCGGTGGGGCTGCACGTGGACCAAGTCGCTGCTGCAACGGCGCGGGCTGCTGGAACTGGCGCGCGTGCGGGGCGCGCACCGCCGCAAGCGTCCGCGCCGTCCGATGGCGGGGATGATGCTGCACCAGGACGCCAGCAGGCACGAGTGGGTGACGGGCGCAGAAGCGTGCGATCTGGTTGTGACGATGGACGACGCTACGAGTGAGATCTACTCGGCGCTGCTTATGGTGGAGGAAGGGACGGCGTCCACGTTTGTGGCCTTGCTGGAGGTGTTCACGGTGCATGGGCTGCCGTGCAGCCTGTATACGGACCGGGGCAGCCACTATTTCACGACGCTCAAGGCTGGTGGACATGTTCACAAGGACGTGCCGACGCAGGTGGGGCGTGCCTTGGGCAAGCTGGGTGTGGAGCACATCGCGGCGTATTCGCCTGAGGGGCGCGGGCGGTCGGAGCGGGCATTGCGGACGTTGCAGGTAGGGCGCGAGTTGGCGTCGGATGTCGGTCAGCTCGACGAAACGGTCGATGGAGCGCAGCAGGTGATCGGCCGGCACGTGGTCGTCGAGGTTGCCTTTCCTGATGACTGAATCAGCCTGGGCGTCCAACTACAACGGCCTTTCTCAACAGAATCGACCGGCATCGGTCCCGTGGCCGTGCAGCGGGTCAGACTGCGCGACCGCGGCATCGACCCGGCTGCCGGGCGCATCCGCTTCACGTCGGCTATCCTGCCGCGCTGGGCCCAACGAACGCGGAGCCTGGATGCCCTGCTGCCGACCCTCTACCTGCGCGGTGTCTCGATGGGCGCGCCGCTTGGGCGACTTGCATCTGGGCATCGGTGTCGGTCATCGCGGTCATCCGTAGCCCCATGACTCACGCCCAAGTGCTTCGGGAGGCCCCTTCTCAAACGCGCTCTTACCCTCGGGCTGTCTCAAGCTCAGCCTGTATGCCCCAGCCGCAAGCATCTCAGATATATCGTTCATACACACTTACGACGTCTCCCGGCTGCACCGGCGTCTCCCGCGTTGCTACACCTTCAAGCGAGCGGGAACCAGTTACGCGCACGATTGAGAACTTGTTCGTGACAGCGCGGTATGTGAACCCGCCAGCGATTGCGACAGCTGTCACTACCGTCATTTCAGGTTGATACGGGTACTGTCCCGGCCTGGCTACTTCGCCAAGAATGAAGATCGGGCGATATGCAATGACCTCGCTAGAAACGCTCGGGTTTCTATAAAGGCTGGACTTGCTCAGCGCAGTCTCAACCGCCTTGTTAAGTTCACGCGGCGTAAGCCCGGCCGCGTGTACGTTTCCAACTAGTGGCAACGCGATTTCGCCCGCGGCATCGACCCGGAACTCCCCAGTCAACTGTTGTTCTCCAAACGTAATGATCCGCACTTGATCACCCGGGCCGAGCGTGTACGTGCCGGGCGCCGCATTTGGCAATGTCGGCAGCTTATCCAAGCCAGTGCAACCTGCCAGCGACAAGGACGAGACCAGGCCGCCAATCAGGCTCCGTCGCAACAAAGGTTGAACGCTCGGTTCCATGTTTCGCATCCCAATTTCCCAACCTCGGCTGTGACGCCTCGCCAACGACCATACGGGTATAAACAGCGCACTCCGCCACAGGAAGATGCGCTGGTGCCACACCAGGCGACGGTTTGTCGTGCTAAGCCAAGCTCCATGCGCCCTAGCCTTGACCGGTCCATGGCCAACTGTGTCAATGACCTCGAAATTGCTCCGTTTGGGGGATCGTTGGGGAGGGATAGGGCGAAAGTCTCATCAGGCGCCGCTTTGGCGCTGGCCGCTATGCTATTAACGAGCCGTGCCTATGCTCAGCGGATCGACACTTTTCTCTCGCCCCTTCTTCCTGGGTTTGACCAGGATGCCGGGGTGACCGTCCTATCCCGGTTGCGCCCGCTTTATCAGGAGCCTGGCATCCGGCTCGGCGGTGTCACCCTGAACCCCCGCCTGGACGAGTCGATTGGCTTCGACTCAAATGTGAACGGAGTTCACAATGGGCCATCGAGCGGCTTCATCCAGACCTCCCCATCGGTCACGGCAACGTCCGACTGGTCGCGCAATCGGCTGGGCTTGCAGTTCGGTCTAGACAATTACAGCTATCTCGGCGTCCACAACGAGAACTATACAAATGTCAATGTCGGCGTAGGCGGCGGCCTCACCATCGGCCGGGACACTCTCGACATCGGCTATACCCACCTCGAACAGCATGAGCGGGGAACGGATATCGGGGCCGTCGCGTCATCCACGCCGGTCGCCTACAACGTCGATGTGATTCGCTCAGATTACTCAATCGAAAGCGGACGGTTCACGTTCCTTCCAAATGTCGACGTGCGCCGTTATCAGTTCTCAGATGCGACCATTCAGGGCATCAACGTCAGCGAAAGCTACCGCGACCGTGAAGTGTACACTGGCGGCGTCACAACTCGCTATGAGCTGAGCCAGCAGCGCGGGTTGCTGCTCGTTGTCCAGGGAACCACGTCCCAATTTGATCGGACGCAGCCGGGGGTGCCTATCCCCAATTCCACAACGGCGCTCGTGCTGGGCGGAGTCGACTATCAAGCGTCGGGGCCGTGGCGATACCGGCTGCTGGCCGGCGGCGAGTTTCGGCAATACCAGTCTCCAATCTACGGCAACCACACGGCTCCCGTGCTTCAGGCCGACGTGATCTGGACGCCGACCGGACTTACCACCCTCACCGGCTATGTGAGGCGTGAGATCGAGGATCCGCAGTCGGAGGTCACGGCGGGCTATAATCTTACGACCATCTCGCTGACGGTGGACCACGAAGTTAGGCGCAACGTTTTGCTGCAAGGGCGTGGCAGTTTCCAGGCTGGCGACTTCTTCAACGGCGGCGGCTCATCGACCGCCTACACAGGCGGTGCCGGCGTAAGTTGGCTTTTAAACCCCCGGCTCCGCCTGTCAGCCGATTACGATTTTACGCGGCAGGTTGGCTCAAATGGCTCGGCCTTCGTCAACACCTCTAATCTTTCAACGGCGACGCTGACGCCCACGGAGCAACTTAATACGCTCACCTCGGGAAGCTACTCGCGAAACGTACTTTTGTTCGGCGTCCATATCGGCCTCTGACCATACGAGGGCATAGCGTCGGCTGTCATGTAGACAACGCTTAGGGTGAACGAAGGCGGAACATTGGTCATGCAGCGATCCTGTTCCTACCGAGATTGAGCGGCCGGCGCCGGCCTGCGGTCGCGGCGGCGCGGTCCCACAGGAAGTCGCCGGAGAAGCCGATGTGCTCCCAGGTAAGCGGCGACGTATGGGCCAGCAGCGTGTCCGGGACGGGTTTGCCCTGATCCTGCAGGTGCCGGACGGCATCGGCCAGGTAGGTCGAGTTCCAATAGACGATAGCCGCGATCACCAGATTCAGCCCTGACGCCCGGAACTGCTGCGCCTCCTGGCCGCGGTCGGCGATGCGGCCCTGCTTGAACGTGCAGATCACCTGAGCCAGGGCGTGCCGCTGCTCGCTTTTGTTCAGGCCGGCCTGGCAGCGCTGGCGCAGGCCGGGCGACTCAAGCCAGTCCAGCAT
>CAXTOB010000205.1:0-2787 GCA_964245505.1 uncultured Acetobacteraceae bacterium | reverse complement strand
GAATACGGCTGACAAGCGGGAAGCGAGGGGCGCGCCGCGATCTCGCGCGGCGTCGGCCCTGCCGGGGTGGGCGTATCGGCCAGGTCGTCGAGCAGCTTGCCCAGCGCTTGCTGGTCCTGCTCGACTGCGGCACGCTCGCTGTCCGTGAGCGGGATCAGCGCCAGCCTGCGATCGATGTCCGCCTTGGCTTCCAGGAGCTGTGCCTTGCCGCTCGGCTTGGGAATGTAGAAGTCGCACCTCGCGCAGGCCATCCGGTGTGGGCATTGCTCGAAGAAGGTGTAGCTGCAGTAGCCGTGGCCGAGGTCGTAGTGCTGCCACGGGACACCTGCGGCCGCCGTGCCGTCCAGCACCGCGCCGCGGTCGATCAGCACTTCTATGGTGCGGACGTTGCGCGCGAAGTAACCCGCATCGGCGTAGGCACGGGTCAGCGTGTTGGGCGTGATCTGGGCGTAGTACTGCGTCGTCTCGGGCGAGCGATGGCCGAGCCAGGCCTGCAGCTCGAACAGGGTCATCGGCTCCTTGGCGTTGTAGAGCTGGCTGGCGATCGTGGCCCGGGCGCGGTGGCTGGTGATGCGGCCACGCACGTCGGCCCGCTCGACGCCCGCCTTGCGGCAGAGCAGCGGGATCAGGGCCTTGTTGATGTAGGTGTTGGCGACCGAGACGCCGCGGCAGGCGAACAGCAGGTCCACCATCTCCCTGGTCTTGCGATCGGCCATGGGCGGCTGCGGGGGACGCACCCTCTCCCACGCCTCGATGGCGCGGCCCATCACGGGATCGACCGGCTTGGTGAACGCGCTGCCCGTCTTGTGCACGGGCACGTCGAGCAGGCAGACCGGCTCCGCTGCGGGATCGGCGCCGTCGCTTGCCGGCTGCCAACGGATGCAGCCGACGCGCAGGCGCGCGATCTCGTCGCTGCGCTGGCCGGCGAACAGCCAGGTCAGCGCGGGGGCGCGGACGAGCTCGAACGGGTAGGCGCGGATGCCGGCATCGGCGAGGTCGCTAGCCGCGAGGTTCAGTCCGGCCCACAGGATCTTGGCCCAGGCGTCGTCGGCAATGACGCGCGGCTTGGGGCCGAGCTGGGCGCGCACGCTACGCGGGGTGGCGAGCGCGGTTTTGGGGTCGAAGCGCCGCGGGCACCAGCCCCACTCCTGGCAGTCGCGGAAGAACGTGCGCGTCACCGCCGTGTAGCCGGCCATGGTCTGGGGCGAAAGGCGACGGCCGAGGCGGCTGGTCAGGCCCACCCGGCGCTGGGCGAAGTCGCCGACGCCGGTGCGGACCACCTGCGCCACCCACGCGGCGCAGGTCTCGCGCGTCCAGTCCGCCGGCGAGGTGATGCCGGGCTGCGCCGCCGACAGCCAGCGCCCGGCCATGGTCAGAATGCTGCGGTACTCGCGCCGCACCTCGGGCGTGAGCGTCGAGGTGGCGAACCAGCGATCGATGCAGGCGATCCACTCCGCGGGCGCACCCTCGACCGGCATGCGCCACCCTCGCGTGGGCAGAACCGGAGGCGAGGCGATGCCCATCCCTGCTATAGCGCGGTGGACGGCGTAGATCGGCTTGCCGCGCCGGCCGAAGCGTGGATCACCCCGCAGGCGCCGGAGCGCCTCGTCGGTGAGGTCCTCCAATCGTGCGCTGCGGTTGACCAGCAGCAGCTGCGCGGTGAACGTGCGGATGAACGGGTCGGTGCGCGCCGAGCGGTAGCCCCAGCCCTCCAGCTTGGCCGCGATGCGCTCCTGGGCGTGGTCCATCGCCTCGCGGCCGAACACCCGCCAAGCGAGCGCGAGGCGGTTGAAGCTGCCGAGCCGGTGGAGCGCATCAAAACCGCAGAGCAGGTAGCCGTAGCCGGCGACGTAGGGGCGGACGGTCTGGTCCACCCAGTCCGGCCAAGGCCTGGCAAAGGCGTGCCGGTCCGCCCCGATCAGCCGCACCCAGGCCTCCTCCGGCCAGCCCCAGAACGCGGCGCCCTCCTCAACGCACCGGGCCAGCACGAGGCCGATCCCGTCCAGCGACGAGCGGCGGTGCAGCACTGTATCGGGCCGGTGCAGGGCGCAC
Organism: uncultured Acetobacteraceae bacterium; assembly: GCA_964245505.1. Lineage (GTDB taxonomy): Bacteria > Pseudomonadota > Alphaproteobacteria > Acetobacterales > Acetobacteraceae > DASWOJ01. The sequence goes on along the minus strand of CAXTOB010000205.1, from coordinate 735 downwards.
CGGGCGGCGTCAAGCGGCGCCAGCAGGCGGCCGATGGCGTCCCACCCAGGCAGACCTGGATCATGGCTCCGACGGCGGCGGAGCTGCCAGCCCAAGGACACCAGCGTCTCGCGCTCGCCAGGTAACAGCGTCGGCGTGCGGTCGAAGCCGTGGATCTGCGCCATGCCGCGGGCGAACTTGCCGGCGAGCTCTCGACCGGAGAGGTGGACGTACTGCATGGTAGTCGCCGGGTCGCGGTGCCCGGCGAAGGTGGCGATGGCGTGCAGCTCCCACCCAGCGCGGGCAAGATCGGTCAGGCAGAGGTGGCGCAAGGTGTGCGTGCCGAAGCGCGGCACGCCGGCGGCGAGTGCGATGCGGCGCACAATCTTGGACCAGGTCCACGGCGTGATCGGCTGCGCATGGTTGCGCCGTGACTCCGACAGGAACAGCGGCCCGCGCGCCCGGCTGATCCCGGCCCGGTGTAGGAGGTAGGCGCGCAGCAGCTCGCCGCCCGCAGCGGAGTACGGCACCACGCGCTCGCGCCGCCCCTTGGTGGTTTCGGCGCGCACGCGCAGCAGCCGGTGCCCGGGGTCGAGGTCGTCGGTGCGCAGGCTGCACAGCTCCTCGCGCCGCGGGCCCGCGTCGTAGCCCAGCGCCAGCATGACCCGGTTGCGGATCGACTCGCCGCGGGCCGCTTCCAGGATGGCGCGCCAGTCCGCCTCGTCCGGGATCCAGGGCAGCCGCACCTGGCGCGGG
>CAXTOB010000204.1:0-10616 GCA_964245505.1 uncultured Acetobacteraceae bacterium | reverse complement strand
CCGCGGGCCTGGCCTCGGCGGCGGCGGCTGCCCGCGCCGCTGGTGTGACGGTGTCCGAGCATGTGCTGGACGTGGCCGACGCGAACGCCGTGGCGGCGCTGCCAGCGGCGGTGCTGGCGGCGCACGGCCGAGTGAACGTGGTGGTCAACAACGCCGGGGTGGCGCTGGTCGGCCGGTTCGACCAAGTTTCGATGACGGACTTCGAGTGGCTGTTCGACATCAACTTTTGGGGCGTGGTCCGCATGACGCGCGCCTTCCTGCCTCTTCTGAGCCGGGAGAAGGCAGCGCAGCTCGTCAACCTGTCCAGCGTCTATGGACTGGTCGCCCCGCCGGGTGAGACCGCCTACGCCGCCAGCAAGTTCGCGGTGCGTGGCTTCACCGAGGCGCTGCGGCACGAACTGGACGGGTCGCCCGTCGGCGTCACCGTCGTCCACCCTGGCGGCATACGCACGTCGGTCGCCACCAACGCCCGCAAGGCGGAGGCGCTGACGCCGGATGAGATCGCAAAAGGCATGGCGATCTTCAAACTGCTGACGCGTACCGAGCCGGAGACGGCTGCAGAGGTCATCGCCCGTGGCATCGAGCGGCGGGAACCCCGCGTGCTGATCGGCAAGGATGCCCGGCAGATCGCCACCTTGGCGCGGCTGTTCCCGGTGGGCTACTGGCCCCGGATGCAGAAGTCGGTCGCCCGCACGATCCAACGCGCGACCCGCGGCGCGGCGCCCAAGGCCGCAGGTAGCTAGCTGGCAAGCGCACGCCGTGTTGTTGCTGCAGAAACGCAAGCTGCGCCATGCGACGGACCCGTTCGCGGCCCGGACGGCCTTCGAAGGTCGCACCCGCCCCCGCAAGGGCATGCCGGCCAGCGTGGGTGGCAGTCGAGATCAGGACCTGGCCGGTCGTGCCGCACGTCTGGCAGATCATGGGCGGGTTCATCCCGGAGGGCCGTACATCGCTGGATGCAGCGGCCCATTTCCTGCTCGCCGGGTAGGCGCGGATGCGCCGTGTCCGCCGCTGCCGGGATCTGGAATTACCGTGGCAGGCCGCCATGCGGTCACCGTGACGGCGGGACGTTCAGCGCCTCGGCGGTCTCTGCGCGCAGCGTGGCCTTGCCGTCCACGACGGACAGTGCGCTGGCCGGGACCTCGATCACGCGCACGTTGTCGAAAAGATAGACGCCGAGCACGACCGTCGCCGTACGGCCGTCAGGGCTGACCGACTTGACGCTGCCGATGACCCCGCCACGGTCGTCGCGGAGCCAGTGGCCGGCCAACGAAGCGGCGCCGGAGTGGGGCGACGCCATGGCCGCGGACTGCTGCGCGGACGCGGGCGCGGCGGCGAGAGCCAGGACGGCAGCAATGGCGAGGCTGATAAGGCACCTGTCCATGATCTTGATCCCTTGTGCCAGCATTCATAAAGGTGGCCGGTGGCCAAGCCGCGGCGACAATCAGGTGAGCATGGTGCCGTGCGGCGCTTCCGTAGCATGCCGTACACCGCGTCCGGCATCGCCCAGGCGGGTGGCCAGGTCGCCGTTCGCCCGATACCAGGCGATGGTGTCGGCAAGCGTCTCCGATGCGGGCCGGAACGTGCAGCCCAGCTCGCGCTCGCTCTTCGTGTGGTCGTAGTGCGACCTGCCCGCTTCCTGCGCCAGGAGCTTTACCGAGGCCTGGCTGACCAGCACCGGCCTGCCAGTGACGCCGGCATACAATTCGTAGCCGGCCGCCAGCGCGCGCAGCATCGCGAGCGGTATACGCCGGGTGGGCGCCGCAACCCCGCTCGCCTCGGCCAGCAGCGGGAACAGGTTGTCCATGGTCATATGCCGGCCCGCGGCGAGGTAGCGCTCGCCGCTGCGCCCGCGCTCCAGGGCCGCAACTTGGTGCTGCGCGACGTCGCGGGCGTCCACGACCGAGAAGCTGCCGGGAATGCGGCCAGGCAGCTTGCGGCGGGCGAAGTCCAGGACGACCTGCCCGGACGAGGTCGGCCCCACGTCGCCGGGACCGAACATCCAGCCCGGCAGCACCAAGGCGACGAACATACTGGGGTGGGTATCCAAGAACTCATAAACCTTGCAGTCCGCCAGGATCTTGCTCCGGTAGTAGTCGTCCGCATCCGCCGCCCGGCGCTCCATCGCCTCGTTGATGGGCTGGCCCGTGGGGCCGTTCAGCACGGCGACGGAGGAGGTGTGCACCGCGCGCCGGATGCCGACGGCGTACGCCGCTTCCAGCAGGTGGCCGGTGCCCTCGACGTTGATCGCGTGGAGCCTGTCCCAGTGCTTGCCGCCCTTGTAGCTGGCGCGGAAGTGGGCGGCGGTGTGGAACAGGGCGTCGCACCCGGCGAGGGCGGGCGCGAAGCGGGCCACGTCGAGCATGTCGCCCTCGACGACTTCGACCGGGATGCCAGCGAACTGCTTGGCCGCTTTCTCGCGTGACCGCGCGAGTGCCTTGACCCGAACCCCGCGCCCGGCGAGCAGGCGGACGAGGTTGTTGCCGAGCAGGCCCGTGGAGCCCGTCACGAACGCGGTTTGCATGGTGGCACGCCTCTCCAGTTGTGGACCGTTCGGCATTCAGATACCGTTCGGTTATACATTAGATACCGATAGGTTTCTAGAATGCAAGTGGTATCTTAGCGTGCGGGCATCGCACGACGGAGGTGGACGGCATGGCGCGACTGACACGGGACGAGAGCCGGGAGCGCACGCGCGAGCATCTGCTCGAAGCGGCGCGGGTGGCCGTTGCCCGGAACGGCTACGACGGCACCAGCATCGCCAACATCGCCGAGGCGGCCGGCTTCTCCAAAGGCGCGTTCTTCTCCAACTTCGAGAGCAAGGAGGCGCTGCTCCTTGAACTGCTGCGCCGGCACAAGGAGCAGGATATCGCGGCCCTCGGGCGCATCGTTGAGGCCGGGCAGGGCAAGGATGCCGCTTCAGCCCTCGACCGCTATCTTGAAGGCCTGGGCGGCGACGCCGATTGGGCCAGGCTCGACATCGAGCTGCAGCTGCACGCTGCCCGCAACCCAGCTTTCGCCGCCGACTACGACGCGTTCCAGAGCCGGACCCGGGGCAGCCTCGCCCACCTGATCGCCGCCTTGTTCGGAAAGGCGGGCAAACGACTGCCTGCCCCTCCCGACGACGTGGCCGCCCTGTTCGTGGCGCTGGTCCAAGGCCTCGTGCTGCAACGGGCGCGCGACCCCGGAGCCGCAGTCAAGCTCGTGTTCGAGAGCCTGATAGCCACGGCTGAGCCGGCCTGAGAGGTGGGCCGCTGCCCGTGGCCGCCGGAGGCCCCTACGCGCCATGCCGCTTGCTGCCGGCCGCTGCGGCAGGCGCGATCAAACTGTGGCACGATCAAACTATGGTCTGCGCCGGTTGTCCTCGGTGACTTCGAGGCCCATACGACATATGATATATCAAAAACTGGATGGCCGCCGCGGAACGGGCTTTGGCCTGGACAAGGTTCACGCCAGCCGCATTGCATGAGGGATCGCACGCATGGCTGAGACAAGACACCCTGCCGCGCACGCCATCGGAGCCAAGCCGGGCGCCGCATCGGGACACCTCGACATCCTGATCGTGGGCGCCGGGCTGTCCGGCATCGGCGCGGCATGCCATCTGCAGGAGCGTTGCGCCGGGCTGAGCTACGCCGTCCTGGAGGCGCGCGACGCCATTGGCGGCACGTGGGACCTGTTCCGCTATCCCGGCATCCGGTCGGACACGGACATGTATACCTACGGATACTCTTTCCGCCCATGGACGGGGGAGAAGGCGGTGGCTGATGGCGCCTCCATCCTGAGCTACATCCAGGACACGGCGCGGGAGAACGGCGTTGAAAGGCACATCCGTTTCAACCACCGCGTCCGCAGCGCGTCCTGGTCGTCGGACGAGGCGCGCTGGCTGATCGAAGTAGACGGGGAAGGGGACGCCCCGGTCCGGCTGACCTGCGGCTACCTGCTGATGTGCGGCGGCTACTTCAGCTACGCCAGCGGGCACATGCCGGAGTTCCCGGGCATCGAGGGCTTCAAAGGCAAGGTCGTCCACACGCAGTTCTGGCCGGATGACCTCGCCTATGCCGGCATGCGGGTGGTTGTGATCGGCAGTGGCGCCACGGCCGTGACGGTCGTGCCGGAGATGGCCAAGACCGCGGCGCACGTCACCATGCTGCAGCGCTCCCCGACCTACGTCGTGACCCGGCCTTCGGGGGACAAGGCAGCGGTCTGGTTGCAGAACCACCTGCCGGCGAAGCTCGCCTACCGGCTGGCGCGCTGGAAGAACGCGCTGCTGACCATCTACTTCTACGACTTGGCGCGCTCGAAGCCGGACAAGTTCAAGCGGCAAATCATGGCGCTGGCGCAAAGCGAGCTTGGCCCCGACTTCGACGTCAACACGCACTTCAACCCGTCCTACAAGCCTTGGGACCAGCGGCTGTGCCTCGTGCCGGATGCGGACCTGTTCAAGGCGATCCGCTCCGGGGCTGCCTCGGTGGAAACCGGCCATATCGAAACCTTCACTGAAACGGGCATCCGCCTGAAGTCCGGTGCCGAGTTGCAGGCCGACATCGTCGTGACGGCGACCGGCCTCAAGCTCAACGTTCTCGGAGATGTCGGACTGACCATTGATGGGGAGAAGGCGGACCTCTCGAAGGTGCTGGCCTACAAGGGAATGATGTTCAGCGGCGTGCCGAACCTCGCCTCGGTGCTGGGCTACACCAACGCATCCTGGACGCTCAAGGCGGACATGACGTGCGAGTACGTGTGCCGGCTCCTGAACCACATGAGGCGGCGCGGCTACGACATCGCGACGCCGATCCGTGACCCTTCCGTCGAGGAGGAGCCTTTATTAAACCTTTCGTCCGGCTACGTGCAGCGCGGGGCCACCATGCTGCCGAAGCAAGGGTCCAAGCGTCCCTGGAAACTGTATAACAACTACCTCAAGGACGTTGTCACCTTCCGCCTCGGCAGCGTCAACGACGGCACTATGAAGTTTGCCCGGCGCTCCTCCACGCGTGCCGCCCAGCGGGCGGAGCAGCGGGTCGCCGAGCCGGCGAAGTAGAGCGCAGACCCCATGACGTCGTGGGAGGTGCGCCGAGGCGGCGTCCGTGCCCTGTTTGCCCTGCGCCCAGGGCACCCGGGCAATGGTAAGAGGATGTTCACCGCCAAGGCGAAGGCGCGTGCTCGTCTGACACCTCCCGTCCGCCATGCCGGCGATGGGCCGCCGAAACGGGCACGTCGGTCCCGTGCGCTCAGGGACACCGGACTTACAGCATCATCCTGAGCGCCGTGGCGCCACAAACAAGGAGAACGAGGAAGTGTCCATACTCACGGGAGCGACCCAGGAGTTCATGCCAGCCTCGGCGGGCGACGGGGCGGTCATAGATGCCCTGCATGCCGCGTTCGCGGCGCAGCGAGCCGCCTTCCACGCCGACCGCAGCCCAAGCCTGCAGGAGCGGAAAGCGCGCGTAGGCAAGCTCATTGGGATGATGCTCAAGTATCGCGAGCGTATCAGCACCGCACTGAGCGAGGATTTCGGCTCCCACCCGGTTCCGGCATCCGACCTCATCGAGGTGTTGGGTCCCGTCAGCCGGGCGCAGTATGTCCTGGGACGGCTGGAGGACTGGATGCGCCCCATGCCACGCGAGGTTGACCCGGCCCTGCTGGGCAGCGCGCAGGCGTATATTCAGAGCCAGCCCAAGGGCGTGATCGGCAACATCGTGCCCTGGAATTTCCCGTTCGACTTGTCGGTTGGCCCGATGATCGAGATGCTGGCCGCGGGTAACCGCGTAATCGTCAAGCCGTCCGAGTACACGCCCGCCTCGGCGAACCTGCTACGCGAGATGATCGAGGAGACGTTCGACCCGGCGCTGGTCCACGTCGCGGTGGGCGGCCTCGACCTTGCGCGCGCCTTCTCGGACCTGCCGTGGAACCACCTGCTCTACACCGGCAGTCCCGGCGTGGGCCGGGAGGTGATGCGGGCGGCGGCGCGCAATCTGACGCCCGTGACGCTGGAACTGGGCGGCAAGTGCCCGGCTCTACTGACGCCGGGTTCGGTCAACATGGCCAGCGTCGAGTCGGTGATCGGCACCAAGACCATCAAGAACGGGCAGATGTGCATCTCGGTGGACTACTGCCTCGTCCCCCGGCCCGATGTCGACCGCTTCGTCGGCCTGGCGAAAGAGGTCATGCAACGGACGCCGGACTACTCGCACAGCACGGATTGCACAGGGATCGTGTCGCTGCGCCACATGGACCGCATCATCGACATGCTGCAGGAGGCGCGGGACCGGCAGAGCCAGATCGTGGAACTTGAACCGAACGGCCGGGTGGACCGCGAAACGCGCCGGATGCCGATCTCACTCGTGGTCAACCCCGCATCCGACCTGCGGATCATGCAGGAGGAAATCTTCGGGCCGATCCTGCCGGTCGTGCCATACGACGACGTGGACGAGGCTGTGGCGATGATCAACGCCGGGGAGCGGCCGCTCGGCTTCTACGTCTTCGGCGACGACAAGGAGGGCACGGATCGCATCCTTGACCAGGTCGTGTCCGGGGGCGCCGCGGTCAACACCTGCGCCCTCCAGGGCGCACTGCCGTCCCTTGCATTCGGCGGCGTCGGCATGAGCGGCATGGGCCGGCACCACGGCATCGAGGGATTTCGGGAGTTTTCCAACCAGCGCGGCATCGTCATGCGCGGCACGGGAGACCACCTCGACGCCTTCTACGCCCCTTACGCGAAGGCCGCGGCCATCGTCAGTTCAGTGGTGGGGTGACCCGTAGCCGGAACGTCTGGGTGGGACTGGCCTGACTTAAGAAGTGGCGGCGGCAGCGCTGTTAGAACCGGGCTGCCGCGGTGGTTGCGCGGCAGCACCAGGGGGCCGCGCGTAAGCTCGTCGTGACCCAGGCCAAGCAGGGCCAAATGAGCCGCCAACCTGGTCCTACTTGCCTCGCGAACACTGCGGCAACCGCCGATCAGCTGCGGAACCTGCTGCGGCTATCACTCCGCAGCCCTCGCCCGCAGCTCCGCGACCTCCTGCGCCACCAGCGCGTCGTGAGCCTCCATGTCGGCCTTCGCCGCGATCGGGCTCCACCGCCCCCGCATGAGAAAGATGGTGGCCACGAATAGCGCCACGCCCGCGATGCACACCCAGTACCAGGTCTGCCACTGTCCCGCCGTGTTCGCTGCCGCCTGCTGGATCACGCCCAGGTGGGCGACCAGCTCGGGGCTGGGCACGGCCTTGGCCGCAAGCGCCTGCTGGTAGGCCGCCAGGTAGGGCGCGGCCTCGATCAGCGGTGTGACCGTGTTGACCACATGGGGCAGCGCCAGAAAGCAGGCAGTGACGATCAGGCGTTGCAGCCAGCCCCAGACAGCCAAACCGGTGCCCGTCAGCGCCGGGTTGTGCGCCTCGACCGTTTCCGTGAAGCTCGCCATCCAGGCGGTGTAGGCGAAGCCGACCAACACGGACTGCGCGCAGCTCAGGAACACCAGCAACTCAAACGAGGGATGCTGCCCGGCCTGCATCAGCCACAGGTACATGAACACGACGGCCCCGGCCCCGCCCACCAGCATGAACGGCTTCCGCACGCGCAGGCGGTCCGACAACACCCCGGCGCCCACGAGGGACACCGCGTTGGACGCCCAGGTCCAGTTCGCCAGGGCGTTCGCCTGCGACACGGTGAACTGGAAGACCGTGACCAGGTAGATCGTCCCGAAAGCGACGGCGGTGTAATAGAACACCAGCAGGGTGGACACCCCGATGGCCGGGGCGACCACGTCCAGGCGCAGCACCTGCCGCCACGACTGCCTCAGTGCCGCCTCGACGTCCAGGCCGCGGGCGCGCAGCTCGACCAGCATCCGGTCGCGGTCGCTCACCATGATCTGGTCACGCAGCCGCGGCGCCAGCTCGCGCAGGGCGAAGAAGGCGACGACGAACATGACCAGCCCGACCACGCCGCAGATGCGGAACTGGCTCTGCCAGGTCTGGAAGGTGGGCAGGGTCAGCACGTTGACGGCGCTGACCATCAAGCTGCCCAGCACCGGCCCCACCGTCCAGAACCCCATCGCCGCCGCCCTTCCCACCTGGGGCGAGAAGTCGCGCATCAGCGCCGGCGTGGTGACGAGGATGATGCCCTCCACGAAGGCCACCGCGCAGGAGGCCAGCGCAAACTGTATCGGCGTTTTGACGGCCGGCATGACGAACAGCGTCATCAGCCCGACTGCCAGCAGGCCATAGACAATCAGGTTCGCCCGCCCGAACCGGTCGGCAAGCCCCGCCAGCAGGGACCCGAAGGCGCCCAGCAGGTTGCCGATGGCCAGGATGACGACAAACACGCCGAACGGAAGCTGCAGCTCGGTCAGCATCAGCGTCGCCACGCCGCCGCCGACGTATAGCTCGTAGTAGAGCGACACGGTGATCGCCACCACGAGCAGCAGGAGCGCCATGCGGACCCCCCGCGGCGGATAGTGCGGCAACTGGCGGTTCCACACGGTCCCGAAGGCTGGCTGAAGCGGCTCCGGCGCGGTTTGGCTCGATGACATGGCAGTCTCCCTCCCTTGGCTGTTGCGCCTGTTGGTTGTCGGTCGGCTCTGGCCCTACTCCGGCAGCACCATCACTTTCACCGCCGCCTTGGTGCGGCTCAGCTCGAAGCCGCCCACCGTCTCGCCAAGCTTGATTCGATGGGAAATCAATGGGCGGAACATCTCGCCCGACTGCGCGAGCAGCCGCAGCACGGTCAGCCAAGTGGCCCGGGGCGCGCCGTGCGACCCCCGGATCTGGTGCCTCATACGGACCAAGCTGGTCATGTTGATCTCGACCGGGCGTGCGTGGATGCCGGTCGCGACCAGCACGCCGTCCTGGCGCAGCACGCTCAACCCGTCCGTGATGCTGGACGCCGCCCCGGTCGCCTCGAACACCCGGTCCACCTTGCCGTCCGCAATCCGCGACACGGCAATCTTCAGATCCTCGTGCCGCAGGTCCACCGTGTGCTGGAAGCCGAGGCCCCGCGCCGCCGACAGCCGCGCGTCGTCGTCCAGCCCGACGATGATGACGGTGGACGCCCCGGCGAGCCGCGCCATCATCGCGGCACCCAGGCCGATCATGCCTGCGCCCAGCACCACGACGGTTTGGCCCAGCGCAACCTCGCCAACCTCCACCGCCCGGGCGCCGATGCCCAGCGGCTCCGTCAGGGCGGCCAGCTCCATATCCATGCCGTCCGGCAACACGATGCAGTTGGCGGCGGGAGCTGTGACGTGCCGGGCGAAGGCGCCATGCCGGGTCAGGCCGATGATGGCGCGGCGCTCGCAAAACTCCGGCTGCCCGGCGGTGCAGAAGCGGCAGCGCCCGCAGGCCACCCCGGGCAGGACCGTGACCCGCTTCCCGAGCAGCGGCAGCGAAACGTCAGGCGTCGCAGCCACGACCCGACCCGCGAACTCGTGACCGATGGTCAGCGGCATCATCGTCTGCATCCACTCGTAGCTGGGCGTCCACTCGTAAACGTGGACGTCGCTGCCGCAGATGCCGACTGCGTCCACCTCCACCAGAACCTCGCCTGGCCCGGGCTGCGGCGGCGCCAAGTCCACAAGGGTCAGGCCGAACGCAGGGGATGTCTTCTGCACCGCGAGCATGATCTGCTCCTCCTTGGTCTGGTTCCATCCGGCCCACCCCAGGAGCGGCAGCCGGACGGCGCGATCAGTGGTGCTCGTCGAAAAAGCCCAGCGGCGGCCGGGCCTCGGGGTCGGTCATGACCTCGATCAGGGTCAGGCAATCCGCAGCGAGCGCGTCCCGCAGCGCCGGCAGTAAGTCGTCTGCCTGATCAACCCGGCGCCCGTGACAGCCGCAGGCGCGGGCGATGGCAGCGTGATCCACCGGCTCGAAGAACACTGCGTCCGTGTGCTGACCGTAGGCTACGGTTTCGCCGTGCTTCTGGTAGCCAAGGATGCCGTTGTTGAGTACGACCAGCACCACCGGCAGCTTCATCCGACGGGCAGTTTCTAGCTCCGCCCAGCAATGGCCGAAGCCGCCGTCGCCGCTGACGCAGATGACCGGAGCGTCGGGTGCGGCGACCTTCGCACCCAGCGCCAGCGGCAGTGCCCACCCCAATCCGGCCAGCCCGCGTGGCGTCAGGAACCGCTGACCCGCCCGCTGCGACACGAGGTAGTTGGTGATCCAGAGCGTGGAGTAGCTGGCATCGCCGACGATGATCGTGTCCGGCGTCATCACCGCGGCGACGGCGGCCATCACCCGCTCCGGCCGCAGAGGGCCTGCGCCGGACGCTGACACCAAGGACGTGGCGTCGCGGAACAGGCGCTTGCCCTCGGCGATCTCGGCCTCCAGCCCCACCCGCGCGGCGGTGCGCGCCGCCAAGCTGCGCCGGGACAGCGCGGCCTGCAGGGCCTCCAGCGCCAGCTTGGCGTCGCCGACGACGCGCACCGCCTCGTAGTTGCGCCCGACCTCCAGGCCGTCCACGTCCACGTGGATGAAGGTCGCGTCCCGCGGGTAGAGCGACCAAGAGTCCGTGCCGTTCTGGTTGGTGCGGTTGCCGACCAGCAGCACGACGTCGGCGCCCTCCACCATGGACCGCATCTCGCGCGTGCGGGCGCCCAGGCCCATGGTGTTGCCGACCACGCCGAGCGAGAG
>CAXTOB010000203.1:0-10622 GCA_964245505.1 uncultured Acetobacteraceae bacterium | reverse complement strand
TTCATGTCGCGCATTACTTAGCAACTGCCAACTGGCACCCTGGCCGTGATGCCCGCCACGGCGCTGCCGACCAGACACCTACAGCCGTCCGGGGATGTCCGCCGCGTCGTGAAATATCGCCCGGATGACTGGGCCATTCTTTGCCGAACTGAAGGCAATCCAGGTCGGCCCTCCTTCGCCCACTGCCATTCCGGCCGCAGAAGGGCGGGATAAGGGCGTGGCGCGCTGTGAAACAAACCCTCATTGGCCAGACAGAGGGCGCTCGCTCGTTCCACGCTGTCCACCAAGCCATCGATTGCGGCATCCCGCCCGCGTTCGGCATAGAAGCGGGTCAGATCGTTAAGTTGACGTTCGGCCGCCGGCGAAAGCGGGATCACGCGTGCCGGTAGGCCGTCGCTTCATTCAGATCGCGCTCGCGCCGGATGCCTTCAGCGGTCGCCCGCATCCTGGCTAATACCGGTTCCAGCCGGACCACCTGGCCGGCAGCCACGTCAGCTTCATCGGCGTCGAGCATGGCTTCCAGATCGGCCTGCGTCGGCATGGCGGGCTGACCGGCCGTATCCTCGGGAGAGTGGTCGTGCGGGCTGTCCATCACTGCCTCCTATCTAGAATATAACAGACAACGAGCAGGCCATAGAAGGGGCGGGATGGCATGGGCCGGAGCACGGTGGTTGCGCCTCCTCTCGTCCGAGCTGTGGCCGCGGGTGGTGAGGAACAGGCTTACGTTCCGCCGCACCATGCCGATATCCATTGCAAGTCGCGGTGGACAGCAGTGATTTTGGCTACCTGACCCTTAACGCGACCCCAACGACCCTGTAACCTCCAGCACTCAAGACCCAACCTCCGGCCTCAAGGCCGGATCAATCGGGAAGCTCCGCCCCTTCCCAGGGCCATCGGCAAACGGATTGGTGTCCCAATACCCTGCCCGGACCGCGTCGCCCAAGCAGGCGAACCCGCCCCGGGCCGCGGCAAAGCGAGAGGAGCGCGGCGGGTGGTAATATCCGGTGCCGGGATCGGGCCAGACCACGGCGTCGCCGGGGCAGTGGCGCTGCGCAGCGTCCGGGTCGGCGAAGCGCGGCACCGGGTTCAGCCCCATTGGGATGTCCTCCGGCGCCATCTTCGGGTCGCCCTGCGCCCGCGCCCCGCTCAAGCCCGCCAGCATCAGCCCGGCCACCGCAATCACCTGCAAGCTGCAGCACAACCACCAACTGAAGGCGCGCGCACCCAGCCTGCATGTATATCCACCCCGGTAAGGAACCGCGCGACCCCGCCGCCTCCAAGCCATAACCCCCGGCAATGGCCCTCCTGCACCCGGCACCCCAGCACTGGAACGACAGTCTCGCACCTCATCAGCCCGCACCCCGGCCGCCTGGCATAGACCGCCGGAATGAACCCGCAAACCGCCCTGGCCCAGGCCCTGCGCCTCCACCGCTCCGGCGACACCCCGGCCGCCATTGCCGCCTGCCGCCGGGCTGTGCGGGACGGGGACGCCGTCGCCATGCGCCTGCTCGGCCTGCTGCTGGCCGAGGCCGGCCTGTTCGAAGAAGCCCGGCACTGGGCCGCCCAAGCCACCGCTCGCGACCGTTCCGCCGAGACCCTGGGCGCCGAGGGCCGCGTCCTCGCAGCCATGCAGGACTGGCCCAACGCGGCAACCGTGCTGCGCCAGGCCGTAGCCCTGCAGCCCGGGTTCACCGCCGCCCGCCGCCTGCTCGACCGGGTAGAGGCGGCCGGCGGCGCCATCCAGTCCGAGGCCGCGCAACTGTTCCAATCCGGGCGGTTCGCGGAGGCTGCGGCACTGTTCCGCCATGCCTGCCTGATCCGCCCCGGCGACCCCAAGCTGCTGCACGCCATCGGCACCGCGCTGCACGAGGCGGGACAGCCGGGCGAGGCCGTCGCCGCCTATCAGGCCGCACTCGCCGCCGCGCCGCGCCAAGTCGCGTCCCTGCACAACCTGGGCAGCGCGTTGCAGGCGGTCGGCGACCTTCCAGGGGCCATGAACGCCTACGCCCAGGCCTACGCAGCAGACCCCGCTAGCTTCCCCCGCATTGCCCAGGAACTCGCCGCCGGACGCACCGGCCAGGTTTGGCTGAGCGCCGACGCGTTGCGGGCGCGGCTGCAATCTATCGCCCGCGGTCACGGAACCGGTCCCGATATATCCCCGGACCCGCCAGCACCGCCCCCCCAACCTCGGTGAAGGCTGTGGCCTCCTCGGTGCCAAAGCCTGAGAACTGCAGGTCGAGCGCCCCCCGGGGCACCGGGATGCACTGCGCCACCGGCGTCCCGGCCGGGAGGGTGCAGGAGGCCGCCGGGTCGAGCCAGCGGGCCGGGAACAGCAGCCCGACTTGGTGGAAGCGGTCGCTGTCCACCAGCCCCGTCAGGGTGCGGAACGGCAGGTCGTCGCGGTTCAGCGGGTGCGTCGCCAGCAGCGACCAGCCAGGCGGCAACTCGACCGTCCAGAAGCCGATGAACTTCAGCAGGTTGCCAGCCCCAAACGGCGTCCCCTGCACCTGTGCCGCGGCATGGAAGCTGATTGGCGCCTGCGGATGACCCGGCGTCGCCGGCGCCGGCAGCGTCCAGTCCCAGGTGAACGCGCCATCCGCATACCGCACATCGCAGGGCAGAGGCATGACGAACCCGGCCCGCATCGCATCAATGAAGGGCGGGCACTGCTTCACCGTCCGCACGGAACCGTCGTGCATGTCCGATACGGCGGTCATCGGCATCGTGCGCAGCCACTCCGGCAGCGCCTGCCGCGCCAACCGGGGCCGCGGCAGCGCGTCCAGCAGCGCGGGGTCGCAGCGGAAGCGCACTTCCATGTTTTGCTACGACCGCGCCCGCCGCACGGCATCCTGCCAGCCTGCATAGAGCGCGTCGCGCTGCCCGGCCGGGCAGGAGGGCTGCCATACCCGGTCCGGCGTGCGCCGCTGCGCGATGTCGTCCAGCGACCCGTAGAGCCCCGCCTGCAATCCGGCCAGGCACGCCGCGCCCAGCGCCGTGGTTTCGGCTACCGCCGCCCGCTCGACTGGCAAGCCCGTAAGATCGGCCATGCAGCCCATCAGCCAGTCATTGGCGGTCATGCCTCCATCCACCCGCAGCACCGGCAGCTCGGGGATGCCGTCCCGCCGCATCGCCTCGATCAGGTCGCGGGTCTGGAAGCACACGGCCTCCAGCGTGGCGCGGACCAGGTGGGCGGCGGTGGCCTGCCGGTCCATGCCGCAGATCAGCCCCCGCGCCCCGGCATCCCAATAGGGGGCGCCCAGGCCGGTCAGGGCTGGCACGACATAGACGCCGTTGCTGTCGGGGACGCTTGCGGCCACCTCGGCGGACTCGGCCGCCGTACGGATCAGGCCCAGGCCGTCGCGCAGCCACTGTATCGCCGCACCGGTGACGAAGATGCTGCCCTCCAGTGCGTAGGTCGTGACCCCATCCAGGCGGTAGCCGACCGTGGTCAGCAGCCGGTTGTGAGAGGCGACGGGCGCGGTGCCGGTGTTGGCGATCATGAAGGCGCCGGTGCCGTAGGTGCACTTGACCTCGCCCGGCGCGAAGCAGGCGTGCCCGACCAGCGCCGCCTGCTGGTCCCCGGCCATTGCGCCGACCGTGATGGCGCCGCCGATCACGCCGGCCTCCGTGGTGCCGAACGCCGCGGCGTTGTCCCGCACCTCCGGCAGCATGGCGGCGGGGATGCCGTACAGGTCCAAGAGCGCCGGGTCCCAGGTGCCGTCGTGGATGTTGAACAGCCCGGTGCGGGCGGCGTTGGTCGCATCCGTCGCATGGACCCGCCCGCCGGTCAGCCGCCAGAGCAGGAAGCTGTCCACGGTGCCGAAGGCCAGCTCGCCGCGCCGGGCCGCCTCCATCGCGCCGGCATGCTCCAGGATCCAGGCGGCCTTGGTTGCGGAGAAGTAGGGGTCGATCACCAGGCCGCTGCGCGCCGTCACCATCGCTTCGTGCCCGGCGGCGGCCAGCTCGGCGCAGCGGGCAGCGGTGCGGCGGTCCTGCCAGACGATGGCGTTGTGGATGGCCTTGCCGGTGCGCCGGTCCCAGATGACCGTGGTTTCCCGCTGGTTGGTGATGCCGATGGCGGCCGGGGCGGCGCCGTCGGCCAGGACCTCTCGGCAGGTGGCGACGGTATCGGCCCAGATTACCTCGGGGTCGTGCTCGACCCAGCCGTGCCCCGGGTAGATTTGCGTCAACGGCCGCGCGGCCGAGCGCAGGATGTCGCCGTCGCTATTGAATAGGATGGCGCGGGTGGAGGTGGTGCCCTGGTCAATTGCCAGGATCGTCGTTGCGGCCACTCGGTCCAGTCCTCCCGTCGCACTGTCTGCTCATGGCCAGCCGATGCCGCCCATCCCCGTCATTGCGAGGAGCGTAGCGACGCGGCAATCCAGGGGCCTAACACAGCCCTGTCGGCCCTGGATTGCCACGCCGCCAAAGCGGCTCGCAATGACGGGAAAACGAAGTCAGGCCAATGAATTACATCGCCCGGCCCTGCTTCCAGGCGTCGATCAGGCTGTCATACGCAACCGTCTCGCCCTTCGGCTTCTCGTTGCCAAGCTTCGGCCAGGGAGCCGTGCCCTTGGAATACCAGTATTCCGGGGGTTGCTCCTTGTTCAGCTTCGGCGCGCACTTGGCCATGCCCGCGCGCTCCAGCCGGCCCAGCACCTTGTCCATGTCGGACGCCAGGTTGTCCATCGCCGCCTGCGCCGTCTTTTCGCCGCTGACGGCGACGGCGACGTTCTGCCAGAATAGCTGCGCGAGCTTCGGGTAGTCGGGCACGTTGTTGCCGGTCGGTGTCCAGGCAACGCGGGCCGGGCTGCGGTAGAACTCGACCAGCCCGCCCAGCTTCGGCGCCAGGTCGGTCATCGGCTGGCTCATGATGTCGCTCTGCCGGATCGGCGTCAGGCCGACGATGGTCTTCTTGAGCGACGTTGTCTTGCAGGTGCAGAACTGGCCGTACAGCCAGGCCGCCTTGCGCCGGTTCAGGTCGGTGTAGTTCATCAGCGTCCAGGAGCCGACGTCCTGGTAGCCGTTCTGCATGCCGGGCTTCCAGTAGGGGCCGTGCGGGCTGGGGGCCATGCGCCACTTCGGGGTGCCGTCGGCGTTGACGACCGGCAGGCCCGGCTTGGTCAGTGCCTTGGTAAAGGCCGAATACCAGAAGATCTGCTGGGCGATGGTGCCGTTGCCGGGGATCGGGCCGGCCTCGGTGAAGGTCATGCCGGCGGCCTCGGGCGGGGCATACTTCTTCAGCCACTCGACGTATTTTTCAGTGGCGTAGACGGCGGCTGCGCTGTTCACCGCGCCGCCGCGGGAGACGCTGGCGCCAACGGGGTGGCAGTCCTCGACCCGGATGCCCCACTCGTCCACCGGCAGGCCGTTGGGCAGGCCCACGTCCGCCGCGCCCGCCATGCTCAGCCAGGCATCGGTGAAGCGCCAGCCGAGCGAGGGGTCCTTCTTGCCGTAGTCCATGTGGCCATAGACGCGGACGCCGTCGATTTCCTTCACTTCGTTGGTGAAGAACTCGGCGATGTCCTCATAGGCCGACCAATTCACCGGCACGCCCAGCTCGTAGTTGTACTTCTTGCTGAAGCGGTCCTTCAGGTCGGGGCGGGCGAACCAGTCGGCGCGGAACCAGTACAGGTTGGCGAACTGCTGGTCCGGGAGCTGGTACATCTTGCCGTCCGGCGCCGTGGTGAAGGACTTGCCGATGAAGTCGTCCACATCCAGCGTCGGCAGGGTGACGTCCTTGCCCTCGCCCTTCATGAAGTCGGACAGCACCGTCGTAACACCGTAGCGGAAGTGGGTGCCGATGTGGTCGCTGTCGTTGTCATACATGTCGTAGATTGGGCGGCCCGACTGCATCTCGGTCTGCAGCTTCTCGACCAGGTCGCCCTCGTTGATGTAGTCGCTGGTGACCTTGATGCCGGTGATCTCGGTGAACGCCTTGGTCAGCACCTGGCTTTCATAGACGTGGGTGTCGAGGATCTCGGTCACGACGTGGATTTCCATGCCCTGGAAAGGCTTGGCCGCGTCGATGAACCACTGCATCTCCTTCATCTGCTCGGCCTTCGACAGCGTCGAGGGCTGGAATTCGTTGTCTATCCACTTTTGGGCCGCGGCCGACTGCGCGGCGGCCGGTACGCTCAGGCCGGTCGTTGCAGCCGCGGCGACGGCGGCGCCGCCCACCAGTGCTTGCCGTCTTGAAAGCTCGAAATTGCTCATTGACGTTCCCTCCTTGTTAGTGGTCCCTCGTAAGCGGACGACCCGGCAGGACCTGCGCCGGGCCGCAAACCTTGGTGCCTAGCCGTAGCGCCCGATCAGCAGCAGCAGCACGCCGCTCAATCCCAGCGCCCAATACTGGTCCAGCTCGGTGAAGCCGATCCAGGCGAGGTTGAGGAATGCCGCCGCCAGCAGGCCGATGAACAGCCGGTCGCCACGTGTGGTGCGCAGCCGCAGCAGGCCGCGCCGGGGCACGCAGGGCGACAGCGCCTCCCAAACCGTCATGCCCGTCAGCATCAGGGCGATGCAGGCGAAGAAGATGCCGGTCAGGCTGGTCCAGGCCATCCACTTCACGATGCCGTCCCCTTCATGGTGGCCGTTGCCCGGCTGGTGGCACTCTCTCGCACCGCAATAGTCTCCCGGCTTGAGGGAGTCTCTCGGCCCGTGACAGTCCCTGGACGCCGCGCCACTACACCCGCCCCAGGGCGAAGCCCTTGGCGATGTAGTTGCGGATAAACCAGATCACGATTCCGCCCGGAACGATCGTCAACACTCCTGCGGCGGCAAGCAAGCCAAAATCGAGTCCGGTGGCGCTAACGGTGCGGGTCATGGCGGCGACGATGGGCTTGGCGTCGGTGGAGGTCAGGGTGCGGGCCAGCAGCAGCTCGACCCAACTGAACATGAAGCAGAAGAACGCCGTGACGCCGACGCCGGCGCGGATCAGCGGGAGGAAGATGAATATGAAGAAGCGGGGGAAGCTGTAGCCGTCCAGGGCCGCGGTCTCGTCTATTTCGCGCGGGACGCCGGACATGAAGCCTTCGAGTATCCAGACCGCGAGCGGGACGTTGAACAGGCAGTGCGCCAGGGCCACCGCCCAGGGGGTGTCGAACAGGCCGATGGAGGAATACAGCTGGTAGAACGGCAGCAGGAACACCGCCGGCGGCGACATGCGGTTGGTCAGCAGCCAGAAGAAGAACTGCTTGTCGCCTAGGAAGCGGTAGCGGGAGAAGGCGTAGGCCGCCGGCAGCGCGACGCCGACCGAGACGACGACGTTTATCGTTACGAATTCCAGCGAGTTGAGGTAGCTGAGATACCAGGTGGGGTCGCCGAAGATGTGGGCGAAGTTGGCTAGGGTGGGGTGGCTCGGTACTAGCTCGAAGTTGGATAGGATGTCGGGCGTTAGGCGGATGCTCATGTTGATGAGCCAATAGACCGGCAGCATCAGAAGGATGAAGTAGAGGACGACGAGGGCGCGCTTCATGGGAGCAACTTGACAGACGTGGCGGGAACGACGCCGTGAGTGGTGAATGCAGTAGGGCGTTTCGGGCGCTGCTCTGCTCCCTCTCCCGGAGGGAGAGGGAGAAGGAAGTTCGGTGTCATGCTTCTGCCCTCCCGTCGGCGCTGAGGGCTGTGTAGAATAGCCAGCTTACCAGCAGGATCACCAGGAAGTAGATGATCGAGAACGCTGCTGCCGGGCCTACGTCGAAGGAGCCGACTGCTAGCTTGGTCAGGAACTGGCTCAGGAAGGTCGTGGCGTTGCCGGGGCCGCCGCCGGTCAGCACGAACGGCTCGGTGTAGATGACGAAGCTGTCCATGAAGCGCAGCAGCAGGGCGATGGTCAGCACGCCGCGCAGCTTCGGCAGTTGGACGTAGCGGAACACTGCCCAGGCACTGGCGCCGTCGATCTCGGCGGCCTGGTAGAACGCTTCCGGGATCGAGCGCAGCCCGGCGTAGCACAGCAGCACCACCAGCGGCGTCCAATGCCATACGTCCACCAGCAGCACCGTCGCCCAGGCATCCCGGGGGTTCAGCGCATAGTTGTAGTCGATGCCCAAATGATGGATCGCCAGACCGAACAGCCCGATGTCGCCCCGGCAGAAGATTTCCCAGATCGTGCCGACCACGTTCCAGGGTATCAGCAGCGGCAATCCCAGCAGCACCAGGGACGCCGACGCCGCGGCTCCACGCTTGGGCATGATGAGCGCGAGACCAAGGCCCAGCGGTATCTCGATCAGCAGGACGCAGGCGGAAAACACCACCTGGCGGATGAAGGCGTCGTGCAGGTCCGGGTTGTGCAGGGTGTCGCGGAACCACTCATCACCGACGAACACCCGGCGGTCCGGCCCCAGGATGTCCTGCACCGAGTAGTTCACGACGGTCATCAGCGGGATGATGGCGCTGAACGCCACCACGACGATGACCGGGATCACCAGCAGCCAGGCGCGGTGATCGGTCGGCTTCATTGGGTCACCAGCCTGCCATCGGCGTATAGTTTTACACGGCCCTGGGGCAGCCAGACCTGTAGGTCGTGGCCCGTGGGGATCGCTATGTCGGGGGGCGCCTTCACGATGAAGCGGTCGCCGCCCAAACGGCCGTTGATGACCTGGTGGCTGCCGAGCGGCTCGATGCTGTCCACGGCGATGCTGACTGCGGCGGCTCCGCCGGGGTCGGTCAGGGCTACGAACTCCGGACGGATGCCCAGGGTGAGAGCGCCGGGGATTTGGCGGCCGCCTAGGCTCAGTGGGACCCACTGACCGCCGACCGAGGCCATGCCGCCGTCCAGCACGCAGGGCAGCAGGTTCATGCCGGGACTGCCGATGAAGTGGGCGACGAAGACGTGGTCCGGCTCCTCGAACAGCTCCTGCGGGCTGCCCTGCTGCAGGACTGCGCCCAGCTCCATGACCAGCACATGGTCGGCGAAGGTCAGCGCCTCGGTTTGGTCGTGGGTGACGTAGATCAGGGTGACGTTCAGCTCGCGCTGGATGCGCTTGAGCTGACGGCGGAGCTGCCACTTCAGCGCGGGGTCGATCACCGTCAGCGGCTCGTCGAACAGGATCGCCGCCACGTCCTCCCGCACGAGGCCGCGGCCCATGGAGATGCGCTGCTTGGCGTCCGCCGTCAGCCCGACCGCGCGGCGGCCGAGATCGGCGGTGAGGTCTAGGATGGCGGCGATCTTCTCGACGCGGGGGGCGATCCGGCTGGTTGGCACGCCGCGGTTGCGCAGCGGGAAGGCCAGGTTATCGAACACGGTCATGGTGTCGTAGATCACCGGGAACTGGAAGACCTGGGCGATGTTGCGCGCCCGCGGCGGCAGTGCCGTCACGTCGCGGTCGTCGAACAGCAGGCGGCCCTGCGAGGGCGTCAGCAGGCCGGACAGGATGCTGAGCAGGGTCGTCTTGCCTGAGCCGGATGGGCCTAGCAGGGCGTAGGCGCCGCCGTCTTCCCAGGTCAGGTTCAGCGGCTGCAGGGCGTAGTCCGATGGCTTCGACGGGTTGGGGCGATAGCTGTGGGCGACTTCAAGCAGTTTGATGCGCGCCATGCCTTGCCCCCTCGACCGGATGCTGGGTGAAGTCTGGGGCGGTCGCCAGCCGGCCCGCGGCGTCGAAGGCGTAGAGGCGCGCCGGGTCGAACCGGAACACCAGCGGCGTGCCGGGCGGCGGGTTGTGGACGCCGGTCATCTGCATCATGAGCGACAGCCCGCCCGCCGCGCCGTGCAGCAGGGTCTCGGAGCCGTTGATCTCCGCCAGTTCCAGAACCACCGGCACTTCGGCGCTACCCGCGTCCAGCGCGATGTGGCTTGCGTGCAGGCCGAAGGTGTAGCGGCCCGGCGGCAGCGGTGCCGGAGCGGCCAGGGTGGGGCCGTGGTCAATCTGCACCGTGGCGCCGCTGACGGTGCCGGGCATGAAGTTCATCGGCGGGTCGCTGATGAGTTCAGCCGCCTCCAGGGTGGCCGGGGTGCGATACACGTCCAGCGTGTCACCGGCCTGCACCAGCCGCCCCTCCTTCATGATGCAGGTGCGCCCACCGAGCAGCAGCGCCTCATGCGGGTCGGTCGTCGCATAGACCACGGCGCGGGCGCCAGACTTGAACAGCGCCTTCATCTCGGCGCGCAGGTCCTCGCGCAGCTTGTAGTCGAGGTTGACCAGCGGCTCGTCCAGCAGCAGGAGGCGGCTATCCTTGACTAGCGCCCGGCCCAGCGCGGTGCGCTGTTGCTGGCCGCCGGAGAGTTCGGCGGGCAGGCGGTCGAGCAGCGCCGATAGGCCGAGCCGGGCGGCGACGTCGCGCACCCGTCCGTCCAGCTGCGCGCGGTCCATGCGGCCGGCTAGGCGCAGGGGGGAGGCGATGTTCTGATAGACGGTGAAGTTCGGGTAGTTGATGAACTGCTGATAGACCATGGCGACGCTGCGCTTGCGCACGTCCAGGCCGGTGATGTCGCGCCCGTCTTCCATCAGCCGTCCGGAGGTAGGCCGGTCCAACCCGGCCAAAATGCGCATCAGGCTGGTCTTGCCGGCGCGGACGGGACCTAGCAGGACCGTCAGCGACCCATCCTCGAACGTCAGGTCCATCGGATGCAGGTGCGTCTCGCTGCCGACGGTACGGGCGACTTGCTGTAGGGCGATGGCCATTAG
>CAXTOB010000202.1:0-10668 GCA_964245505.1 uncultured Acetobacteraceae bacterium | reverse complement strand
ACACCGCCGTGAACCAGATGGACCAGGTGACGCAGCAGAACGCCGCCATGGTGGAGCAGAGCACGGCCGCTTCCCACGCGCTTGCCGGGGAAGCTGAGGAGCTTGCCCGTCTCATGGGCCGTTTCCAGCTTGGGCAGGAGGAGGGGGGCGTGGCCACGAATGTCGAGCCGCTGCGCCGCCTGGCCAAAGCTGCGCCGCGCCCAGCCAAGCCTATCCCCACCCTGCGGGTCGTCGCACAGGGTGGCCGGGGCCGCGAAGCCGTCACACGCAAGCCGGTGGCCGCCGCCGCCGAAGAAGGCTGGCAAGAGTTCTGAGGCCGAACCACGGCGGCCCGCTGGACTCAGCGGGCCGCTATCACCCTGTTATCACCCACCCCAGCCAAATCAGGACAAATCCATGCAAGATCCATCAGATCACGGCCGTGAGCTGATCTCATTCCGCATCGGCGCGCAGGAGTTCTGCATCGACGTCAACGTCGTGCGCGAAATCCGCGGCTGGACTCAAGCCACTCCGCTGCCGCATGCGCCGTCCTACGTGCGCGGGGTCATCAACCTGCGCGGCGCGGTGCTGCCGATCATCGACCTAGCCGAACGCCTCAGCCTGCCTGCATCCGAGCCGACGCCGCAGCACGTCATCATCGTCGCTGAAATCGGCGCCGAAACGGTTGGGCTGCTGGTGAGCGCGGTGTGCGGCATCCTGACTGCCACTGAGCAGATGATCCAGCCCACGCCTGACATCGCTTCCGGCTCATCCAAGGCCTACGTGCAGGGCCTGCTCACCATTGAGGACAGGATGATCGGCCTGCTGTGCGCCGAGATGCTCGTCTCGCGGAACCTGCACACGCAGGAATTTGAAATCGCCTGAACAACACCCTGGTGGCAGGAACGCCAATCGGGCGCTCAGCCTTGGATCGGACAGGCCATCTCTGTGACCGGCCGCGCAGGAGTGTTAGCCCAATGGACGAGCGACCATAGCAGGGGTTCACACGTCATTGAACCGGCGCCGCAATCCGCTTGCGGCTGCCGAATGAATGGACGGAGATCATTATGTGGACTTTGGCCCGGCATATTTCAGTTATGACAATAGAAGTAGGGGCTCTGGACTGCGGACGTTGACGTCACGAATGCCCAACAACGGCCAGACAACATGCCGATTGCTGAAACTGTCCACAGTCAACTCTTCAGTAAGCGTGGCCCAGCTCTGCTTGACATCAACGGCCGTGGAAATGATGGTCGGCGTCAGCCGGCCGTGAGCGGGAATGCCTGCAGGCCGCGCCGCATGTTGCACCATATCTGCAACAATGCTGGGAACGTTCTGAAACGCGCGTGACGGAGGCTGGGACGTAATGGCTGAACAGGGCTTGACGGCCGATACGAATGCCTCGCCTGCGGAATCCAACGCGGGCGTCACTCCGGCGCCGCCGTGCACATTGGTGATCTTTGGGGCCGGCGGCGATCTGACCAAGCGGCTGCTGATGCCCGCGCTCTACAACCTTTCCGGCAGCCGGCTCCTGCCGGATGCCTTCAAGGTCATTGGCGTTGACCGGGTGCAGCAGAGCGACGACGACTGGCGCCATGGCCTGACCGAGACGATGCAATCGTTCACCAAAGACAAGACTGCCGAGTTCTACACGCCGAAGCTCGACGATGCCGCCTGGGGCTGGGTACAGCAGCGGCTGGCCTACCTGCCGGGCGATTTCAGCCAGGACGAGACCTTTGCCCGCATCGGCAAGGCGATCAGCGACGGCAGCGCCGTGTTCTACCTCGCCGTCGCCGCGCGGTTCTTCGCAACCGTGGCCGAGGGGCTCGGCAAGGCCGGCCTCCTGAAGCAAAGCGGCGACCAGTTCCGCCGCCTGGTGATCGAAAAGCCGTTCGGCGCCGACCTGCCGTCGTCGCAGGCGCTGAACGCGACCATCCTCAAGCAGGCCGACGAAAGCCAGGTCTTCCGGATCGATCATTTCCTGGGCAAGGAAACGGTGCAGAGCATCATGGCCGTACGCTTCGCCAACGGCATGTTCGAACCGACCTGGCGGCGGGAATACATTGACCACGTCCAGATCACCGCCGCGGAGACGGTCGGCGTGGAGGAGCGCGGCGCCTTCTACGAGCCGACCGGGGCGTTGCGCGATATGGTGCCCAACCATCTGTTCACCCTGCTGTGCACGGTTGCCATGGAGCCACCCAACTCGTTCGACGCCGAGGATGTGCGGACGGCGAAGGCCAACGTGGTCGAGGCGATCCGCCCGGTGCAACCCGATGCGGCCGTGCGCGGGCAATACTCCGCCGGCGAGGAGTTCGGCCATCCGGTTCCCGCCTATCGCAACGAGCCGCACGTGGCGCCGGACAGCCGGACCGAGACGTATGTGGCGTTGCGGGTGGACATCGAGAACTGGCGCTGGGCCGGCGTTCCCTTCTACCTGCGCACCGGCAAGCGCCTAGCTGGCCGCCGCACCGAGATTTCCGTGCACTACAAGCCCGCACCGTATCGCATGTTCCGCGACACGCCAGTCGAACAGACCACCGCGAACGTGGTGCGGCTGATGATCGATCCGACCCAGGGGATCGAAAGTCAGTTTGACGCCAAGGTGCCAGGGCCGGTGATGAAGCTCGGCCGGGTCGCGAGCTCGATGCGCTACTCGACGTTCTTCAAGGAGCAGCCGAACGTCGGCTACGAGACGCTGCTGTATGACTGCATGATGGGCGACGCGACGCTGTTCCAGCGCGCCGACAATGTGGAGGCGGGCTGGCGCGCGGTCGAGCCGCTGCTCGAATCCTGGGGACGCGGGGAAGGTGACGTGGAGCAGTATGCGGCGGGCAGCCAAGGCCCTGCAGGCGCGGACCAACTGCTGGCCCGCGACGGCCGCCAGTGGCTCAAGCTGGAGGAGTAGGGCGGACCTGGTAGGCGGACGATGGGTGCGGTGCCGGCCAAACCCGGCATCTGCGTTCACTCCAGCATCGTAGAGGGTATTGCGTTGTCCGTCGTGCTTGACCTTCCGCAGCCGTGGCGAGAATCCAACCCTATCGAGCCGTAGGGTTTGTCGCGGTCGCGCCTGCTCCTAAAAGGCTAACCTGAACGGCATGGCGCCGTGGTCGCCCCGGTGCAGCCCGCCGCTGCCTCGGAGCAGTCCCGACGCACCGGATGCGGTCACGCCGCCTTCTTACCCCTCGCTGCCTGCTGAGCGCCCGTGGCACCATGATCCATCAGCCGTGCACCGCGCGCATAGAACAGCCAGGCCGACACCCATTGCACGTAAACCAGCACGCGGTTGCGCAATCCCACGAGCAACAGCAGGTGGACACAGCTCCAAAGCAGCCAAGCCGGGAGACCCGTGAGCTTCAAGTGCGGAAAGCTGGCAACCGCAGCCGAGCGGCCGATGATCGCCAAGCTGCCTTGGTCCTTGTAGTGGAACGGTGCCGGGCTTGCAGCGCCAACAACGCGCGCGGAGATCAGCCGCCCGACGTAGCGGCCCTGCTGCTTGGCCACCGGCGCAACCCCGGGCAGCGGCTGGCCGCCGTCACCGTCGAAGCTGGCCACATCGCCGATGGCAAACACCTCCGGATGGCCTTCGATCGAGCAGTCGGGACCCACCTGCACCGCACCGTGCTTGCGCGCTGGGGCGCCGAGCCACTTCGCCACCGGCGTTGCCGCCACGCCCGCGCACCAGAACACGTTGGCGCAGGCGATAAGCTCCCCGCCAGCGACGACGCCGTCTGCGTCCAGGTGTTCGACTTGCACACCGGTGCGCACCTCAACCCCAAGCCGCTCCAGCCGTGAGCGCGCGTAGCCGCGCAGCCGGTCCGGGAACCCGGCCAGCAGGTCGGGACCGCCCTCGAACAGCACCACCCGCGCCTGATCCGGACGGATGCGGCGGAAATCCCGCGCCAGGCTGTAGCGCGCCATCTCGCGGATCGAGCCGGCCAGCTCCACCCCACTGGCGCCGCCCCCGACCACCACGAACGTCAGCAGGCGCCGGATTTCCGCCGGATCGGTGCGGCTCTCGGCCCACTCGAAGGCGCCGAGCAGCCGCTGCCGCAGCGCTTCGGCGTCCTGCAGGCTTTTGAGCCCGGTCGAATGCTCGGCCCAGTCGGCATGCCCGAACCAAGTCGATGCGGCGCCGGTCGCGAGCACGAGGTAGTCGTAAGCGATCTGGCCGACACCCGGCACGGACACGGTGCGCGCCGCCGTATCCACCCCATCCACCTCGCCAAGCAGCACCTCGACGTTCGGATACCGGGCAAAGATGGAGCGGATCGGCGCGGCGATGTCGGACGGCGCCAGCGCAGCCGTTGCCACCTGATACAGCAGCGGCTGAAATAGATGGTGGTTGTTGCGGTCTATCAGTACGACATCGACCGCGGCTCGGGTCAGGGCGTGCACGGCATTCAGGCCGCCGAACCCGGCGCCGACCACCACGACCCGGGGACGGGTGCTTGTCATGACGGCACGCTTCCAGAACTTCCTATAAAACATGGGCTTACAAACCCGCTTGCTGATACAGGCCGTGTTGTGCTGACAATTCGAAGTCTGGCCTTGGTCATGCGGCAAAATCCATCTTCAACGGGCGAGTTCAAATCAGGTAAAATAAAATATTGCTCAAATAAAACGTAATGTCTGTTTCGCCTTCTGTAGTTTTCACCCGGCTATCGTGCCAACGGTCGCAGCAAGCTGCGGCAATTTGCTTTCGCGCGCGAATAACAAAACTGTTCGCTATGTTCGGCAGCGGTCGAGGGCGTCGTCAGCCCGGCGGTCCCGGCCCGGCGGTCGCGGTCTTGCGGCCCTGGCCTGGCGCCCTTCGCAGTGAACATATCAGGCTTGGGTCCCATGCCGGTCTGCACGCCGCGTACTCCCGCCGGGATCGCCGCATGCGGCAGCAGGTCTGGTCCAGCACGCTAATTCGACATTTGGGAGGTTCACGATGCCGGGCGCGTGGTCATCTGCCACCTTGCAAGGGTGGGACAGCGAGGCTTGAACATGGCTGCTCGAACATGAGAAGGGGTGCCGACATTCACGAGACGCCCAAACCTGCGAAGGGTCGGCTTCTGTCCATCATGAGGCATCGCATGCGTATCTTGCTGGCCTGGCGCGCGCGCTCATGAAGCGCCGTCTCGTTTATACCTCCGGCCTGGCTGTTGCCGCCGTGCTCGCTGCGGCGGTCGCATTGGCTTGGCGCCCGGCCATCGCCGGCATCGCCCCGCCGCCCCGGACGGCATTCCCGTCCGCCGAAGTCGGGCGCGGCGCCGCGCTGGCGGCGGTCGGCGACTGCTCGGTATGCCACACCGCCGATGGCGGCCGCCCGTATGCCGGCGGGCGCGGCCTCCAAACGCCGTTCGGCACCGTTTACGTCACCAACATCACGCCGGACTCGGACACCGGCATCGGCCGCTGGTCCGAGGAAGCGTTCCGCCGTGCAATGCGGGACGGCATCAGCCGTGATGGGCGGCACCTGTATCCGGCGCTGCCCTACCCGCACTTCACCCGGGCGACGGACGCCGACATCGGCGCGCTGTATGCCTTCCTGATGACGCGGCAACCGGTCCGGGCAGTCGCACCGCCGAACAAGCTGCCGTTCCCGCTGGACGTGCGGGCCACGCTGGCCGGCTGGAACCTGCTGTTCCTGCGCCCCGGCGCCTGGACGCCCGACCCGGCACACACGCCGGTGTGGAACCGCGGCGCTTATCTGGCCGAGGCCGTCGGCCACTGCGGCGCCTGCCACACCCCGCACAACGCCCTCGGGGCCGAGCGGGACAGCCAGGCATTGGCCGGCGGCGTCGCCGAGGGATGGGCAAGCCACCCATTGCAGGGCGCATCCCCCGCGCCCCGGCCCTGGACCGTGGACGAGCTGACCGAATACCTCGCGACCGGGCTGGCCTCGCAGCACGGCGCGGCTGCAGGTCCCATGATCGCTGTCACCCGCGAGCTGTCGCAGGTTCCCGCGGCCGACGTGCGCGCCATTGCCGTCTATGTCGCCTCGCTCATGCCGCAAACGCCGCCGGCGATAGAACCGCGCCAGGACACCGCCGCCAATACCTTGTTCGACGGCGCCTGCGCCGCCTGCCATGCGGCGAACGCGCCGATGACCCGCGGCGGCGCGCCCTCGCTCGCGCTCAGCTCGACCATCAACGCAAGCAGCCCGCGCAACGCCATCCGCGTCATCCTGAACGGCCTGCCGCAGCGGGAGGACGCGCCGTCGCCCTACATGCCCGGCTTTGGCACGGCCCTGTCGGACGCGCAGGTGGCCGAGCTCGTGCAACATGTCCGCACCCGTTACAGCAGCAATCCACCCTGGACCGGCGTCAAGGCCGAAGTCGCCGCGGCAAGGGCAGAGGAGGCGAAGCAATGATCACCCTCACGGTCAACGGAGAGGCTCGCGTCGTGGACGCCGACCCTGGAACGCCGCTGCTGTATGTGCTGCGCGACGACCTCGGCCTGAACGGGGCCAAGTTCGGCTGCGGCCTGGGCCAGTGCGGCAGTTGCACCGTCCTGCTGGACGGGAAGGCCGTGTTCTCCTGCCTGCTGCCGATCGCGGCACTGCCGGGCCGGCAGATACGCACGGTCGAGGGCCTGGGCACCGCGGACGCCCCCGGCCCGGTGCAGCGGGCCTTCATCGAGGAGCAGGCGGCCCAGTGCGGCTACTGCATCGCCGGCATGGTGGTGCGTGCCCACGCCCTGCTGGACGCCAACCCGGCGCCGAGCGACGCCGAGATACGCGAGCACATGTCGCCCAACCTGTGCCGCTGCGGCACCCATGCCCGCATCCTGCGCGCGGTGCACCGGGCCGCCGCGGCGATGGAGCACGCAAGCCGATGAGCGCCGGCATGCCCGACCTGCCCCCTGGCGACCTGTCCCGGCGCGGCCTGCTTGGCGCGGGCGGTGCCTTGGTCGTGTCGTTCAGCCTGGCCCGCAGCGCCTATGCCGACGAGCAGGGCGGGTCGCCCCCCGCAGCCACCCCGGCGCCGCTGCCAGGCAGCCTAAAGGAAACCCCGGAACTCGACGCCTGGATCAGAGTCGCCGCGGACGGCGGCATCCAGGTGTTCACCGGCAAGGCGGAGCTGGGCCAGGGCCTGAAGACGGCGCTGCTCCAGGTCGCCGCAGAGCAACTCGACGTTGCGCCGGACCGCCTGCGCCTGGTCACCGCGGACACCGCCCGCACGCCGAACGAGGGCTTCACTGCCGGCAGCCACTCCATGCAGGACAGTGGGACGGCAATCATGAACGCCGCCGCCCAGGTGCGCGAGCTGCTGGTGGGCGCCGCCGCCGGCCAGTTCGGCCTGGCAGCCGAGAGCCTCCAGACTGCAGACGGCGCGGTCCATGCGCCGGACGGGCGCTCGGCGTCATATGGCGACCTCGCCGCCGGCCTGTCGCTGCACGTGCCGGCCCGGCCGGACGGGCGCCTTAAGGACCCGGCAGCCTACCGGATCATCGGCACGGCCCTGCCGCGCGTGGACATCCCGGCCAAGGTCACGGGCGGAGCCGCCTACATCCAGGACATGCGCCTGCCGGGGATGCTGCACGCCCGCGCGGTGCGCCAGCCCAGCCCGGGGGCGGTGCTCCGCACGTTCGACGCCGGACCGGTCGAGCACATGCCCGGCGTGGTGGCCGTCGTGCGGCGGGGCAGCTACCTCGCCGTGGTCGCGGAACGCGAATGGCAGGCCGTGCAAGCCTGGCGCGCACTGTCCGCCGCAGCCCAGTGGGACGAAACGGCCATCTTGCCCGACCAGAACACCATCGCCGCGACAATCCGCGGCCTGCCAGGACGCGACATCGAAGTGCTGCACTGGACCAATGCAGCCGGGGCGCCAGCCCGGCGGCTGCAGGCCAGCTACACCAAGCCCTACGGGATGCACGGCTCCATCGGCCCATCCTGCGCGCTCGCCCAGGCCGACGGCGACAGCGTGACGGTCTGGACCCACACGCAGGGCGTTTATCCCCAGCGCGACGCACTGGCCGAGCTGCTGCACCTGCCGCGGGAGCAGGTGCGATGCATCCATGTCGAGGGGTCCGGCTGCTACGGCCACAACGGCGCCGATGACGTTGCGGCGGACGCGGCGCTGATTGCTCGCGCCGTGCCGGGCCGCCCGGTCCGCGTGCAATGGATGCGCGAGCAGGAGAACACGAGCGAGCCGTTCGGCCCCGCCATGGTCGCCGAGGCCGCGGCGGCGCTGGACGCCGAGGGCCGCATCGTTGACTGGGACTACGGCGTGTGGAGCAACAGCCACAACCGCCGGCCCAACAAGGGCGGCCTGTTCATCCAGAACGCCGCGCTGCCCGATCCGCTGCCGGTGCCGCCGCCCGCGCCCATCCCGATGCCGGAGGGCGGCGGCGAGCGGAACAGCAACCCGCTGTATGCCTTCCCGAATGCGCACGTCGTGTCGCACTTCTTGCCGGAGATGCCGCTGCGGGTGTCGGCGATGCGGTCGCTGGGCGCCTACCTCAACATCTTCGCCATCGAAAGCTTCATGGACGAGCTGGCGCTGGAGGCTGGCGCCGATCCCGTGGAGTTCCGCCTGCGCCACATGAAGGACGAGCGCGCCCGCGCCGTCATCCAAACCGCGGCAGACCGGTTCGGCTGGCAGCTTGCGGCCCAGCGCACGGCCGGCGGGGGCATGGGCCGGGGCTTCGCCTTCGCCCGCTACAAGAACCTCGGCGCCTACTGCGCGATCGCCTTGGACCTGCATGTGGAGCACGAGACCGGGCGCATCCGCATCGGCCGCGTCGTGGCGGCAGTGGATAGCGGCCAGCCGATCAACCCCGACGGAATTCGCAACCAGATCGAGGGCGCCATGATCCAATCGGCAAGCTGGACCCTGTATGAGCAGGTCCGGTTCGACCGGCGCCACATCACCAGCCGGGACTGGAGCGGCTACCCGATCCTGCGCTTCCCCGCGGTGCCGGAGAGCATCGAAGTCCACATTGCGGACCGGCCCGGGATGCCATTTTTGGGCACGGGCGAAGCCGGGCAGGGGCCGATGGCCGCTGCAATCGCCAACGCCGTGCATGACGCCGCGGGGGTCCGCCTGCGCGACCTGCCATTGTCGCAGACGCGGGTAAAGGAGGCGGTCGGGGTTTGAAACCCATTCCGGCCGGCGGCGTCGGCTGGATGGCTGTGGGCTGCTGCCGGGAGATCAAGCCGGCTGACCGATGCTCCGTTTCGGCACGACGCTTCCTGACTAGTACCGACGGCCCTCCACACCGTTTTGTGCGCTGCCGAGCCACCAATTGCGTTCCGCTTGCAGCGCGGCCAATCCAGAGCCGCGAACGCGGGCCTTGCCGCCCTGGATCGCCACGTTACCACGCTTCTTGCAATGACGGCATCGGTCAGAGAAGGCCGCTCGAAATAATACCAATCGCCGAAAGTTCTAACCACTGACAAGGGCATAATCATAGCGAGCCGCGCTTGCGGCATGGCAATTCACGACTGCACGCCTAGATCCTGCCGCTCTGGATTGCCGCGCCGAAGCCGGCTCGCAATGACCGAGGCCAATTGGGAGCGGCAGGTCAGAACTTCCGGCGGTTGATACAAGTTCAACACTGAGATGACGACTCTCCGTGGATAAAAGGCTTCTATGCTGAAAGACGGATTATGTTTTTCGAAACATTTTCCATTTAGACGGCGACTCTCCTGCGGTAGCATGTCCGCTTGTCATTGCGGACGACCGTCCAGCTGACCGTCAAGCGTACGCATCCGCGCTGGCTGCCGCACCCGGAACCCGGCATACTCCCCGGCAACAGCCAGGGAGGGCCGGCAATGAGCGAGCATGTGGCAGACCGCCTGGTCACGCCCGCAGCGGCGGGAACGCATCCATGGCGCTGGTCGCCGCCGCGCAACACCTGGCTGATCCGCCTGTTCGACAACCGTCTGTTCCTGGCGGCGCTGTGCCTGTTCCCGGCATTGGGGCTGCTGGTGGTGTTCCTGACCTACCCGCTGGGCCTGGGCATCTGGCTCGCCTTCACCGACACGCGCATCGGGCGCGCCGGAGTATGGGTGGGGCTGGAGAACTTCCAAAGCCTGTGGGACGACCGCATCTTCTGGCTGTCGGTCACCAACACGCTGTTTTACACTGGTGTCGCGACGGTCGGGAAGTTCGGGCTGGGGCTATGGCTGGCGCTGCTGCTGAACAACAACATCCCGTTCAAGTCGCTGATACGCGCGATCGTGCTGGTGCCTTGGATCGTGCCCACCGTGCTGTCGGCCATCGCGTTCTGGTGGATTTACGACCCGCAGTTCTCGATCATCTCCTACGTGCTCAAGGCCGCCGGGCTGATCGACACGAACATAGATTTCCTCGGCACGCCCTGGCACGCGCGGCTCAGCCTGGTCGCGGCCAACATCTGGCGCGGCATCCCGTTTGTGGCCATCAGCCTGCTGGCCGGGCTGCAGACGATCTCGCCGTCGCTGTATGAGGCGGCGATGCTGGACGGGGCGACACCGTGGCAGCGCTTCGTCAACGTGACCTTGCCGATGCTGATGCCGGTGCTGTCGGTCGTGCTGACGTTCAGCGTGCTGTTCACCTTCACCGACTTCCAGCTTGTGTATGCCATAACCCGCGGCGGCCCGGTGAACTCGACGCACCTGATGGCGACGCTGGCCTTCCAGCGCGGCATCCCTGGGGGGCAGTTGGGGGAGGGGGCGGCCATCGCCGTCGCCATGATCCCGTTCCTGGTGGCGGC
>CAXTOB010000201.1:0-10689 GCA_964245505.1 uncultured Acetobacteraceae bacterium | reverse complement strand
TGCCGAAGCTGACCGTCAGCACCAGTCCGGCCGCCCGCCACCGCGACAGCCCCAGCCCGCTCCGCGCCAGCACCCAATGCAGCCACATCGAGTATCCCAGCACCGCGTAGCCGAACGCCGGGCTGCCCACGACGGCCGGCACCGGCGCGCCTGTCACCCCGCTCAGCACCAGCAGCAACACGACCATCACCGCGACATTGGCCCACTGGCACCAGTTATAGGCCGTGGCGTAGCGCAGCCAGCCCTCCTCCCGGCCAAGCGCACGCGCGACCGCATGGGACAGCACCGCCGGCGCCACCTGCGTCGTCACCGCGAGCAGTACCAACGCCACCGCTGGCATGAGGGCGCCGCGCACCACCAGCAGGGCCGCCCCGGCCAGCGGCAGTGCGAGCAGCGGCGCCAGGCTAGCCAGGAATCCCTCCGGCGAGCTGCGGAAGCAGGCGATCCCCTCCCCGCGCCCGCGCGCCAGCAGCAGCACGCCCTGCAGCGGCGATGGCCGGGCCGGGGCGCCGCTCACAGGAACGCCGCCAGCACGGCGCGATACACGTCGGCCAGCGCCCGCAGTTCCTGGACCGGCACACGCTCGTCCACCTGGTGCATGGTGGCGCCAACCAGGCCAAACTCGGCCACCGGGCAGTACTGCGCGATGAAGCGGGCGTCCGAGGTGCCGCCGCCGGTGTCCAGCCGGGGCGTCCGGCCAGTCGCGGCGGCGACCGCGTCCTGCACGCGCCGTACCAAGGGACCAGGCTGGGTCAGGAACGCCTCGCCGCTGATGGAAACGTCCAGGTCGAACGCAGGCACATGCGGCGCGATGGCGGCGCGCAGCCAGGCGTCCAGCCCGGCGCCGGTATGCCGGTCGTTGAACCGGATATTCAGCCGTGCGCTGGCCCGTCCGGGGATGACGTTGGTGGCGGGGTTGCCGACGTCCACGCTGGTGACTTGCAGACTCGACGGCTCGAACCACTCCGTCCCTGCGTCCAGCGGCGCGGCAATCAGCGCCGCCAGGGCGCGAACCAGCCGGTGCACCGGGTTGTCGGCCCGCTGCGGATAGGCGGCATGGCCAGCCGTGCCGTACACCGTGAGCACAGCGTTCAAGCTGCCGCGGCGCCCAATCTTGATGACATCGCCCAACTCGGCAGGATTGGTCGGCTCCCCAACCAGGCAAAAATCCGGAACGTGACCATGCGCCGCCATCCAGTCCAGCACGCGCACGGTGCCGTCGATGGCCGGCCCCTCCTCGTCACCGGTAATCAGCAGGCTAATGGACCCGGCGCCTGTCCAATCCGCCGCTGCGGCCGTGAAGGCAGCAATGGCGCCCTTCATATCGCAAGCGCCGCGGCCATACAGCGCCCCATCCCGGACCTCGCCGCCGAACGGGTCCGCCGCCCAGGTCCCATCCCTAGCCGGCACCACATCGGTATGCCCGGCAAAACAAAAATGCGGCCCGTCCCTACCTCGGCGCGCGAACAGGTTAGGCGTCGTACCAAACGGCAATTGCGTGATCAAAAACCCCGCCCGCTCCAGCTCAGCCGCCAACACGCCCTGCGCGCCGCCATCCGCGGGGGTCACCGAGTTGCAGCGGATCAGCGCCTGCGCCAGCGGCAGCGGATCGGTTGTCCCAGTCATCGCCAGAAACGAAGCTGCGCTGCTCCCTCTCCCTCCGGGAGAGGATTAGGGTGAGGGAATCTATGCTGCGGAGCGAAGCACCGCCGGCGCATCAAGAACCCGCTGCCCCCGGACCACGACGCGCTCGCCCCAACCCTCTCCCGGAGAAAGAGAGAGCAAAGAGCATCCACCCGCCGCAGCACCCCCCGTCAGTCCCGCAGCAGGTCGTTGATGCTCGTCTTAGCCCGCGTCTGCTCATCCACCCGCTTCACGATCACCGCGCAGGACAGCGCCGGACCGGGACTGCCGTCCGGCAGCGGCCGGCCCGGCAGCGTGCCCGGCACCACGACGGAAAACGCGGGAACGCGCCCCATGAACACCTCTCCCGTGCTGCGGTCCACGATCTTGGTGCTCGCGCTGATGAACACGCCCATCGAAAGCACGCTGCCGCGCTCGACCACCACACCCTCCACCACCTCGGACCGTGCGCCGATAAAGCAGTCGTCCTCGATGATCGTAGGGTTGGCCTGCAGTGGCTCCAGCACCCCGCCCAGGCCGACGCCGCCAGACAGGTGGCAGTTGCGCCCGACCTGCGCGCAGCTTCCGACCGTCACCCAGGTGTCGATCATCGTGCCCCTGTCCACATACGCGCCGACGTTGACGAAGCTAGGCATCAGCACCACGCCCGGCGCCACATACGCGCTGTGCCGCACGATGGAACCCGGCACCGCACGAAAACCCGCCGCGCCGAACTGGTTCTCCCCCCAGCCCTCAGTCTTCAAGCGTACCTTATCGTAGGCCGGCGCCCCCGTGCCGGGCATCGGCTGGCTGTCGTTCAAGCGGAACGACAGCAGCACGGCCTTCTTCAGCCACTCGTTCACCACCCATCCATCCGGCCCGGGTTCCGCAACCCGCATCTCGCCGGTGTCGAGCAGGCCCAGCGCCTCCTCCACCGCCGCGCGGTCGGCGCCTCCGGTGCTGGAGGACAAGGTGCCGCGCACCTCCCATAGCTGCTCGATGCTGCGGCGAAGCGAGTGTGGCATGACGGTTGGGAATCCGGTCTAGGCTGGGATGAGGATGCGGCGGACCATGCGGGGACCGCCCGCGTGGTGTCAACGCGCCGACCGCCTGGCCACCACGGCGGCAGCGGAGCCGCACGATTTATCCGATACGGTAACGGGTCTTTCACCAGCGCTGGTGCATCGTTGCCCGCATGACCATAGACGACCTCTGCTTCCCCCCCGACTCCACCGTAACCCAGGCCGCCGACCTGCACGGGGCCTTGCTCGACAGCCGGCAGCGCTGGCGGTCCTTCGTCGCCATCGCCACCGACTTGACGTTCGAGACCGACATGGAAGGCCGCCTCACGTTCCTCTCGCCGGACTCAGTGCTGGGCCACGAGGCGGCCAAGCTGCTCGGCCATCCCTTGACGGTGCTGCTGGCGGAACGGGAGGCGGCGCTGCCCGATGCCGGCCCCCTGCCGCAGATGCGGCAGCGCCCCACCTGGATGCGCCATGCCGATGGCGGCCTGCGCTGCATGGCTATGACGGTGGTGCCGCTGCTGGATGCGGCTGGTGCGGCGGTCGGCACCCGCGGCATCGGCGTTGACGTGACGGATCGCGAGCGCCGGGACACCGCCGCATCGGCGGTGCTGCGCCGGGCCGAGCTACTGGAACACGTGCTGGCCGCGATGCGGCAGGAGATCATGGCATCGCGCATGATGGCGGCGGTCCTGCACGAGCTAATGCGCGCTCTGGGTGCAGAAGGCGCAGCGATCCTGGACCTGGCCCCGCCCGAGGCGCCCCTGGACGGGCTGGCGACCGAGCCGGAAGGCAGCGCCGGGCACGTGCTGCACTTTGCTGGCGCCGATCCAAGCCCGCTGCTGATCGATGCCACCCGCCTGCTGCTGCATGCCGAGGACGACATAGCGCTATCAGGCACGTCGGAGGACCGGCAGATGCTGGTCTGCCCGGCCTCGACCCGCTTCGGGGAGCGGGCGGGACTGATCGCATGGCGGTCCGCCGCTGCGCGTCCCTGGGACTCAGACGACCAAAGCCTCGCTGCATCCGTCACCGGAGTGATCCGCGTCGTGCTGGAGCATGAGGCAATCCAGCGGGAGCTGGCCCGGCAGGCCCGCACCGACCCGTTGACCGGCCTGCTGAACCGCCGCGCCTTCATCGAGGAGGCGGGCCGGCGCATCGACCGGCTGGATCGGGAGGTCATCCCAGGCACGCTGATCTTCATAGACCTGGACCGGCTGAAGCCGCTGAATGATCGCCTGGGGCATGAGGCCGGGGACGCCGCGCTGATGCTGACGGCCGACCTGCTGCGCCGCACCTTCCGTCCGACGGACCTGGTGGCCCGCCTGGGTGGCGATGAGTTCGCATTGTGGATGGACGGCTCGGACGAGCTGACAGCGGCCGAACGGGCGGAAAGCCTGCGGACCGGCCTTCCGGCGGAGTTGGCGCACCTGACCGCCGGGGAGCCCCGCGGCATGACCTTGTCCATCGGCATCGCCTCCCGCACCGGCGGCAGCGGGGAAGACCTGGAGTCGCTGATCCAGCGGGCAGACCAGGCGATGTATGAAGTCAAGCGGCAGGGCGGCGGTCAGTGGCGTGTGTCACGTGGGGAGGCCGCGGGATGACCGTGGCCGGGACTGACGCGGCGGACACATTTAAGGCCACACGGCCGCTGACCCTAGGTTTGACCCCGGACCTGTCATTTGCGGGCGCGTTGGGCGACCCGGCGGCGCGGGTCCGCTTGGCGGCCCATCCCAACACTCCGCAGCATCTGCTGCAGCACCTCGCCGTGGACGCCGACGTGATGGTGCGCGCAGCCGTTGCGATGAACCTCGCTGCAACCCCGGCCCTGCTCGCCATCCTGACCACGGATGGCGACGAACGCGTGCGCGCCCTGCTGGCCGCCAAGATCGCCCACCTGCTGCCCGGCCTCGCCGGCGGAGAGCATGCTCAGGCGGCGCAGCACATACGCGCGGCCTTGGCTGTCCTGGTGGAGGACGAGGCGCTGCGCGTCCGCGCCGCCGTCGCCGACGCGGTCAAGGCGATGCCCGCCGCTCCGCGTGACCTGATCCTGCGTCTCGCAGCCGACCCCGCCTTGAGGGTCTGCGACCCGGTGATCCGCCTGTCGCCGCTGCTGACCGACGCGGACCTGCTGGCGCTGCTGGCCTTCCCGCCGCATCCGGAGGCGCCGCAGTCAGTCGCAGCCCGGCCCGGGCTGAGCGCCCATGTCGCCGACTCCGTCGCCGCAAGGGCAGACAGCGCCACGATCCACGCGCTGCTGCAGAACCGCTCCGCCAGCATTCAGGAGGTGACGCTTGACGCGCTGGTGGCGCGGGCAGCCGGCCAGCCCGGATGGCACGAGCCGCTGGTACGGCGCCCCACCCTGAGCAAGGCCGCCGCACGCGCACTCTCGGCGATGGTGGCGATTGGGCTAATACAGGTGCTGTCCGACCGTGCCGACCTGGCGCCGGCGCTGGCGACGGAGCTGCGGCAACGGCTGCTGACCCGGTTGGGCGCGCAGATCGCGCCCGGAGAGGAGCGGGACGATCCCCTGCCGGCCCTGCGCGAGCTGCATTCTGCTGGCGCGTTGACGGAGGCCACGTTGCTGGAGGCCGCGCGCACCGGAGATTTGCGCCGGATCATCGTGGCGCTTGCCCTTGCAAGCGGCCTGCCGGTAGCCGCGGTGGAGCGGGCGGCCTATCTCCGCAGCGCCAAGGCCTTGGTCAGCCTAACCTGGCGTGCCGGATTCAGCATGAAGGTGGCATCGGTCGTGCAGGCCGTGCTCGGTCAGTTGGAACCGGGCGACGCGCTGACCGGCCTGCATGGCGGCGCCTTCCCGCTGACGAATGCGGAGATGGCCTACCAGATCGAAGTGCTGGTGTCGGCAGGGCGGATCTGAGAGGGGGCTGCCTTCGCTGCCAAAGTACCGGGGCGGAGGAAGGCACCGTGCCTTTCCAGCACAAGACCGGTCCAGCAACAGCCAACACCTATGCTTGCCGCCTCCCTCACCCCGGCCCCCGCCCGGAGAGAGGGAGAAGCAAGCTAAGCCCGGATCAGCGTCCCTAGGCCGCCTTCCTTGAACAGCTCCAGCAGGCAGGCGTGCTGCATCCGTCCGTCCAGGATCACGGCGCCCTTGACGCCGCCGCGCACCGCCTTGACGCAGTTCTCCACCTTGGGAATCATCCCACCGTAGATCATGCCGCTGGCGATGGCCGCCTCCGCCTCCGCCACCGTCATCTCGGCCACAAGCTGCTTGTTGCGGTCCAGCACACCGGCCACGTCTGTCAGCATCAACAGGCGCTGCGCTCCCAGCGCGCCGGCCACGGCCCCAGCCACGTCGTCGGCGTTGATGTTGTAGGTCTGCCCGTCCTCGTCCACACCAACCGGGGCGATCACCGGGATCAGCCCGGCGCCAGTCAGGGCATGGATCACCCGCACGTCCACGTGCACAGGTTCGCCGACGAATCCCAAGTCCAGCGCACGCTCGATATGACTTCCAGGGTCCTTGATGGTGCGGGTCAGCTTGCGGGCACGGATCATGCCGCCGTCCTTGCCGCAGATGCCGACCGCGAGCGCGCCGGCCTGGTTGATGAGGCCGGCAACGTGCTTATTGACGGTGCCGGCCAGGACCATCTCGACCACCTCGACCATCGAGGCATCGGTCACGCGCAGCCCGTCCACAAAGGTGGACTTGATCGCCAGCCGCTCCAGCATGGCGTTGATCTGCGGCCCACCGCCATGCACGACGACCGGATTGACGCCAACCTGCTTGAGCAGGGCGATATCGCGACCGAACTTAGCCGCCAACGCGTCGTCGCCCATCGCGTGGCCGCCATACTTCACCACGACCGTAACCCCGGCGTAGCGCCGCAGGAACGGCAGGGCCTGCACGAGAATGTCCGCCTCCTCGGCGGCCACCTGGATCTGCTCGGGGGTCAGGGTCATGGGTGCCTGCCTAGCGGCGGCGTGCGCGCCGGGTCAAGGCCACCTACTCCCGCTCCTTACGGGAAGGCGCCGGGGTGAGGGAGACCAACGCTAGACTCCCGCCTGCGGCAGCACGGATCGGCACAGCCGCCGGGATCGCATAGTTTGTGCGACCTCCCTGCTATGAAAGTGCCTATTTTCATCCATGGTAGCGCATCAGCCGTGATGCAGGGCACCTCTCCCGGACGAAGAGGGAGCAGACAGCCCTAACTCCGCCAGTTCCGCCCGTAGTGCCGCCATACCCAACCCGGTCTCGCTGCTTGTCGTCAGCACCTCCGGAAACGCCGCCGGATGCTTGCGTACCAAAGCCTGGACCTCGCCATGCTTGCGCGCCATAGCACCAGGCTTCACCCCATCCGCCTTGGTAAGCACAAGCTGGTATGTCACCGCCGCCCGGTCCAGCAGTTCCATCACCGTCAGGTCCGAAGCCTTAAGCTCGATCCGGCTATCCAGCAGCAGCACCACCCGCCGCAGCGTCGGCCGCCCGCGTAGGTATTCGAACATCAGCCCCTGCCAGTCCGCCTTCACTTCCTTAGCCGCCTGGGCATACCCATACCCCGGCATGTCCACGAGAGTGAGCCGCCCCGCCAAGTCAAAGAAGTTAAGCTGCCGGGTCCGCCCCGGCGTATTGGACGCCCGCGCCAGCGCCTTCCGCCCAGTCAGCGCATTCACCAGCGTGGACTTGCCAACATTGGACCGCCCGGCAAACGCCACCTCCGGCAACCCCGGCTCCGGCAACTGGTCAAGACGCTGGGCGGCATAAAAGAACTGGCATTCCCCAGCAAACAGCAGCCGGCC
Source organism: uncultured Acetobacteraceae bacterium (assembly GCA_964245505.1). Classification (GTDB taxonomy): domain Bacteria; phylum Pseudomonadota; class Alphaproteobacteria; order Acetobacterales; family Acetobacteraceae; genus DASWOJ01. The sequence goes on along the minus strand of CAXTOB010000201.1, from coordinate 3,283 downwards.
CGCCTCCAGCCGTGCTGCCTCCGCCTCGGCGTCCGCCTGCGATGGCCCGGCAGCTACGCGTTCGCCGCCACCCGCTTCGTCGATAGCCGGGTCCGCCGCATGATCGTCCATTGTTGCACAATCGTCAAAAGGTTGTTCCAGCTCCAGTAAATCACCAGCCCCGCCGGAAAGCTCGAAAGCATAAAGGTGAAAATGATCGGCATGAACTGGAATAGCCGCGCCTGCACCGGGTCCGGCGGCGGCGGATTCAGCTTCTGCTGCACGAACATCGTGCATCCCATGATAAGCGGCCAAACGCCCAAGTGCAGAAAGTGCGAGTACTGGCCGGGATCGAATGGCAGCAGCCCGAACAAGTTGAACACATTGGTCGGGTCCACCGCCGACAAGTCATGGATCCAGCCAAAGAACGGCGCCTGCCGCATCTCAATAGTAACGAAGATGACCTTGTACAGCGAGAAGAACACCGGAATCTGCACCAGCATCGGCAGGCAACCACTGGCGGGGTTCACCGCCTCGGTCTTGTACAGCTTCATGATCGCCGCCTGCATCTCCTGCGGGTTTTCCTTCAGCCGTTCACGGATTTCCGTCATCTTCGGCGCGAGCAGCTTCATCTTGCTCATGGAGCGGTAAGAGTAGTTCGCCAGCGGGAAGAACAAGAGCTTGGCGAACACCGTGAAGATCAGGATCGCGACGCCGAAGTTGCCCGTCATCTGATACAGCCAGTCCAGCGCGTAGAAGATCGGCTTGGTCAGAAAGTAGAACCAGCCGAAGTCCACCGCCTTGTCCAAATGCGGCACGCCCAGGTCGGTCTCGTAGCGGTCCAGGAGATGCACCTCCTTGGCGCCAGCAAACAGCCGTGTCGTGCTTGTGGCTGTGGCGCCTGGCGCGACTTCCAGCGGGTTGGTGGCGACAAATCCGACCTGGTATCGGTCAGCATTGTTCTCCAGCAAGTGGTGGAAGGTGGCCAGCACTGGCGTCGCCTGGTCCGGGATCAGCGCCGTCAGCCAATACTTGTCAGTGATGCCCGCCCAGCCGCCGGTGGTTGACTGCTCCAGCGACGCACCCTTGAGCTTATCGCCCTCCGACTTCGCCTTGTCGTAGGTCTGCTCCTCCAGCTTGCCGTTCAGGAAGCCCAGCAAGCCCTCATGCAGAATATAGTAACCGGCAGTGACCGGCTTGTAGTCGCGGCGGATGCGGGACCAGGGATGCACCACCACCGGAGTCTCGCCCGTGTTGCGGACCCGCTGCTCCGCGGTGAACACATAGTCCCCGTCAACTTTAAGGGCGATTTCGAATACCTGCCCGGCGCCGTTGTCCCAGGATAGCGTCACCGGCTGGCTGGGCGTCAGCGCCGCGCCGGAAGCGGTCCAGACCGCATCCACGTCCGGCACCTTGACCCCATTATCCCCGGTCCAGCCAAACTGGGCATAGTACGGCTGCGGATCCACCCGCGGCTCCAGCAGGCGCACCAGGGGAGAACTCGGCGAGACCGCTTCACGGTAATCCCGGAGCACCAGGTCATCCAGCCGTGCGCCCGCCAGGTTGATGCTGCCCTGCACGCGCGGCGCGTTGATGGCCAGCCGCGGCACGTCACGTTGCGGCGGCGCGACGGCCACCGGCTGGGTGCCCGGCGCCGCCGGATCGAACGCCGGGCGCGGCGTATCGCCGGTCGGCGTATTCTGCGTCACCTGCGTCGAGGCCTCCGGCACGATCACCGGCCGCTTCGGCTGCAACTGCTGGAAACCCAGCAGGATCGCCAGGGAAATCACAAAGAAGACGATCAGACGCTTTTGGTCCATCAGCGGGCCGCTACTTTCGTATCGCAGGGGCAGGGCACGGGATCGAAGCCGCCTGCGGTCCAGGGGTTGCAGCGCACGACGCGCCAAGCAGAAAGAACGGTGCCGCGCAAAGCACCATGTTGGCGCAGCGCCTCGATTGAGTAGTGGCTGCACGAGGGCTCGAACCGGCAATGTGCGCCAATGAATGGACGCAGCGTCCACTGGTAGATGCGGACCAGCAGCACGAGCAGGCCCGCAATCATCCCTGGGGCGTCCGGGGCGGCAGCGCCTTTTGCAGGGCGCGGCGCAGGTCATCCATCAGCAGCGGGAACGGCCGGCCCCGGGTGGTATCGCGCCCAACCAGCACCAGGTCAGCACCCCCGACCGACTCCTCGCGCAGCAGCAACCGTGCGGCCTCGCGCAAGCGGCGCTTGGTGCGATTACGGATCACGGCATTGCCGACCTTCTTGGTCACGGTGAAACCTACGCGCGCTGGAGCGTCATCCCCACGCGCAAGAACCTGCAGCACCAAGCCGTGTACCGCGGCCTTGCGGCCCTTGCTGGCAACGCGAAGGAATTCCGCCCGGCGCTTCAGCCGGACCGGAGCGCCTGAGGTTTCCGGCGCCATAGCGGCAACGTTTCCGCCGGCACCAGCCGGATCAGGCCGACAGGCGCTTGCGGCCCTTGGCGCGGCGGTTCGCCAGGACCTTCTGTCCGCCCACGGTGGACATGCGGGCGCGGAAGCCATGGCGGCGCTTGCGGACCAGTTTGGACGGTTGATAGGTGCGCTTCACAGTGGGAACTCCGATATCGTCGGCTTGGCGGCGGTATGGTTAACTAAAACAGGGCCAGCCAGGACGGGGCCGGTCCAGCACTGCCAGACCGCCCCATTGCAGGGGCGGCTTATAGTGGCTTGCAGCCGTCGGCGTCAATGCGATCATGCTGGCCCTCTTGAGGCCGGCCGCAATTGGTGCTGTACCAAACAAATGTCACACACCACCACCATGGTTTCGCTGCTCGGCGCCGGGCTGGCCTTCGCTGCGTCCTGCGCAACGCTGGCGCTGATGGGGCTAGGAGTGCCGATGCTGCTGGCGGCGCTGTTGGCTGCTGCGGCTGCCGGGCTGGTGCTCCACGCCGTCCTTCAGGCCCGGATCGCACGCCCGATGGCGGCCTTGCAGGGGCAGGTGGATGACGGCACATCGTCGGCAGCGGCAATGGCCGCCCGCCTGTCCGATGTGGAAGCCCGCGCCGCCAGCATGCGCCACGACCTGCGTGGCGTGCTGTCCCCCGCGCTGATGGTCACCGACCGGCTGATCAACAACCCGGACCCGGCCGTCCAGCGCGCCGGACAGACCGTCATTCGTTCCATCGAGCGTGCCACGTCCATCATCCAGGCCTCGAAGCCGGAGCCGGCCGTGGCCGGATCAGCACTGTCAACCGAGCCGGCTGGCCCCGTCGCAGGGTAACGATCGCCGCCTGCCGGAATCGCCGGGCCAGGACAACGG
>CAXTOB010000200.1:0-10777 GCA_964245505.1 uncultured Acetobacteraceae bacterium | reverse complement strand
CTCCCGGAGGGAGAGGGAGAGGCAACGGTCCTGCTGATGCCCACGGCCTTGTTCCTGTCCCCGCACTTGGACGATGTCGCATTTTCCTGCGGCGGCCTGCTGGCGCAGCTTGGCGACGCCGGGTGGCGCACCGTTATGGCGACTGCATTCACCCGGTCGGTGCCGGACCCCACCGGCTTCGCGCTGGCATGCCAGACCGATAAGGGCCTAGGGCGAGAAGTCGATTACATGGCCCTGCGCCGCGAGGAGGACCGGGCGGCGGCGGCGATCCTCAGGACGGAGCCGCGCTGGCTGGACCTGCCGGAAGCGCCGCACCGCGGCTACCACTCCGCCCCGGCGCTGTTCGGCCCGCTTCTGGACGGAGACGACGTCTGGCGGCCGCTGGCAACGCTGCTGGCGGAGTTAATGGAAACGCTGCGCCCCGGCTTGGTCGTCGTGCCGCAAGGCCTAGGCGGCCACGTGGACCATCGCCAGCTTATCACCGCCGTGCTGGCGCTTGCTGACCCGCCGCCGCTTGCGTTCTACCGCGATGCGCCTTACGCGATCCGCAACCCGGATGTACCGCCGGATGTTAGGCTTGGTACCCTGCCGTCCTGCACCGTGGGGATCGCCTCCGGGCTGGACCGGCGTGTGGCTTCCAGTTGCGCCTATGCCAGCCAGATCGGTTTCCAGTTCGGCGGCCCGGCGGCGCTGGACCGGGCGTTGCGTGCGTTCGCTGCGGCGGAGGGCGGTGGCGTCCCTGCCGAAAGGTTCTTGGGTGTGCTACCGGGCTTTGTGGCCCTGCCGGGGCAGGCGGGCCATTAGGCAGCCATATTATAGGGATCAAACCTGTGCCGCTTCTTCTCCCAACAGGGTCCAGGCCGCACCGGCAATGAACATGCAATCCCTCCGTGCCTCCATACGCCTTGACGATGCCATGTCGGGGCTGCTGTCCGACGGCAGGCTGCACCATGCCAGCCCGTCCTGGCCGCGCCGGGCTGCGTTCCTGGCGCCGGTGCTTGGGCTGGTGGTGCTGGGAACCCTGCTGGCCGTCCAACTGACGGCAGGCTTGGCCGATCCGCTGCGCTGGCCGCTGCTGGCTTTGCTGGCGGTGAACCTGCTTTACATGGCGCTGACCGGCTGGCCGGCGGTGCTTGGCTTTCTGGTGCGCCGTTCTGGCCGTGCCCTGCTGGTCTCGGCGCAGCCCACTGGGCTGACCCGTACCGCGCTGCTGATGCCGATCCACCATGAGGACCCGCGGGCAGTGTTCGCCGCCATCGAGGCGATGCACGCCGCCGTGTCCGGCGCAGCCCTGCGCGGGGTGGACCTGTTCGTACTGTCCGATAGCCGCGATGCCGCCGTCGCGGATCAGGAGCAGGCGGCGTTCAACGCGATGCAGGCCCGGATCAGCAAGCGGGGCGGCCCGGTGCTGCACTACCGCCGCCGTGCCACCAACGAGGGCCGCAAGGTCGGCAACCTCCTGGAGTTTTGCGGGCGGTGGGGCGAGCGCTACGACTACATGATCGTGCTGGACGCTGACAGCGTCATGGGCGCCAGCGCGATCGGGACCCTGATCGGCCTCATGGACGCCAATCCCCGCGCCGGCATTATCCAGACCGTGCCCTATGCCGTCGGGCGCGAGACCTTGTTTGCCCGGATGCAGCAGTTCGGCGCACGGCTTTATACTCCCACCTTGGTGGAAGGGCTGACGTTCTGGCAGGGCCGGGACGGCAACTACTGGGGCCACAACGCCATCATACGCATCGCCCCGTTCGTCCAGCACTGCGCACTGCCGGTGCTGCCGGGGCAGGAGCCGTTTGGTGGCGAGATCCTCTGCCACGATGTGGTCGAGGCTGGGCTGATGCGCCGCGCCGGCTGGGATGTCTGGGTGCTGCCGCAGGTGATGGAAAGCTTCGAGGCGCTGCCGGCCAACCTCGTGGACTATGCCAGCCGGGAGCGGCGGTGGTGCCAGGGCAACCTGCAGCATACTGGCCTGTTGCGTCATCCCGGCCTGCGCCCGGTCGGGCGGTTCCACCTGGCTTATGGCGTGCTGCACTATATCTCTGCTCCGCTGGCGGTGCTGTTCCTGCTGCTGGCGACCTTGGATGCGGCCGTCGGCGGCGGCTTCACCCAGGCCGTGCTGCTCGGCAGCGGTCCGGCCCATGCCGGGCTGGCAGCGCTGGTGATATTCCTGCTGTATGCCGGCAAGCTGCTGTGCCTGGGCGAAGTTCTGGCGGATGAGCAGGAAGCACAGCGCTACGGCGGCCGCCTGCGGCTGCTGGCCGGTGCGGCGATGGAGCAGGTGGGCGCGCTGGTGGTCTCCGCCGTGCTGATCCTGTTCTATACTCGGTATGTCGGCAGCCTGCTGCTGGGCCAAACCGTCTGCTGGACACCGCAGCCGCGCGATGATCGCGGCGTGTCCTGGGCAGAGGGCTGGATGCGCTTCCGCGGCGTGACGCTGGCGGGGCTGGGCTGGCTGGCCGCGTTGGCGGCAATGGCCCGCTCGGCGGAGGGCCTGGCCTTGCTGGGCTGGTGCGCGCCGCTGGTGTTCGGGCTCCTGGCTGCGGTGCCTGCCGGCATCCTGTCCAGCCGTATCACACTCGGCCGCCTGGCCCGGCGGTGGGGCCTGTTTCTGACGCCGGAAGAAGTGCAGCCTGCCACAGTGCTGCGCGCCTATAATCGGGCGATGGCCGGTTCGCACCCTGATACTGCCCGGACGCGCCCGCTGCTGGGGCCACTGAAGCTCGCGCCGACCACTGCGGATGGAGACTAGCGATGCCGATGCCGCGCCGCCTGCTGATTGCCGCCATGCTGACCTCCGCTGCCGGCGACGTGCGGGCGGAGGAGGTGCCGGTCTCGGACAAGGCGGCGATCCGCAGTGTGATCGGCCAGCAGATCGAGGCGTTCCGGCGTGACGATGCGCCCGCCGCCTTCGCCTTTGCGTCGCCAAGCATCCAAAAGATGTTCGGCACGCCTGAGCTGTTCCTCGACATGGTGCGGCGCACCTACCCGCCCGTTTACCGGCCGCGCAGCGTCGAATACGGCGAGCTGACCCAAGACAGCGGCCGCATCGTGCAGCATGTGGAGCTGACCGGGCAGGACGGGCAGCCGCAGCTTGCGTTATATGAGATGGAGCGCGACGGCGACGCCTGGCGCATCGCGGGCTGCACCCTGGTGCGAAGCGTGCGCGTCGGCACCTGACGCCCCCAAGGAGTAACCGCTATGATCCGTTTTGCCTTTGCCCCTATCCTGGCAGCCCTGTTGCTCGGCCCGGTGCTTGCCCAAGCCCGCACCCTGGTGGTCGGGGAAGGTCAGGAGTTCAAGCTGCCGTCCGACGCCGTGAAGGCCGCCCGCGCTGGGGACACCGTGCAGCTGCAGCCCGGCGAGTACTTCGATTGCGCCACCGTGCCCCAGGCCAAGCTGACCATCGAGGGCGTGGGCGACGCCTCCAAGGTGCTCATCACCGACAAGACCTGCGGCGGCAAGGCGCTGCTGATTACGACCGGCGCGGACATCACCGTGCGCAACCTGACGCTGACGCGTGCGCGTGTGCCGGACAACAATGGCGCCGGCATACGCAGCGAGGGCGCCAACTTGCTGGTGGATGGCGTGCGTTTCATCAACAATCAGAACGGCATCCTATCAGGGACCGAGGGTGCGACGATCATCGTCCGCAACAGCTACTTCGAGCGCAACGGCACCTGCCAGGGGTCTTGCGCCCACGGCATCTACGTGGGCCACGCCAAGCTGCTGCGAGTGGAGAACAGCAAGTTCTTCGACACCCGCGAAGGCCATCACATCAAGTCCCGCGCGGAACGGACCGAGGTGATCGGATGCACCATCGATGACGGGGAGGACGGCACCGCCAGCTACATGGTCGAGGCGCCCAACGGCGGATCGCTGATCGTGCGGGACAGCACGCTGACCAAGGGGCCGATGGCCGGCAACCACACCGGCGCCATCGTGATCGGGACGGAGGGCGTGACCCAGCCAACGCGTGAGATCACGATCACCAATAATACGTTCCGCAATGCCGGCGATTATCCGACGGCGTTCGTGTGGAACCTGACGGCGACGGACGCCATGCTGACCGGCAACCGCATCAGCGGCCAGGCAAAGCCGCTGCAAGGCGATGGAAAGGTCACGCGGTAAGGGCTGCCAGTGACAGAAGGACTGCCCTGCCGCTTCCCCTTCTTCCGGGAAAGGGCCGGCCGCGCCGCAAGTGCTGCTCGCAATGACGGCTGCCGCTTCCCCCTCTCCCTCCGGGAGAGGGTCGGGGTGAGGGAAAGAGGCAAGCACCGCCCCTTCCAACAGACAGCACTGGGTTCTGCCGTTTTCGAGGTGTCGTCAAGGCGGCTTCCCTCACCCCAACCCTCTCCCGGAGGGAGAGGGAGCAGCATCGCGTTCGTGGCCCTGCTGCTAGCCTCCCCTGCCGCCGCAAAGGACCTGCTGGTCGGTCCCGGGCAGCCTTATGACAGCCCGTCGGCTGCCATACGGGCTGCCCAGCCCGGTGACCAGGTGCTGATCGAGCCGGGCGAGTATTACGATTGCGCCAGTTGGACCACGCCGGGCATCACAGTCGCCGGACACGGGCCCGGTGCGGTGATGACGGACCTGACGTGCCAGGATAAGGCGATCCTGGTGATCGGCGGGGAGCACACGACCTTGCGCAACCTGACGCTGGCCCGCGCCCGCGTGCCGGACGGCAACGGCGCCGGAGTGCGGCTGGAAGCGCCGGGGCTGATCCTGGACCGCGTCACCTTCCGCGACGACCAGGTCGGCCTGCTATCCGGCTCGTCTGCCGGTGCGATCCTGGTGACGGAGTGCCGGTTCGAGGGTGGGGGCGTCGGCGGAGATCATCCCCTGGCCGCGCTCCTCGTCGGCGCACCGGACCAACTCCTGGTGCGCGGATCGGTGTTTTCGGATTTGAAGGGCAGCGCAGTCTTGTCCGGTGCGGCGGACACGACGCTGGTCAGCAACGGCTTTTCCGGCATCGGCGTCCTACCGGCGGTGTCGGCCGAAGGGCGGCTGACGCTGGTGGGCAACAAGTTCGATATCGGCGCCGGGGCTACGGGTCAGCCGGGCGCCGTGCTTGCCAACGGCCCTGCCGGCCCGACCTTGCGCGGCAACCGCCTGCTGGCGGCACGTCCTATGGCCCTGCTGCTGGACTGGTCCGGCGGCAGCCCGATTCTGGACGGCAACCAGGTCGGCCCCAGGGACTCCGAGGTTTCCACATCCGGCTCCTGGCGCCACAAGGCGTCCGGCGCGGCGCACGGGATAAAAGATGGCCTGCGCGGCCTGGCCGGTCAGGCCAAGCGCCTGATGCTGGGCCAATGAAGGCGGCGCTGCTGCTGGCCGGCTTGGCGGCTTTCCAGGCGGTGGCGGCCTTCCAGGCAGGGGCGGCGTCCCCGGTGGGGGCGGCGGACCCACGCTGGGACGACTACCAGCTCATCATGTGGCAGGGCCAGCCCGCCGCGGCGCTGCCGGGCCTGCAGCGCCTGTCCTTCACCGCCCTCAAGGTCATGGCCACTGGCGGCCGGGTTGACCCGAAGGAGCTGGGGGAGGTCCGTGCCTCCGGCCTATCCTATTACTTGGAGAACATCGCCACCGACTTCTATGCTTCCTATCACCGCTACACCCCGGGCCAGCCCGTCACCTGGCGTTTCGACCGCGACCGCGCCCGCCGACATGCAGACCCGGCGGATACCAGCGTATTCGTGCGGGAGCCCAGCTTGTCCGACCCGCAGGCGGTCGCCACTGTGCAGGCGCGGCTGGAAACCTTGGTGCGGGAAAGGGTCGCCGATCATCCGCTGTTCTATAACTTGGGGGACGAGTCCGGCATCGCCGACCTGGCCGCACCCTGGGACTATGATCTCGCCCCGTCCTCCCTCACCGGCTTCCGGGCGTGGCTGCGCAGGAGTTACGGCACGCTCGACGCGCTGAACGCGGAGTGGGGGACGGCCTACAAGGAATGGGATGCGGTGCAGCCGGAGCTGACGGACACCGTTATGCGCCGGACCGACAGCAATTTCTCGGCCTGGTCGGACTTCAAGGCGTTCATGGATGTGGCCTTCGCGGATGCGGTGCGCGCCGGCACGGATGCTGTCCATCGGGCCGACCCCACAGGGCTTGCGGCGCTGGAAGGCGCGCAGGTGCCGGGTTGGGGCGGCTACGACTACGGACGCCTGGCCGCTGCCGTGGACGTGATGGAAATTTACGACACCGGCAACGCCCTGGAACTGGCGCACGCCTTCAACCCTGCACTGCGTCCGCTTGGCACGGCGTTCTCAACCGGGCCGCGCGAGGTTTACCGGGCCTGGCGCGAGCTGCTGCGCGGCAGCCGCGGCATGGTGGTCTGGGACGAGGCCGGGGATGTCGTGACGCCGGACGGCGCCCCCGGGCCGCGCGGACGGTTCCTGCAAGGGCTGACCGGTGCGCTGCGTGAGGTGGCGCCGGCGCTGCTGGCTGCGACGCCGCGGCCGTCCCCGGTCGCGGTGCTGTATTCCCAGGAGAGCTTCCGCCTGGGCTGGCTGCTGGACCAGCAGCCGAAAGGCTCTGCCTGGTCCAACCGGGATTCGGAGCGGGAGAACGACGACAATCCCTGGCGCGCAGCGCGGCGGCAAGCGGCGGCGAACCTGACCGGACTGGGCCTGCAGCCGCGCTGGCTGTCGGCGGAAACACTGGCGGGCGGGGCATTGCGCGACGCCGGGCTGCGCGTACTGATGCTGCCCCACGCCATCGCGCTAGGCGACGCGGAGCTTGCGGAAATCCGCGCCTTCGCCGCCCACGGCGGCACGGTGCTGGCAGACACCGAGCCTGGCGTGTTCGACGGCCACGGCAGGCGCCGGTCGGAGCTGCCATTGGCCGGGGTGGCCAGCATGCCGCAGGCGGTGCGCCCGGATGGGGAAGGCGGCGGTCCGGCCGGGCTGCTGCAAGTCCTGCAGGGAGCCGGCGTGACGCCGCCATTCGCCGTGCTAGGTCTCGACGGCGCCCCGGCGGACGGGGTGGATGTCCGGGTCTGGGACGATGGCGGGGTTACGATCCTGGCGCTGCAAGCGGCCCGGCCCTGGGGAGCGCCGCCCCGCGTCACGGTGCGGCTGCCGACGCCGGCCCTGGTGCGCGACATGCGGCACGGTGGGAACGCGGTGCGCGCAAACACCCTGAACGTGATGCTGGATGGGATTGAGCCAGCCGTGTTCGTGCTGTCCCAGGTGCCGCTGCCCGGCCCGGCGCTGATCCAGGACGGCGCCAATGTCCGCGTCGCCCTGAACGGCCCATCCCCCGCGGCAGTGCAAGCGATGCGGCTGGAGTGGCTGGATATAGGCGGCGCCGTCCTGCAATCCGCGGTCCTGCGGGTCGGCCCGGAGGAGGCCGCAGCCGCTGCGGTGCCCGGCGCCGCATCGGTTCGGGCGGTTGATCCACTTTCTGGCGGGACCGCGACCTTGCCGCTGCCCTGAAGCATGCCATGACCACGGCCATCCAAGCCGGCGCTGGCCTCCAAACTGCAACCATGTGCCTGCAAGCGCCAAACGGAGAGCGGCCTGCGTCCAGCCCAGCGCGCAGCCCGTTCCAACCCTGTGCAACCCGGACCGGCCCTGCCGGGTTATGGCCGCTGCACACAGCACATAGGGGATCGCATGAGCGACAAGACCCACTCCGAGGCCACCAAGAAGATGTGGTCCATGATGAAGGACATCGGCTTCGCCATGATGACGACCGAGGACGGGGACAACCTTCGTGCCCGGCCGATGGTCGCGGCGCAGAAGGAGTTCGACGGCAGCCTATGGTTCTACACCCGCGCCAGCAGCCACAAGGTGGACGAGGTGCAAGGCGACCAGCGCGTCGGCGTCACCTACTCCGAGCCGTCGAAGCAGAACTATGTCAGCCTATCTGGCAAGGCGCGCCTGGTGCGCGACAAGGCGGCGATCACCGAGCATTGGCAGGAAGCCATGCGGACCTGGTTCCCCAAGGGAACCGATGATCCGGACATTGCCCTGCTGCGCGTGGACGTGACAGCCGCCGAGTACTGGGACGCCCCCAGCAGCACGATGGTCCACGCTTACGGCTACGTGAAGGCCGTAGTGACCGGCGATCCGCCGCATCCCGGCGGGAATGAGAAGCTGAGCTTTGCATGACGACCCGGCGCCTGCGGCAACGCAGGCGCCAACGGCGGGCAAGCAGCCGTTCGACATAGACGAGATTTTTGTCCAGTTGCGTGCGGCCTGCTCCACGTTGCCGAAGGCAGCGATGTTCGACCTCCGGGACCGTGGTTATGGCTCCCCTTTCGAACAGCTTGTAAGCAGCTTGATTTCGGCTCGTACCATGGAGGAGGCGACCATGCGCGTCTCCTTACGCCTATTCGCCGTGGCACGTACGCCGGATACTATGGCGGCGTTGTCTTACGAGACGATGCTGCGCCTGCTCCAGGGTGCAACCTTCCCAGAGCCGAAGGCACGCGACATCCTGGCGCTTTCCCGTGCCATTCTCGATGATCATGGTGGCCAAGTGCCGGACACTATGGAAGGGCTAACGGCCTTCCGGGGTGTCGGCCCTAAGATCGCCGCATTGACACTTGCAGTCGGATTTGGACAATCGGCGATCCCTGTGGACATCCACGTCCACCGCGTCGCCAACCGTTGGGGCTACGTCGCGACCTCGACGCCTGACCGGACACTCGCGGCATTGCAGGCCAAGCTGCCCCGGCAATATTGGATCGAGATCAACGAGCGGCTGGTGCCCTTTGGCAAATACGTCTGCACCGGGCCTGCTCCCAAATGCTCAAAATGTCCGCTTATATCCATGTGCCGCCAAATCGGAGTGGCCGTCACTGCTCTCTCTCCCTCCGGGAGAGACGCCCTGCATCATGGCTAATGCGCTGCCATAGACGAAAATGGGCATTTTCACAGCAGGGCCGGGGTGAGGAAAGCCAAGCGGCACCAAATCCTTCCGACAGTGAGCGACAGCTAAACATCAGAGTCGTTTCGGTCCGAATTACGTATCCCACCAGCAGGCCACAGGAAGCCGCAAATTCACTGCCCCGCAAGTTCGCTGTATCTGGTCCGGAGGGGTTAAGGCGACGCGCCCGAGCGAGCCAGCTTGCCATGACCGCATCCACAACATCATACACCATCTCGACTGACACCCCGGCGACCGCCGACCTGCGCGCTACAGCGCACGCGGCCGGCACTGCCGCCTGCATCGGCCTACTGCTGTTCGCGGCCGAACTGGCGCTGGACACGCTTCCGGAAGGTGACTGGCGCAATCAGGCCGCAGGCGCACTGATGTTGGCCAGCTGCGTGCCGGCGGGAGAGCCGGTTGAGGTGGATAGGATCATCCACGCAATCCAAAGCGAGCATGACGAGGGTCCGCTGGTTTACGCTCAACTCGTGCCGGCTGGCCCTCAAGCCGCAGCATGGAACGCGGTTGCGGCAACGCTGGGCTACGCCGCCTGGCATGAGTGCCGGCGCCGGGGCGAACATCCCAACTCGCTGATTGAGGGCTATACCAGCCCGGATGCCCTCGACTTCACCATTGATCCCTTTGTTGACGTGCCTGGCCTTGACTGGGCGACGCTGACCGGCGCTACGGCCTGGATGCGGGAGCACGCCTCCAAGGCCAGCGAAGGCTGGGGCCAGCCGCTGCGGGTCGAGGATTTGCGGCGCGGTGCGGCCGGACCGGCAAGGGCGGAATGACGGTCCGCGGTGGCGTGCTACCGGACAACTGCTTGAACCCGAGGGGTCCTCATGAAGAAGCTCATCAACGACCCTGCCTGCGTCGTCCCCGACATGCTGGAGGGCTTGGTCGCCATCACCCCCGGTCTGCAGCTGCTCGAAGGCGAGACCGTCGTCATCCGCGCCCACAATCCGGCGCAGGTCGCGCTGATCTCCGGCGGCGGCGCCGGGCATGAGCCGGCCCATGCCGGATACGTCGGCCGTGGGATGCTGGCGGCGGCGGTGGCGGGAGACGTGTTCACCTCTCCCAGCGTGGACTCCGTTCTGGCCGCCCTACACGCCGTCACCGGCCCGGCAGGCGCGCTGCTGATCGTCAAGAACTACACCGGCGACCGCCTGAATTTCGGCCTCGCGGCGGAACTGGCGCGGGACGAGGGGCTGCAGGTCGAGATGGTGCTGGTGGATGACGACGTGGCCATGGCCGATGCGGGCGCGGGACGGCGAGGCCTGGCCGGGACGGTGCTGGTCCATAAGGTTGCGGGTGCCATTGCGGCCTCCGGCGCATCGCTCGCGGCGGTGCGGGATGCGGCGCGGGACGCGATCGCCGCGCTGGGCACGATGGGCGTGGCGTTGGGCGCCTGCACGGTCCCGGCGGCAGGCGCGCCGGGCTTCAGCCTGGGCGACGCGGAGATCGAGCTGGGCCTGGGCATCCACGGCGAGGCCGGGGTGCGTCGCGCGCCCATCGCGCCTTCGCGGGAGCTGGTGGCGGCGCTGCTGGATGCCGTGATCGCCGACCGCGGCCTGCGGCCCGGCGCACGGGTTGCGCTGCTGGTCAACAACCTCGGCGGCACACCGACGATGGAGATGGCCATTGTGGCGCGCGACGCCGTGGCCCACCTGGACGCCGCTGGGCTGATCGTAGAGCGCGCCTGGGCAGGATCGTTCCTGACGGCGCTGGAGATGCCGGGCTGCTCGCTATCCCTGATGGCGTTGGACGACGCCCGCCTGGCCGCGTTGGACGCCCCGACCGATGCACCGGCCTGGCCCGGCCCGACTGGTCGCGCCGACCTGCATCGGCCGCGCGTGCCCGTCCGGACCGGCCCGGCACCGGCGCCCGTTGCCGGGCG
>CAXTOB010000199.1:0-10806 GCA_964245505.1 uncultured Acetobacteraceae bacterium | reverse complement strand
GTCCAGCACCGCGGACCTGGTTGCGGGCGTGATCCCTGCCTGCAGCGCCAGGATCGGAGCGGTCTTGGCCTGCGCGTCGCCAACCCGCTCCGCCGCGGCGGCATGGGCGGCGGACAGCAGGCGGTCGCGCTCCCGGTCAGCAGCTTGGGCGGTGCGCGTCGCTTCCGTCCGAGCGCCGGCGATGCCCTGTTCAGCAAGCTGCACTGCGACCAGCACCCCGTCGAAAGCGATCTTGGCCGCGGGCGGCAGGGCGACGTCCAGGTCAATCCGGGTTGCGGTGACGCCCAAGGACGCCCCGTTGGCGGCCAATTCAGACAGGCGGCGGTTCATCCCGGCCACCAGGTCGCCGCGCATGGCCTGGCGCCGGGCTTCGAGGGCGGCGATACGGGCGGGGTTGCCGGCGGCGGCGTCGGGACGCGCAACCAGCACGTCGTCCAGCGTGCGCCCGGCGGTCACGCTCACCGCCACGGCGCTGAAGATGCGCCGCAGTGCCGGTTCGACATGGGATTGCGCCAGCATGTAGGCCGGGCCATCCGACACCTGGTAGGTAATGGTCGCCGCCAGCAGCACCACGCCGCCATCGCCGGTCAGGTAGCTGCTGGCACCCTCGGGGATGCCGGCGTCGTTGGCGAGGGTGAAGATGTCCACCAGCCCGCCACGCTGCGTGGTTGTCTGGGTGCGCACGGTCAGTAGCCGCTCTGGACCCGGCACCAGCACCACTCCCCCGACCGGGCGAGGCCAGGACGCAGCCAGTCCGGCAGGCTGCTGCCCGACGACCGCGCCGAAGCGCGTCACCACGGCCTGGCTGCCCGCCGGAACCTGCCGCCAGTTGGACGCGGCCCAAGCGACAGCCAACACGGCTATGGCAGCGTAAAGCACCCGGAAGGCGATGCCGATGGACTGTACGACGGGGCCGTTCAGCTCAGCATCGCCGCTAGCGTCCGTCAACGCGCCACAGTCCCGGCCGCTGAGGTCCCGGGTGCCGCGGTTCCGGCCGCTGCCGTCCGGTCCGTGGGCGGCTGCCAGTCCGCAGGCCCCTGGACGAGGACGTTGAACGGCGCCGCATCGGTGCGCAGGACCAGCCGCGTGTTCGGCCCGACGACGTTGCCCAAGGTGTCCATCGAGCGCAGCAACGCATACAGGTCGGGGTCCGCCTTATATGCGAGAGCCTGCAGCGCGGCAGCCTGCTTGCGGGATGCGGCCTCGATGTCCGCGGCCTCCGTACGCGCCCGGGCGAGGGTGATCCGGCTGTCGCGCGTTGCGTCCGAGCGGATTTCGGCGGCGGCGCGTAGCCCCTCGGCGGTGCGTGCTGCGGCGACTGTTTCGCGCTCGGCCCGCATCCGCGACACCGTGGCGGCCAGGGTGGCGTCCGGCAGGCTCAGCCGCTCGATCCCGACCTGCACGATGTGGATGCCGTAGGTTTCCAGCGCCTGCGCCTCGGTCTGGGCGCGGAGCCTCGTTTCGAACTCCGCCAGACGCTGGCGTGCCGGGTCGGTGTCCACCAGGTCGGCTAGCTCGAAGCTGCTGGCCGTGACCTGCAGGGCGGAGGCGGCGAGGCTGCGGAGCTGGCGCGCAGCCTCGTCGGGGTCGTTGCGGACGGCGCGCAGGAACTGCCGGATGCGCGCGGGGTCGTCCGGCACCTGCCAGGCGAAGTAGGCCTGCACCAGGATGCGCAGCCCGTCGCGGGTGCCGACGTCCTGCAGGCCGGTGGAGGTTGTACGCAGGCGCAGGTCCACCGGGATGACCGCCTCCAGCGGCGCCGGCAGCTTCCAGGCTAGGCCGGGGACGGTCAGCACGCGCGACAGGTCGCCGAACCGCGTGATGACCGACGCCTGTCCGGCGCTGACCATCACCGACGACGACGCGAGCCCGGCCGCCGCCACGATCAGCCCTGCCAGCGCGAACCGCAGGCCGAGGCGCAGACGGCGGACCGCCGGGGACACGCCGGGGTCCGGCTCCTCATCGTCGTGATGATGGTGATGGTGGTGATGATGGCCGTCCATGGCGCCTTCTCAATCGTCCTCGGGGGTCCGGGCCACGGTCCCGGGTGGTCGCAGGTCAATGACCGGGGCGCTCGCGCCGCCCAGCCGGTGGTCCAGGATTACCAGGGGCGACCGGGCCAGCGCGATGGATAGGTTGGCGAAGTAGCGCTCGGTCAGGAACGCCTGGCCGCCGACTGCCGCGGCTTCTTGGTCGGCGGTGAAGGCGCGCAGGCTTACCTCGGCCTGCCCGACCGCTTCGGCTGCGGCGCTGCGGGCGGCGTTGGACCCGTCGGTTGCGGTCTGCCGGGCCATGGCGGCGGCGGCCTGGGCGCGGCCGCGCTCGGTGGAGATGGCTGAGGTGGCGATGATCTCGGCGGCCTGCACGTTGTGGAAGGCGTCGGCCGCCGCTGCCGGCGGGTGGACGGCCTCGATGACGACAGCCACGACTTCGATCCCGCTGGACAGCCGGTCCAATTCCGCCTGCAGCGCCGTGCGCAGCGTGGCCGACAGGGCTTCGCGGTCCCCGCCCAGCACGGCATCCAGGGTTTGCCGAGCAAAGAAGCGCGACATCAGCCGTCCGGCCTCCGCCTGGACCAAGGGGTCCGGGGCGGTGACGGCATAAGCGGCATGCAGGGCTGCGGCGTCGTCCATGCCGGTCCGGTAGAGCACCTTCATGTCCACGCTGACGCCCTGGAAGCTTTGCGCCCCGGAGGTGTCAGTGGCGGCGATGATGTAGGACACCTCGGCGGGATGGACGCCCTCCCACAAGCGGTTGGCGGATGCCGGGGGTGGACCTTCGGCCGGAGCGGGCGGCTCGGCGGTCTCCAGCAGGCCGAGGGTGGCGGCGTGGACGACACCCAGCTCAACCAGGCGCACGTTGCCCAGCGGCCAGGGCAGGCCCAGGTGCGCACCAGGTTGCCAGACCGCGACCGGTGCGCCCAGGCGCTCGTAGATGCCGCGCTGGTTCAACTCGATCAGCGACACGCCTGATAGGCCCCAAGCGACCGCGGCCAACAGTAAGGTGACTGGCAGGGCGGCCCCGCGGGCGTAGCGCAATGCCCAACTGCGGGAAAAGTCTAGGCCCAGATGGGTCCGCAGCGGTGCCGCCAGCCCGGTCGCCGCAGCACGTCCGGGCTGGAGCAGCAGCACGGCCAGGCTCGCCACTGCGGCGCGCGCCTCGGTCGGAGCTGGCGGCGGCAGGAACCAGTTGGCCAGGGCGCGCAGGGTCAACTCGGCGGCGACCAGGGCGAGATAGGCTTTCACGACGGCCATGGCCGGCATGGCCCAGGCTAGGCCCGCCCCGGCCGCGGCGTGCAGCAGGCCGGCTATGGGTATGACTACGACCGGCAGGAGGAGCAGCCCCCGCAGGCTGGCCGCCTCCGGCAAGCGCGCGTCTGGGACGCCGGCCATGATCCGTTCGGCGATCAGCAGCGGGAAGGTCAGCGCAATCAGGACTGCGCCGGCCAGGAGCGCATCCTGCGGCACGCCGGATGCAGACGGCAGCAGCAGCGCCGCGGCGCCGGCGGCAACGGCGAGGATAGGGACGATGGTTCCCTGGGGGCGCCGGGCGAGGCGCGACAGGTGCAGGGCCGGGTCGCCGTTGTTCCGCCCGGTATTAAGGCGGCGCCAGCCCCATCCCACTAAGAGCGGCGCGGGACTGTCTGCCGGCGCTTGGCCGAGCCTTGCACGGACCCGGCAGATCAGCAATGTCGCCAGCAGCCCTGCCAACGGCAGCAGCAGCGATCCGAGGAGGACGCCGAGAAGGCCGCTCTGCCACGCACCGGCGACCGCTGGGACGCCTCGCATCGTCGCGGCCGCCGTCAACACCGCCAGGACCGCTCCGCAGTAAAGGGAGACGATCCCTCGGATCAGCCGGGCCGTGCGTCCGCCGTCCTGCCACGCAACGGGGACGGCCGAGGCACTGGCTGGAGTGCCAACCGGGATTGAGGTCAGGACATTCACCGGAACTAGACTAACTGGCAATTCCGGCCGATCCCAGGATTTTCGGGACCGGCCGGGGCGCCGTGGTTACTGGACGCAGGACATCGAACGGGGATTCAACTGCATGACGCAGCGCGCCAGCTTGCCGGACGACGTATTGTAAACGTTCGCCACGTAGCCGCCGGTGACCGCGTCCATCACCGTGAAGCCATACTCCGCCCGGTTGTTCACGGCCTGGATGATCGTGGTGGCCGTCGGCGCGATCCCCGGGAGCGAGTAGGCCGCTCCGAAATCCCCGGGCTGCGCATCCGGGGTGAAGGTTTGCGGCTGGGTGCCGCTGTTGTTGTCGAGCAGGGTGCCAGAGTTCCCGACCACCAGTTGCGGCGCAAAGTTGGCGTCGGCGAAGTTCACCACCTGGAACTGGTGGTCGTGGCCGGACACGATCAGCTTGATCGGCGCAGGAACGCCGCCGCCGGCCAGGCTGCCGAACACGCTCTGCTGCGTGGCGTCGCCGCCCAGCAGCGAGCCGGCGGGACCGGGCGTCGAGCGGATGTCGTAGCTGGACTTGTGGGTGACGAACAGCACGTTGGTGTTCGCAAGCGACGGCAGGACCGCCTGTAGTTGCTGGGCATAGATCTGCGGGAGCGTTAGCCCTTTGGTTGGGCCTGGGTCGGCGCTGAGGGTGGTGGTGTCGGGCGCCGTCGTGTTCGAATCGCTGGAGTCGAACATCAGCAGCGACACCTGCCCGGCGTTCACGACGTAGGGTGGGGTGTAGTCATAAGATGTCAGCGGCCCCTTCACGCCAGGCGCGCCGACCATCGGCGCGTAGGGTCCGGTGCAGTCCACCGCGTTTTGATCGTAGGCATGCACGTCCAGCAGCCGGAACCAGCCATGGGCGCCGCGGTTGCAGCTTTCATGGTTGCCGCGGGAGATCGCGAGCGGGGCGGCGGCGAGCAGGTTGCGCGCCGGGCCGAACCAGTCGGCATACCAGCTATCCCAGTTGTCGAAGGCGGGGTTGCCGGCACAGCCGGTGAAGCCGGTGGGACACGGCTGCTCGCGGTAGAAGAAGTCGCCCACGTGCACGATCAGGTCGGGCTGGAACGTCGCTGCGTAGTTGGAGATAAACTGCAGCGGGAATTGCGCCGGGTCGTTGCAGGCCTGGGTGCCGCTGGTGGCGGCCGTCACGCGGCAGCCGGTGTCGCCGATCACCAGAATGCGCCGTGGGTTGGTGACCGGCATCTTGAGCGCGACCCCGGCGACGCTGGCCGAGGTGTGGTTGAACGCGGCCAACGGCGCGCTTTCGCACATCAAGATGGGATAATAGATCGCCGGCGCCTGAGCCGGGGTGGTCACGGTCCCGCGGGGAGACAGGGTGAGCGGAGCGCCGTCCAGCATCGCGGCGGGGCAGCCGTTCGACGGTGTGTCTTCGATGGCGCGGATCAGCACGGTGTCGTTGGGGGCGAACTGCACCCACTGGTTGACCACTGCGGCCTGCCCGGACATCGCATAGGTCAGCGCTGTGAGGGTGATTGCCAGTCCGTGCGCGCGTCGTTTGCTCATGGTTTACCTGTCCGAAATTTTCCGGAGCATAATCACAGGGACGTGGGCGATTGTTATAATTAAGCTACCATTTACGCCCAACCTGTCCCGGCGCTGGAGCAGCGGGCTGCGGCGGCGGACGGGACGTTGCAGGTCCAGCTTTTGATTGTGCAATTAGAGGGATGGTAGCTTTCGGCACCCGCCCTTCATCATCGGGACCGACGTACGGCCTGGCGCACCGCATTGGCAACGCCATCCGGAACCTGCGATGCCATGTGTCCTTCATGCCGCCCAGCGCCAAGCCGATTGCTGGCGTCGCGGCGTGCCGGCGACAGATTGAGAACCCGCTGCATCGCTGGCTGGATGCCGTGTTCCGTCAGGACCTGAGCGAACAGCGGTCCCGCGCCGGCACGCCAAGTCTGGCACTACTCGCCAGACCGCGAGACCACGGCGGCGCGCGCCAGCGACAAACGGTGCAGTGGAGCAACGCAGCCTGAAACACCAACACCCATGACGCCCTGGTACTCACGACGCCCTAATCAGGCGATCAAAACGACCGCTCTCGAAGCGGCTTCCCTATTGCGTTCCCGAGATCGTTTGACATGGGACCGGAGGACAGCACGGCCTTTACTGCCGATGCCGGGCGCCCCCGGGTGTTCCACAGTCCAGCATCCGCGGCAGGCCGTGCGAAAGCCTGGGCCCAAACCCGCCTGAGCCAGTGATACCGGCCTTCCCGCGCAGGCGATCCTGCCGTCTGCGGGGATGGAGTGGACATCGTGAGGCGGAGGGAAAACCGTCCGCGAAGCCCGGTAAACCCCTCAAGCGCAAGCGCGTCGGCAAGCCCTGGACCGCCAGCAAAGGCCAACTGCAACGGTGGTTCTGCCCGAAGCACGAATTGCAAGTAGAAGAGAGTCGGGTGCGGCAGGAGGTGAGCATCCTCCACCAAAAGCACGATCCGGTCGCAGCCCGCGTCCAGGGTTGTGAGGGCGTTGAAGCCACGTTCGACGTTATCGTCCCCTGATGCGTTCCCGGCCCGTCCGACTTGCCCCATGAATCCCGGCAAGTCGAGCGGCGGGCGAACCAGCAGGACGCGCGTGCGCTCCTTCGCAAGCGTATCCGCGACCACCGCCAGCACGCCAGGCGCGTCATCTGTTCCGGTCAGCAGCACAGAGCCGCCAGCGTTCAGGTGGGAGATGATCTCCCCGGCCTGCCGGATGTGGTTGCCGGGTGATCCCGGCCTGTTGAGGTCTGCGGCGATGCCGGCAGGCTGCGAGTCGCTGCGAGTCTTCACGGCGCCCGAGATCCCTCAATCCCTGCTGGCATAAGGTGCCTCATGGATTTGCCTGAACTCTGGAGGGCTCGTCTGATACCAGACCAAGACGGAAACAAACCCAATGCCAACGGCGGCAACAGCCAGAGCGAGGCTATCGACGAGCCGATTCCAAACGCAATACTGTTGTCGCCTGTCCAGCATTCTTGTTCTCAGCTCGTCCAGGTTCTCGCCCAGGGAGACGCTTCACCCTGCCGAGTTCAATCTATCCATAGTTGCGCCAATTCTGGGAAGCCAAGAACTGTCAGGAAAAGGACCACGCCGCCAATGCGGCATTTCCGCTTGATCGATCCTACCGGGGTTTTACGCCAGCAGCTTGGCCGGAGCTCCCTGCCTGGCTCCTTCCCGGACATCCAGACCCGCGGCTCCGGCCGCGACGGCTGCCCCAGGCTCGAACGTGCTCAAATATAGCACGCCGTCATTCATTATGCCCTGCTTGCAACGGGCATGCTGCTCACGACGATGCCTTGACTGCCAAAGCTGGCCTGTCATAGCCATGCCCGCCCAAAGAAAACGGCCGTCATGACCGCGCCGAACACGATGACGAAGCGGCGGAGCACCATGCCCGGCACACGGCGAGCCAGCACAGCGCCAAAATAGCCGCCGATGACCGCTGCGATCAGCATGATTGCCGTTTCTCGCCAATGCACCGGGCCAAAAGCCGCGAAGCATGCCACGGCGACCAAGTTCGCCGCACTGACAAGAATTGTCCGCCCTGCACTCATGGCCCTGATGTCCACGTGGCCCAGCAGGCTCCAGACCGCCATCATCATGATGCCGACGCCGCCGCCGAAGTAGCCGGCATAAACCGAGAGGACGACCTGCGCGCCGAGGATGACGCCAGGTCCAATGCGGACCTTGCTTTGCAGGGCGTCGCCGGCCCGGCGGCCAAATGTGAACGCCAGCGTGCCGAGCAGCAGCAGCCATGGCAGCAGCCCATCGAACGCCCGCTGCGGCGTGACCAGGAGCAGGATGGCGCCGACAAGGCCGCCTCCCAGGCTGATGAACAGCAGGGTGCGGAGCCGGACGCCCTCGATCGGCTTGAAGTCGTGCCGCCACGCCCAGGCGCTGGCCAGCGTGCCCGGCAGCAAGGCGACGGTGCTGGATGCGTTGGCCGCAACCGAGGGCAGGCCGGCGAACACCATAGCCGGAATCGAGACGAAGGAGCCGCCGCCGACAGCCGCATTCAATGCGCCGGCCAGGAGGCCGGCCACGAACAGGAGGAAGATCGAGTGCATGAGGCGAACCTGCACCTCCGATGCGGTGACGGCCAGCGCTGCAAGGACCTTACAATGCGTCAAAGCGGGCTGAGGGAGGCAAGTCTTGAAGGAGCCAAGCCCCACGCAGCGGCGTATCGCGGCGGCGCGTTGCTGGCGGCTCGAACGGACCGACCCGGATCAGTCCCGGGCCAGACGCCGCACTATCACCCCGCAGCTTTCATTTCAGGACTCGTCACGGCGGGCGCTGACCGGGCCTGCAGCTTATTGAAGCCACCCACGCTCCTGAAAAGGCTGCAGGTCGGTCCCGGGCGGTGCATACCAGCCTCCGGCGCGGTAGCGTGCACCCAACTGCTGCGCGGCATCCTTGTTGCCGAATGGGATGCGCAGGGGTGTTTCGCCAGGACTGGCTGCCTGATTGGCCCGCGCCTGCGCCGAGGGTGGGCCAGCGGCCTGCGTCCGCTTCACGGCTGCCCGCGGCTTGGCGCCAGGCTCGGCAGGCGCTTCCGTTGTCTTCCGTGACGCCCGCCTTCGCGGCTTACCCTGGTCTGCCTTGCGCCGGGTCGAGGCAGCCTCGGCGTCTCCCGTATTGGCAACATCCATGCTTGCCGCCCGGCGCCCATCACCAGCCGCTTGCGCCGTTGCCGCCGCTTGAGGACGACCGTCCGCCATCTCAGCACTTGTACGGCCACCCTTGGGTGCATGCTGGTCGAGAAAGGCCCGGCAGACCGCACCTGACTTTGTATAGCCAGACGGCGGACGGATGCCCTTCTGCCGGGCCAGGCTGTCCACGTAGCGCCGCATCGCCGGAGTGGGCGCGCCGCCCTGGCCGCTGGCGCCGCCTGCTGCGCCCAGGAGCGGCCCCGGGCCGGCGCCGTCCCCTGCCCTCTCGGTCAGCCGGCCGATAATGCGCTGGGCCTGCGCGCATACGGCGTCAATCGCGCCCATCATCTCCTGCCGGCCCACCAGCACCTCGTCCAGTAGGCACTCCATCTGTGCGGTGACGCCGGGATCAACCAGGGCCGGGTCGGCGCGCTCCAGGATGCCGAACAGCGTCAGCCCGCGTTCAGTCGGCACGATATGCTTGCCGTCGGCGACCAGGAACTCCTGCGCCTTCAGGCCGCGTATGACCTCGGCCCGGGTCGCGGGCGTGCCGATGCCCTTGGCCTCACGCAAACGGTCGCGCAGCGCCCCGTCCTCGACGAATCGCCAGGCGTTCTGCATCGCGTCGATCAGCGTGCCCTCGTTGTAGCGCGGCGGCGGCCGGGTTTCCTTGTCCTCCACCGCGGCGTCACGCAGCAGCGCCGCCTCGCCATCGCGCAGGCCCGGCAGGAGCTGGGCGTCCTCGCCCTTTTCCTCGGCAGGCTGCCAGTCCGGGAACGCCGCCCGCCAGCCAAGCTCGACCGGCTGCCGCCCGACTGCGCGGAACAGGTGGCCCGCCACATCCAGCACGGCCGTGGTCTGGCGGTAGCGGAAGTCCGGCATCATCGCCGCCAGGTAGGACCGCGCGATCACGTCGAACAGCCGGCGCTCCTCGGCCGACAGGCGCGGCCAGATTTCGGCGAGCGCATCTACCGTGTTGACGTTGGGGATGACGGCGTGGTGGCTCGCCCCGGCCAGGCCCTTGTCGTGGAAGGCGCCAGTGGCGCCCCGGCGGATCAGCGGCGGCGCGGGCACCGGGATGGCGCCGAACGCCCGTCCCGCGCGCAGGCCGGCGACGATCCGGGGCACGTCGGGGATCAGGCTTTCGGGCAGGTAGCGGGTCTCGGCGCGGGGATAGGTGATCACCTTCTTGCCGGCGCCGTCATACAGCTCCTGCGCCACCTCGAGCGTCTTGGCCGCGGACCAGCCGAACCGCGAGCCGCACAGCTTCTGCAGCGATGGCAGGTCGTGCAGCCGCGGCGGCCCCTGGCGCTTGTCCTCCACCTCCACCGCAAGCGGACCGCTGAAACCCTGTGCGGAAGCGGCAACAGCTTCGGCATCCTCCCGCTTGAGCAGGCGCTGCTTCGGGGCGTAACGCATCCGGAACGCGCCCGCCGCCACCTGCGCGGTCGCGACCACCTCGAAGTAGGCTTGCGGGACGAAGTTGCGTATCTCAAGCTCGCGCTTGCAGACGATGGCCAGCGTGGGCGTCTTCACCCGGCCGACCCCGATCACCATCCGCGCGCCCCGTGCCAGGGTGACCGTGGCGGTGCGGGTCAGCGACAGGTTATAGATCTGGTCGGCCTGGCGCCGCGCCACGGCGGCGGCGTAAAGCCGGGCATACTCGGCGTTGGGCTTGGCGCGGGCAAATGCGTCGCGGATGGTCTGCGGGTCCTGGGCGGTGAACACCACCCGGCGCACCTCGCCGCGGTAGCCCAGGTGCTCCAGGATCTCCTGGCCGATCAGTTGTCCCTCGCGGTCGCAGTCGGTGGCGAGCCACACCTGCCTCGCCCCGCGCAGCGCGTCGCGGATGGCGCGCAGCTTGGCGGACTTGTTGCCGCCCAGGGCGGGCTTGGTGGCATACAGCCCTTCGGGGCGCAGCAGCACGGCCGACCAGCGTTTCCACGCCGGCACGGCGTCCTCGGGCTCGACCAGGTCGAACAGGTGGCCCTCCGCCGGCAGGATTTGGCCGTAGCGGCTGCCCACGGCGGCGCGGACGTCGCGGGCCTGGCTGGTCTTCTCGGTGATGACGAGTTGATCTGACATCGGCGGCTGCGGGCTGTTCCTTATATGTTCGGCATGGATCAGGCGGGATATGGACCAGGCTGGGCCGGTTTGCCAGCGCAGCCGCCCCCCGGCGGCAAAGGTCTGGCGG
>CAXTOB010000198.1:0-10845 GCA_964245505.1 uncultured Acetobacteraceae bacterium | reverse complement strand
GCCGCAAGGTGGTCATGCCGGACCTACCGTCCCAGTACCGTCTTGATCTCGTCGAGGATCGCCGGGTCGTCTATCGTCGGCGGAGGCGCCGCCTCCTCCCCGTCCGCCAGCCGGCGGATCGAGGCGCGGAGTATCTTGCCCGACCGCGTCTTGGGCAGCCGCGCCACCACCCTGGCATCCTTGAACGCCGCCACCGGGCCGATCCGGTCCCGCACCAGCGCCACCAGCTCCCGCGCCACTTCGGCCTCGTCGCGGTTTGCCCCGGCCTTCAGCACTACCAGGCCCAACGGCACCTGGCCCTTCAGCGCATCCGCGGCGCCCACCACCGCGCACTCGGCCACGTCGGGATGCGCGGCCAGCACCTCCTCCATCGCGCCGGTGCTCAGGCGGTGGCCGGCGACGTTGATGATATCGTCCGTGCGGCCCATCACCCACACGTCGCCATCCGCGTCCACCTGCCCGGCGTCCCCGGTGCGATACCAGCCGGGGAAATCGTCCAGATAGGCGGCCCGGTATCCCGCCGCGTTCTGCCACAGGGTCGGCGCGCAGCCCGGCGGCAGCGGCAGGCGGATCGCCAGGTTGCCCACGGTCCCGCGCGGCAGCGGTGAGCCAGTGTCGTCCAGCGCCTGCACGTCGTAGCCGGGGCAGGCCCGCCCGCCCGCGCCGGGCTTGAACGGGAACAGGCCCAGGCCGCGGAATCCCGCGGTGATCGGCCACCCCGTCTCGGTCTGCCACCAATGGTCAACCACGGGGCGGCCGAGCTTGCCGGCGATCCAGATGGCGGTCGGCGGGTCGCAGCGCTCGCCGGCCAGAAAGAGCGCGTCCAGGCGGGACAGGTCGTATCGCGCCATCAGCGCCCCGTCCGGGTCCTGCTGCCGGATGGCGCGTAGAGCGGTGGGGGCGGTGAACAGGACCCGCACGCCATGGTCCCGGCACACCCGCCAGAACGCGCCGGCGTCCGGCGTGCCGACCGGCTTGCCCTCATACAAGATGGTCGTGCAGCCCGCGAGCAGCGGGCCATAGACGATGTAGCTGTGCCCCACGACCCAGCCGACGTCGCTGGCGCACCAGTAGGTGTCGCCCGCGCCCACGCCGTAGATCATGCGCATGGACTGGTGCAGCGCCACGGCATAGCCGCCGGTGTCGCGCACGACGCCCTTGGGCTTCCCGGTCGTGCCGGAGGTGTAGAGGATATACAGCGGATCCGTCGCCAGCACTGGGACGGGCGGATGCGGAGCCGCGGCGGCCTCTGCCTCGGCGAAGTCCAGGTCGCGGCCGGGCTGCATCGCCGCTTCCAGCATGGGGCGCTGCAGGATCAGGCAGTGGGCGGGCTTGTGCGCGCTAATGGCGATGGCAGCGTCCAGCAGCGGCTTGTAGGCGACGACGCGCCCCGGCTCCAGCCCGCAGGACGCCGACACGACCGCACGGGGCTGCGCGTCCTCGATCCGCTTGGCCAGCTCCGCCGCAGCGAAGCCGCCGAACACCACGGAGTGGACCGCGCCCAGCCGGGCGCAGGCCAGCATGGCGATCACCGCCTCGGGCACCATCGGCATGTAGATCACCACGCGGTCGCCGTAGCCGACGCCCAGTGCCGACAGCGCCCCGGCGACGCGCGCCGTGCGGTCGCGCAGTTCGGCATAGGTGAATGACTGGACCTGCCCGGCCATCGGGCTGTCCCATACCAGGGCCGGCTGTCCGCCGCGGCCGTTATCGGCATGGCGGTCCAGGCAGTTGGCGGACATGTTCAGCGTGCCGCCCGCGAACCATTGCCCGAAAACGCCGAGTGCGGGATCGAAAATCCGGGCCGGCGGCTTGCTCCAGTCCAGGCCGGCGGCGGCCTGCGCCCACCAGCCCTCCGGGTCGGCTGCCCAGGCCTGGTAAGCCGTGTGATACCGGCTTGGATCGTTATCAATCGTCATGACACCCTGTTCCAATTTGCGCCGCGCCCGCAACAAACGCGAAGGGACGGCCCGGGATCAAGTATTGCCGTTTACGCCGGGTCCTGCGACGGCGCCGGTCAGGTGCTGGCGTGGCGTCTGCACCGCTGCAATGTTCTTGACCCACCACACCGGCAGCGGCTGGTTCATCGGGCAGCTGCCTTCGTCATCATCGCGGCGCCCCGAAACCTTATGCGGGCTATGCCATCCAATTGTGTTCAAGGCCATCACGGTGGTCGTTGGCGCGCTGTTCATCCCGGAAACCAGGAAGCGCAGCATTTTCCCCTGACAACTGACCTTGCTGCCTCGTGCCTGGCATTGCAGCCCCGTAGGGGGGATATGTCCACAGACTTGCTACACAACGAAAATTTTTATGCGTGACCCAACGGCACCCGGTCTATGATCTTGCAAATCCCGTTCGGCACCGTAAGAACGTGGGAACAAACAAGAGCATAGGGTGGGTACGTTGAGCGACACGCAAGTGGACCGGATTAGACGCAATCCTGACTTCATCGAGCTGACGCGGTCGCGGAAGTCGTTCGGCTGGACGCTGACCATCATTATGCTGCTGATCTATTATGGCTACATCGCGCTCGTGGCCTACCAGAAGCCGCTGATCGCGCAGCCGCTGTTCGGCTCCGTCACCGTTGGCCTGGTGCTGGGCATCGGCGTGATCCTGAGCGCCATCGTCCTGACCGGCGTTTACGTCCTGCGCGCCAACAGCACCTATGACGAGCTGAGCCGCCGCATCATCGCTGCCGACACCGCGAGCACTGCGCGGGTCGCAAGCATGGGAGGGGTGCGGTGAACCGCCTCCTGCACACGCTTCCTGCGCTGCTGGTTCTGCTTGCCAGCACCGCGGCGCGGGCCGCCGGGCCGTTGGAGGCGGGCACCCGCCAGGCGACGAACTGGACGGCCATCGCCATGTTTGCCGGGTTCGTGGCGCTGACGATGGGCATCACCTACTGGGCCGCGGGCCGCACCAAGACCACCAGCGATTTCTATACCGCTGGCGGCGGCATTACCGGTTTCCAGAACGGTGTCGCCATCGCCGGCGACTACATGTCCGCCGCGTCGTTCCTGGGCATCTCGGCGCTGTTTTACACCTTTGGCTACGACGGGTTGATCTACGCGATCGGCTTCCTGGTGGGCTGGCCGATCATCATGTTCCTGATGGCGGAGCCGCTGCGGAACCTTGGCCGCTTCACCTTCGCCGACGTGGTGTCCTACCGGCTGCAGCAGACGCCGATCCGTGCGATGGCGGCGACAGGCACGCTGGTGACGGTGGCGTTCTACCTGATCGCGCAGATGGTCGGCGCGGGACAGCTGATCGAGCTGCTGTTCGGCCTACCGTATGCGTATGCCGTCGTTATCGTCGGCATCCTGATGATCATCTACGTGACCTTTGGCGGCATGATCGCCACCACTTGGGTGCAAATCATCAAGGCTGGGCTGCTGCTGTCGGGCGCGACGCTGATCTCCATCCTGGTGCTGGCCAAGTTCGACTTCAACGTCAGCGCATTCCTGGCCAAGGCCATCGAGGTGCATCCGAAGCATGACGCGATCATGCTGCCGGGGCCGCAGGTGGCGAACCCGATCTCGGCGATCTCGCTGGGCATCGCGCTGATGTTCGGGACGGCCGGGCTGCCGCACATCCTGATGCGCTTCTTCACGGTGGCGGACGCCAAGGAAGCGCGGAAGTCGGTGTTCTGGGCGACGACCTTCATCGGATATTTTTATCTGCTTACGTTCATCATCGGCTTTGGCGCCATCGTGCTGGTCAGCACTAACCCGGAGTATCTGGACGCCAAGGGCGCGCTGCTGGGCGGCGGCAACATGCCGGCCATCCATCTGGCGCACGCGGTGGGTGGCGACGTGATGAAGGGCTTCATCTCGGCGGTCGCCTTCGCCACCATCCTGGCCGTCGTGTCGGGCCTGACGTTGTCGGGCGCCAGCGCGGTCAGCCACGACCTGTATGCCAGCGTGTTCCGCCGGGGCATGGTGTCCGACGGGTCCGAGGTCCGGGTGTCCAAGATCACGACCGTGGTGCTCGGCATCGTTGCCATCGCGCTGGGCATCGCGTTCGAGAAGATCAACGTGGCCTTCATGGTCGGGCTGGCCTTCGCGATCGCCGCCAGCGCCAATTTTCCGGTGCTGCTGCTGTCTATGCTGTGGCGGGGGCTGACGACGCGGGGGGCGTTCCTGGGCGGCTTCACCGGGCTGATCAGCGCGGTGGTGCTGACGGTGCTCAGCCCAGCCATCTGGGTGTCGGTGCTGGGCAATCCGGTGGGGTCGGCTTGGTTCCCCTATACGTCGCCTGCGATCTTCACCATGCCGGCGGCCTTCATCGTGTGCTGGCTGGTGTCCACGCTGGACCGCAGCGCGTCGGCCAACCGGGAGCGTGCGGCGTTCCAGGCGCAGTATGTCCGGTCGGAGACGGGCATCGGGGCCGAGGGGGCGACGGCGCACTAGAACTTTGGTCTGCCTACCGGGCCGGCATCGTGCTGGCCCGGCGCCCATCCACCGCAATGCCGCCCCTCCCCAGGCGGCATTGCTCGTTTCCGGCCTTCCGTAATAGGCAGCGCCCCTGCACGGATTGCCTTGGCGGCGACACCGTGGCGCCCCGATGCGGACACCTGGCGGCACGATGTTCCCCATGCCGGCGATGAGGCCGGCCACAAGGAAGCGAACCCGCCATGACTACCTCCCGCATGATGCTTGCCATCACCCTATTCGGCTCGTTGGCGCTCCCGGCGCTGGCGCAGCCGACGATCGGCGCACACCAGATCCGCGCGACGCACCATCGGACCGTGCGGCACGCGCCGGTTCACCATGTCGCGGCGACGCCCGGGGTCCACGCGCCCGGCACTGTTGCCGCGTCGCCGAAGGCGGCCGTGACCGCCGCGCCGCTGGTGGGCACGCCTGGCAGCGGGACGACATCCTCCAACGTGTCGGGCGCGGCCTCCGCCACGGTTCCCGGCACCCTGCCTCGGGTCACTACGGCGGTTCCCTCCGTCACCCCGGCCCTGCCCGGCGCAGCCCGGACCAACTAGCGCCTACCGGGCTGGGGGTTAGCCAACCCCTGGCCCGCCAGCTTCTCCCTATCCTTATGGGAAAACACTAAGAATTTATTCCTTAATCTCCCAAATGCCGCAAGAATGTAGATGGTGACCACTGCAGGTCGTTGCGCATCCGTCGTTCGCGCGATTCCGTAAACCCTGCGGCATCGGCGGACCCCTGCACCATGCATCAAACGAAGTGACCGTCCACAGGTACGCTCGAGGATGCGCAGTAGGTTCTGCCATTGCCGTCGTCCTTCCCATCCCAGCCTTTGCCCATGTCAAGTGGTTCTGCTCAATCGCTGATGTCGCGCAGCCGCCGATCGCGCTCAGGGAGGTGCTGACACCGCTGTATGGCGCCATCGCTGCCGGGTTTGTGCTGCTGGTTTTCTTGGGATTTCTGATGGACGGCAGTTTTGCGAGGCGTTGGCCCTGGCTCGCCTCCAGCGGGCGGACGAACATTGAAACTGAGGAGAAGCTTGTCCGTTTGGCCACCGGCGCCTTCTTCCTGCTGTTGTGGGATAAGGGTGCCATCGTGCTGTGGGAACGAGGGGATGCCATCCTCACGCCCGAGCTGATGGCCAACGCCGGATGGATGGGTGCTGTGCAGCTTGCCGTTGCCGCAGCCGTCGTCTGGCGCCCCACCTGCATCTTCGCCGCAGCCGGCATCTGCCTGCTGTATGGCTATGGGATCGCCCAGTTCGGCGCATTCCACATGACCGACTACGTATTCTTCCCGGGTATTGCCGCCTATTTGGCGCTGACCTCGGTCGGCACCCCGGGCGCGCGGCGCCTGCGCGTGCCGCTGCTGTCGGGTGGGCTGGCGTTCGGCCTGATGTGGACGGCCGTTGAGAAGTTCGTCTATCCGGACTGGACCCTGTTCGTGGTGGCCGAACATCCCGACTTGGCATTGGGCTTTCCCTGGCCGTTCGTCGTGGTGGTCGCCGGCTTCGTCGAGTTCACGCTGGCTTTCTTTGTAATGACCGGTCGGGGGCTGGTGCGGTTCGGGGCTGCCGGCTACGCGGCCATCTTCATCGCCGCGGTGCCGGAGTTCGGCCACCTGGACGCTGTGGGTCACATCCCGATCGTCGGCATACTGGCGGTCGTCTGCCTGCATGGCGCCTCGCCGCTGCAACGGCTGTTCCGCATCCAGGACCGGGAGCCGGTGGTCAACGCCCTGGCCGTCTCGGGCCTGTACTTGGCGTCGCTGGCGTTGTTCTTTGCAATGTACTACGGGCTGCAATGGGCGGAATACGGGTAGGACATGCGGCGTCGGCGCCGTGCAGCGCCGCACGGTTGACGCCCTTGCCTCCACCCCCGATCCTTCGCACGCGAATGATCGCCGGAGGCGCGTCCTGGCCCTGCCCCATCCTGAGCCTGATCCCCTCGACGGCTATGACCTTGATGTCCAGGCCGGGTTCCTGCTGCGCCGGGCGCACCAGCGGCACACCGCGCTGTTCGCCGCGGGGATGGCCGCCGCGGACCTGACGCCGATGCAGTTCAGCGCCCTGGTTCGCACCGTGGAGATGGGCCGGGTCACGCAGAACCACCTGGGCCGGCTGGTCGCGACCGACCCCGCCACGATCCAGGGCGTCGTGCGCCGCCTGGTCGCCCGCGGCCTGATCGCCCGGCTGCCCGACCCGGCGGACCGCCGCACCGCCGTGCTCGCGCCCACCCCGGCGGGCATGGTTCTGGCGGCCCAGGTCATCCCGGCCGCCCGCGCCATCACCGACGCCACCCTCGCTCCGTTGCGCCCGGACGAGCGGCGCCAGCTCCTGCAACTGCTGCAAAAGGTGGCCTGATATGGCGCTCCCTGCCGGTCCTGAACTGCAACGCGGCAAGCTGGTCGTCCGCAACATCGGCCTGATGCTGTCGGGACGGCTGGAGGAGCCGATCCTGGGCGCCGATGCCCTGGTGGCGGAAGGCGGCCGCATCACCGCAGTCGGGCGCGCCGCCGACCTGGACACCGGCGGCGCCCGTGTGACGATTGACGCCCACGGCTGCGCTGTCTGCCCCGGCCTGATCGACAGCCACGTCCACCCCGCCTTCGGCGACTGGACGCCGCGGCAGAACGCCCTGGGCTGGATCGACAGCACCATGCACGGCGGGGTGACCACCATGGTATCGGCCGGGGAGGTCCATCTGCCCGGCCGTCCCCGCGACATCGTGGGGTTGAAGGCCCTGGCCATCGCGGCGCAGCGCGCCTTCAGCAACTACCGTCCTAGCGGCGTCAAGGTCCTGGCTGGCGCCCCCATCGTCGAGCAGAATATGGTGGAGCAGGACTTCGCCGACCTGGCCGCTGCCGGGGTCACGATGCTGGGCGAGGTCGGCCTGGGCAGCGTCAAGGCTGGCGACGAGGCGCGCACGATGGTGGCCTGGGCGCGCCAGCACGGCATGGTCAGCACCATCCACACCGGCGGCCCCAGCGTGCCCGGCAGCGGCTACATGGACGCTGACACCGTGCTTCAGGCCGACGCCGACGTGATCGGCCACATCAACGGCGGCCACACTGCCCTACCGTTGTGGCAGATACGCTGCTTGTGTGAGGGCTGCGGCCGCGCGATGGAGATCGTGCATAACGGCAACGAGCTGGCCGGCCTGACCGCGTTGCGCTACGCGCGGGAGCTGGGGCAGATGGAGCGGGTGATCCTGGGCACCGACGCTCCGGCCGGGTCGGGGGTGCAGCCGCTGGGCATCCTGCGGATGGTGGCGATGCTGTCCTCGCTCGGCGACGTGCCGGCGGAGGTGCTGTTCTGCTGCGCCACCGGCAACACCGCCCGGATGCGGCGGCTGGACTGCGGCATCATCGAGCCCGGCCGCGCGGCGGACTTGGTGTTCATGGACCGGGCGCAGCACTCTGCCGGTGCCGATCTGCTGAGCAGCGTGCGCGGCGGCGACCTGCCGGGGATTGGCATGGTGGTGATAGACGGCATCGTCCGCTGCGGCCGAAGCCGGAACACGCCGCCGGCGGAGCGGGTGCCGGAAATTGTGGAGTAATACCAACCGCCGAAAGTTCTGACCGCTGACAAGGGTATCATCATTGCGAGCCGCGCTTGCGGCGTGGCAATCCAGGACTGCACACACAGGTCTTGCGTCGGGGATTGCCGCGCCGAAGCCGGCTCGCAATGACCGGAGCCAGTTGGGATCGGCAGGTCAGAACTTCTGGCGGTTGGTATAAGCGCTGCGTTGCTCTCCCTGCCGGAGAGAGAGCAGGCAGCCCGCCCTACTCCGCAGCCGCTCGCAGCGGCTCCACGTCCTGTTTGGCGGCGGCCTGCTCCAGCTGCGCCTCGTGCGGCAAGGACAGGGCAACCAGCATTGCCAGGAACACCGTCGCTGCCACCGCCAGCAGCCCCACAGTGTAGGACCCTGTCGCATCCTTCATCTTGCCCATCACGAATGGCCCGGCAAAGCCGGACAAGTTGCCGATGGAGTTGATGATCGCAATCCCGCCCGCTGCCGCCGTGCCGCTCAGGAACGTGGTTGGCAGCGTCCAGAACACCGGCAGGACCGCGAATATCCCGAAGCCCCCGATGGTGAATGCGATCATCTTGCCGGTCGGGTCGTCAATCAGCGTGGACGCGACGATCCCGCCGCCAGCCACCAGCGCGGCCAGCGCAGTGTGCTCCCGCCGCTCGCCCGTACGGTCGGAGTGCCGGCCCCAATAGACCATTCCCACGACGCCAGCGACGTATGGGATGGCGGCGACCACACCGGTCCAGCCGAAGCTCAGCCCGAAGTCCTTTACGATCTGCGGCAGGAAGAAGCCCAGGCTGTAATTGGACGCGACGGCGCCGAAGTAAACGAAGGCAAGCAGCAGCACCCGTGTGTCGCCCAGCGCTTGCAGGACCGAGAAGTGCTTGGCAGCGGTCCGCACCTCGTGCTCGTCCTTCAAGCGCTTGGCGAGCCAGGTCCGCCCCTCCAGCGGCAGCCACTGCGCGTCGGCGGGGCGGTCCGTAAGATAGAAGAACACCACGACTGACAGCAGCAGCGCCGGCACCGCCTCGATGATGAACAGCCACTGCCAGCCCGACAGGCCCGTGACCCCATCGAGGTTCAGCAGCCAGCCTGAGATCGGAGAACCGATCACGCTGCTCAGCGGGATCGCCGCCATGAAGTAGCCGATGATCCGGCCGCGATAAACGGACGGGAACCAGGTCGTCAGATAGAAGATGATGCCTGGGAAGAACCCCGCCTCGGCAATCCCGAGCAGGATGCGGATGGTGTAGAAAACGCTCGTCGTGGAAAAGCCGGTGGCTGCCGAGATGTGCGGGATGAATGCCATGAGCCCGGACAGCAGTCCCCAGGAGAACATGATGCGCGCGATCCACTTCCGCGCGCCGAACCGTTCCAGGAACAGGTTGGACGGCACCTCGAACACGAAGTAGCTGAGGAAGAATATGCCTGCGCCGATGCCGTAGGCGGTTTCAGTGAGGTTCAGGTCCTTTTTCATCGTCAGCCCGGCAAAGCCGACGTTCACGCGGTCGAGGTAGGCGACGAAGTAGCAGAGTATCAGGAACGGCACGAGCCGCGCGGTGACGCGGGCAATCGTGCGAGTCTCAAGGTCCATGGGCGGTTCCTCTCCAGGGGTGGTCCGCTTGTGCGGGCGCGACATTCAGCCCGATTACCGGGCCGCTTCGCTGGAAGGAACACGGTTTCGCCATGGAGACGCAAGCTAGATTCGTCCGGCGCTATGAAGCCGCATCGGATCATAGGTGAAACGCTTCTTACTCCCTCTCCCTCCGGAAGAGGGTCGGGGTGAGGGGGTTGTCAAGCACGGTCCCTGCCCGAGCAGACCAGCGCCCCGATAGCACCGACAATTCCCCGCTCCGCAGCCAAGACCCCCTCACCCCGATCCTCTCCCAAAGGGAGAGGGAGAAGAAACTACTCGTGGTGGCCCAGCGCCTGCAACAGCTCCGCCTTCTTCATCCGCGATCGGCCGGCGATGCCGTGCTTTGCAGCCCGCTCTTGCAACTTCGCCCGCGACAGCCCCTCCAGCCGGGTGTCCGCAGTCTTCGCGGCCACGTCCTCCGGCTGCGCCGAGTGCTGATGCCCTGCCGCCGTGTCCGCCTGCTTCTTGGCGGTGGTGCGGGCATATTCCTTGTCCGTCAGCGCCTCACGCGCCGCCTTCGGCAAGTAACGCTCGCCGGTGTCGCCGCTCTTGGCGCCGGACTTGGTGCCCCACTCCTCATGCGTCCATTCAGCCAAATGGTTGTGCGGGTCCTTGCGGCCCTTGTAGCCGCCGCCTTCCGCCTTGTAGCGCTGCACGCACATCTGCGCCTTGCGGGCGGACCATTCCCCGGCGTGGCCGCCCTTGTCGCCGGCCGTGACCTCCGCCTTGATGCGGTCCCATAACGCCGGGTCGGTGCGCTGCGCAGTGGTTGCCATGTTGGTCCTCCTGCGCCGGGCAACGCCATGTCATGAGCCGGGTTGCGCGCCGGGCCAGGCCAGCGTGTGATGTGGGG
The DNA here is from genome assembly GCA_964245505.1 of uncultured Acetobacteraceae bacterium. Classification (GTDB taxonomy): domain Bacteria; phylum Pseudomonadota; class Alphaproteobacteria; order Acetobacterales; family Acetobacteraceae; genus DASWOJ01. The sequence continues at coordinate 387 of CAXTOB010000198.1, read as the reverse complement.
CATGACCATCCTCGTCACCGGCGCCGCCGGATTTGTCGGCCTGAACGTCGTCGAGCACCTGCTGCGCGCCGGGCGGCCGGTTGCCGGACTGGACTGCATAGACTTGCCGCCCCGCGCGCGCCGGCTGTTTCCGTCGCTGCCCGGCAAACTCACCTGGACCGGCGGCAGCGTGCAGTCGGCGTCCGACCTGTCCCGGGCGCTCACCGCCGCCCCGGTGCAGGCGGTGATCCACTGTGCCGTCATCACCGCCGGCGCCGAACGCGAGCGGCGGGACCCCGAAGGCATCGTCGCCACCAACGTCGGCGGCGCCACCGCCACCCTGGCCGCCGCGGCCCGGCACGGCGTCGGGCGCTTCGTCTATCCCAGCTCCGTCGCGGTGTATGGGAC
>CAXTOB010000197.1:2401-10847 GCA_964245505.1 uncultured Acetobacteraceae bacterium | reverse complement strand
TTGCAGCATCGGGCCGCCGACGCGAGGATGCCGCCTAAAGCCAGAGCGGAATGCCGACGTGGAGTAGAGACGTGGCACATCCAAGGTGCCAGCCCCCGGGACGCGGGCTCCGTTTGCGCCAACAGGGGACGCGCAAAACCATACCGGACGATGCCGCAAACGCGGTCGCCTTGCGGTCCGGCAGCGCCCCGTCAACAATGCGGTATTGGCAGCCAGTTATGCTAGCGTTCGGCGTTAGCCGGCTGCGGCTAACCGTAGGCCCTTCACCATCGTCTTTGGAATCGGCGGCTTCGAAGGTAAGAGTTTCAGACCGTATCGCGTTAGTTCGACATGCGCGTCAGGATATACTGCCAAAACGTCGGGCAGAACCATTTTCACCCGCTGCGCGAGATGAGACGATCTGACAACATCAGACCCTGTTTGTTGAGCCAGCATGGACCATCGCATAAGGATCGGGCGGTCTAGGCGTTGAAGGCGGTATGCGAGCAGCGTGTAAAGATCAAGCGCTAGGCTATTATCTTTCAGAAAGGCGATCGCGTCCTTCGCGAGTGGCACCGCGTGCTCACGGAGATGCGCATGGAAGTCGGGGGCGAGCTCTACCGTAGCCGACCATTTTTCATCATGCCCATCCTCCGGCGCCGCCCACAACGACATTCCAGAGACGAGCCGCTGATCTTTGATGATCGTCTGTGATCCGTTCTGTGGATTCGCAGCTTCCCATTGCATCGTGAACTCACACCGGGCAATCCGCAGCGCCTGTTCACGTATGCTCTGAATGGTGCCACGTGGGCCTCCGCTCACTGCAAGCCCCAGTGACCGAACCCAAGCTGCCATGCTTGAGCCAAGGTGAACCGTCCGACTGCGTACCCCCTCCGATTGCAGGAAGATCATGATCAGACGCGCCCTTGTTCCGTAGGGAACGCCAACACGGACAGCCTGTCCTTCCTTGTTTCGTATGACGCCTGGGCTAATCATGAGATGAAAACGGCCGCTGCTACGCTGCCAAATCGCATCGTTTGAGATCAGTCGTTGATGCGGCAGCGCAGTCTGGCACAATCCGGAGTGGACGAACGATAGATCATCCTCGCTCATTTCGCCCATCACTGCTGAAGCGTGCTCAATGAGGCTTATTTCACGCCGTCGATCAGCCGCGTTCGGTATTGCTTCCGCAGTTCGGATCAAAGCCTCTGAGCCCCAGAGGGCAAGCTGTCGGTGAATTTCCTCCAATTACGGCCTCCGCTTGCGTCATCGCGCCGAACGCACAACACGTCACCTCCTTGCACGAGAACAAGACGAGTCGGAACCATTTTCACCCAAACGAACGCTGAATCAGCGGCTTCATGCAGCAAGCGCGACATCGAGGGTGGTCGTGTGATTCACAGGACGAAACAGGGTTACCCACAAGCAAAAACTGGAGAGACGAGGTGGCCGCGTGCAAAGAGCGCAATCAGATCAACATACTGCAAAGGTTCTCCACGCTGATTCAGCGGCCTCACGTCGAATCCTCAGGCAGCATAATGAATCAGCGACGAAGCCGCGCAGAATCAGCGGCCTAGTAATCGGCGATTTACGATGAATCAGCGGCTGAAACATGAGTCGTCCACGATGAATAGGCGGCCCATACCTATACTAAGTCTTATAAAGGCTTTCCTATAGGTGCCAGGTGGGCTAATCATTGCTTTGACGAGCCGCTTGAAGCTGGTCGGTGACATGGCGATAGCGAACGGGGTCAAAGGCGCGTCGCTCTTGAAGGGCATCCGCAAGGGCGGAGAGGCCAACAGGCGTCCAGAACGCTCGAGAGGGTTGCTTCGGGAAAGGCTGACGGACCTCCATGAATCCGCGCTCAACGAGAGATCTCAGAGCAACAGGCAGGCGAGGTAAGCCGCTCTGGGGTCCAGCTTTCCAAGCTCGAAGCAAGATACCCTCAGAGAGATTGGGGGGGGTTCCGAACCGAGGCAAAAGCTCGGAACGTAGATAAGCGATCTCCTCCCGTGTCAGGGTGGTGGGCACCAACGCTTTCTCCTCGGCAAAAACCGTTCTTTACCATAGACCTGACTTGGTCCCGAACCGAACGCCAAATTTGGCGCGCGGCGACTCGGATTCATATGCATTCATAGGCAGGTTTTTGGAGCAGGGCATCCTGCAATCCATCACGGTGCGACCAAAAGCCGCTGATTCATCGTTTCCAGATGCTAGGCAGCGCCCGGCTGGACGCGCCAAGTGAGTTATTTCTTTCCCGCCGAAGCTGAACTTTTGATATGGCTGGTAGGCCGCTGATTCATCGTAGCGCGATCACGCCAGGGCCAGGTTCCGCTCGGAAAGGCCGCGCATTCATCATCAAGGTTGAGCCCCATCCACTACTTCGGCTTGAAAGCCGCTGATTCATCGTTCCAGGGCTCGCTTGCCCGCCCGGATCCGTTGCCTCCGCACCCGAGTCGATGAATGAGCGGCCTTTTTGTCAAACCCCGGGCGCAAACGTTGACGCCTTGGAAATTCAACAACATCATAGGTGTCAGGCTGCACGCTGGATCGGCGGCCTCCAGCCTCCTTGCGAGATGGCGACTGACCGAATTTTGGGGATGGTAGTACGGATGAAGCACCTGGACGGTAGCAGGCGCTAGCCCACCAACGAGACTGCATTTCCAAAAGCGCTGAACCTGATGAATAAGCGGCCTTCGGGTCAGGCCATGATGGCGTCGGCGCACGATCTGTCCAATACTGCGCGGTAAGGCCCGTTCGTAATCCGGTTGCCTTTGAAATGCATTCTGAAAGAGGGTTTTGAAAGGAAAGTCTCTCTGATTTTGCCGTCCTGGGCGGTTCCTTTCACAAAAGACTGTTTGTACAACCTGCTGAAATAGCGGCGTTCTCGGCTTAACGTGCAATTTTGGACAAATCGTGCGCCGACTCCTCGTTAGCCGGGTTCGTGGCGGAGGCGCTCGTCGGTAGAGTGGCGCTTCGCCCTGGACTGCCGCTGCTCGCCGCAATGGGCTTGTCGGGCGCATGCTGGGCGGCGGTGCCCAACCCAGATGCTGCCTGGTCCGCCGGCTTCGCCTCAGCGATCAGCCATTTCTGCCCGGCCTAGCAGACCGACGCGGTCGAAATCGCGTGGGAAGGGGGGGTCGCCAGACATCGAGCACTACGACGCCTGGGCGCCCGGCACGCCCGCGGCTAGCGATTTTCACGCCGGGGCGTAGCCGGTCAGGCGGCCTTCGAGGCCGATGCCGGGTTCTGCAGCCATCCCACCGCTTCGCCGCCGGCGCGCCCACTCTTGGCTCGGTTCATGGCCGCGAAGGGTTAGTTCGCGTCTCGGTCTGGCCCGATGCCAGCGCCCACAGCTACCAGCGGTCGCCATTTACGGTCTCGAGCGTACCAGGTTCTAGCTTGGTCGAGATTTCGGCCAGGCGGCGCGCCGCCGCGACAATCCGCTCCAAGCCCTTGGTCTGAGCGCCGACACCTATGTCGTGCAGCAGGGCGTGAGATCTCGCCTCCAGTGCGGGAACGACATGAGCGCTGCCGAAGGAACACTGGGATCGACGGAGACCGAATCTGACCAAGTTGACTCTTTGAAGTTGAAAGCCTCCAGGCGTTGCTATTGGACCCCCTAAGTCAGCGAGAACACATCCGCCGTTCGCAAGCTGTCCTGTTACGGAGAAGCAGGAACGAGCGGAGGCGCCCATGGGTAGACGCATATTCGGAGGCTTATCGATCCTCTTGGCTACTTCTGGGCCAGCCGCCGCGCAGACGCCGGGTGATAGACGGCCAACCGACCCAGGACCTCCATCGCTCCATCTGTCGCCAACGGAGACCAGCAAGATCGCGCCCGACGAACTGGTAGCTATCATGTCGGCGATGGCAACTGGACCACGGGCCCTAGCGGCCCAGCAGCAAGTGAATGCACTCGTCGCTCAAACCAAGGCCGCCGCCGACAAGGCAAAAGGTATCAAGACCGCCTTTCAGGGCTACACCGTCAACTTCATTGACGAAAAGCCCCCGCGCTGGATCGCACAACAAGCAGTCGAGGTGAGGGGAGCGAACGGCGACGGCGTCCTCAACATGGTTGGGCAGCTTCAGGGAGGAAGCCTCTCGATCACCAGCCTCGGCTGGCAAACCTCACAAGATCGTGCCGAAAAGGCCCAGCGAGCGGCGACCATCGAGGCTCTTCACAGGTTACGCGAAGAAGCCAACGTCGCAGCAAGGGCGCTTGGGGTTGAGGTGGACCGCTTCCAGCACGTGGACCTCTCGGAAGAGCCGCGGGTTGTGCCGTTCATGCGGGGAGGGATGCTGATGGCCGCGAAGGTTGCCATGCCGACACCTGTCTCGACACCCGAGGAGCAGGACATTACCGCGACAGTCAGCGCCGACGTCTTGCTGCGCATCCATAAAGTAGAACGGAGCCCGACACCATGACCATGACGAGCATGAGCGCGGACGACGGGAGCCTGTTCGCAAGCCTGAACGGCATCCCTGCTGTCGATTTTCCATCAAACCTGCAGACGGCTCTCTCGGGTGGCCGGCGGATGTCGTCCATCTTGTCAGAGGTCATCGCGCTACGTCGCGGCCCGGGTAAGCTGACACCAAACGAGTACTTCTACTACCGCCTTTGGGAGCCGCACCTATCCAAGGAGGACAAGCGCCGTTTCGTTGGAAAACAGGCGCAACAGCCAATGCACATCGCCTGCAACAACACAGGCTGGTATGCCACGGCGGCCGACAAACTGCTCTTTCACATCCTGCTGACAGGCGCCGGACTGCCGACGCCTACACTGTTGGCTGTCACAGGGCCTGACCGATGGCTGCCACACGGCCAACTCTTGCGAGACGAGCCGGCGATCGTGGCATTCCTGCGTAACCCCGACAATTACCCGCTGTTCGGCAAGCCGATCGACGGAAAATACAGCATATCCGTCATTAGCGCGGATGCCTACGACCGGGATGAAGACAAAGTCATCATCCAGGGCGGCGAAACCGTGTCCCCAGAGGCACTCGCGGGAACGATGACGGGCCGCCGGGCGGGATATATCATCCAGCGGCGTATGGCGGCCGACCGGTCGCTGGAAGCTCTATCCGGGCCACGGTTATGGTCGGTCCGAGTATTGGTCCTACTGACACCAAATGGACCCTTGATCCACAAGGCACTGGCGAAAATTGCGACCGGCCAGAACCCGGCCGACAATTTCTGGCGCAAAGGCAACATGCTCGGCGCGATCGACCTGGAGTCGGGGACGATCATGCGCACAGTCCGAGGCACCGGAGCGGAGATGGTCGTCAACCCTATGCACACAGACACCAGTCGCATGGTTGTTGGGTCTGTCATCCCGGAATGGAGCAGGCTTCTGAACACGGTAGGAGACGCGGCGAGGGTGCTTCCGGCCATTCGCACTCAGTCCTGGGATGTCGCGATAACCGACACTGGTCCAGTGCCGCTGGAGGTGAACTTTGGCGGCGACCTCAATCTCACACAGCTGGCGTCTGGTGTTGGCATGCTCGACGACATCTATCGCGACCACCTCCAATCTTGCGGATATCGCTTCTAAGCCGAGAACGGCGAGGGAAACGGGTAGTGTCTCAATTTGAATGTCGGCTCCTGGTGGACAGTAGACCAGGCCGGTGAACCCTCGAATGTCACTTCGTGCACGTCGCCGATGACCTTTGATGGATGGCGGGCGATCAACTGACGCTCTCGCCCTTACTCAATACATGGTCGGCACCCTTCAGCCCCAGCCGATGCGATCCTGCCCAGATCAGGTAGTAGAGGTGCCCGCCCCGGGTGTTCTTGATGAGCTTCGCCGGCGAGACATAGCCGAAGGCGTCCTTGAGACGCCCTCGATACCATTCCAGCAGCCGCTTCCCGGCATCTGGGCGCTTTTGTGTTGTAGTGCCGAGCAAATCCGTTTGCTTCTCGTAGACCCGGTGATACCAGTCGGGCGACCCGAAGAACCGGTCCAGAGCCTCACGCCAGCCTGGCCGCAGCTCGGTTGAGCGCGTGAGCAGCCGCTGGATTGCCATGCCGAGTGCAAAATTGACGATCACCTCGACCCGCTTGGTCGCGGCTAGGCGCTCGATCGTTTCCCACGAAATCTGCATGCCAAATGGATCGAGGAAGACGACGGCTAGGTGACCTGCCTGACCCAGGTCGCCTTGAAGCAGTGCTTCGATCTCGTCCTGTGCATTGCCGCGGCGCACCTCGATCCGGCTAACCTGGCTATACTCCGCGCAGAGCTGCTCAAGCTCCGCGGCCCGGCCGGCGTCACGCTCGATGAAAACGTAGCGGCTGAAGCGGTTAGGGATGTCCAGCGCCACGCGGGGCGAGCCGCGGATATACTCTTCCGCCTCCTGGTCGATCGGCTCCGTCTCAAGGGCGGCCAGCAGGCTCTCCATGCCGGACGGTGCAGCGCGGCGCAGACGGGCCTGCCCGGCGCCAGCGAAGGCGTCCACGAAGGTCAGGCTCTTTACCCAGTGCCCCTGATTCTTCAGAGCAGTGGTGTAGAAGTTGAGGTATTCGCCCAAGGCTTGCAGCTTCTCGCGGGCCCAGGGTCCGACCTCCGGCGTCGCTTCACTCATTCAGCGGCAATCAACATCGGCCGGGGGCTGGGGAACTCGTTCCATTCACGCCCATCGAGCTCCCGTCCGCCCTGCTTCGGGCGTAGGCCACCCCACTGCTTGAAGAAGAACGGAACGCCGGCGGCGACACACTGGTCGCGGATTTCGCGCGCCCATTCCGGCTGCATTGGCCGGGCGCGAGGACCGCTCTCGCCTCCAACGATCACCCAATCGATGCCGTTCAGATCCAGCGTGCCAACCGGACCGAGCAGCGGCTCGACTGAAAGAAAGCGGATGCCGGCAGGTGCTTGCTGGAGGTGGCGGATGCGGGAGACCCGAAGACGATCTTCCACCGAGACGCCGAGCCAGACGTGTGAGGGTGGCGCGCGCCGGGCGTGGCGGGCCCTCAGGAAGTCGCGCATCAGGCTGCTGCGCTTGGTCAATAGCTGAAACTGGTGCCAATGCGCCCGCTCCATTGTGTCGAAGACTTGGCCGATGAAGGTCGCGGGCACCTTCTTGTGGAACAGGTCGGACATGGAGTTGACGAAGATCATCCGCGGCCGCGTCCAGGCGAGCGGCTGCTGCAGGCGGGCAGGGCGAAGGGTCAAGTCGAAACCGGTCTCGAAGGGGTGCCCGGGCGTGCCGCGGAAGCGCTCGGAAAACCGCTCAGCATAGCAGTTGTCGCAGCCAGGGCTAATCTTCGTGCAGCCCGTTACCGGGTTCCACGTCGCATCCGTCCACTCAATCTGACTCGAATCAGCCATCAACCGCCCCAGAACATATCGAGAAGACTCGCACGTCGAGCGAGTGCAAGCAATGCGGGGCGGATGGTCCACAGCAGATCAACAGCGCGCATCGAGAGCTGGCAGCCTTCGCCTTCGATGGTCAAACTCGGCCTTCCAGCTCGGTGGCGGTAGGGTCCGGTCCGGGTCGTGAGCCGACATTCAAACTGAGACACGGCCGGGAAACGCCACCAGGCCTCGTTTGGACAATAACCTTGCCGACGACGCCTTGACGGTATGTGCCGTTCGCAGAACGGGTAGCGCCGCCGTTCGCAGAAAATACCTTTCTCCGTTCGCAAGCAGGTCTTGGAAACTTCCCGGCTGAAACGGGGAGACCGAGGATATGGAGCTACCGCTTGCGCAGGCCGCGCCGCAAGGGTCGCCGCTCCGCGGCCGCCTTTGGCGCCCTTGCCCCGCGTCCGCTTCGCGGTCCTCGGGCCGTATGAAGGCGTGGTGAGGGGGATGGGCGAAGCCGCCCCCACGAGATCACCCGCCGGTTCCCGAAAGGAGCACCGTGCGATGTCCGGCCAAGATGCCGAGCTCGATCAATTCCGACAAAGCGTGAGTTGTGCAGTTCTCCTCGAGCGGTTGGCTCCGCCTTGGCTGCTCGACCGCAAGGGCAGCACTCGACGTGCTCTGAAATACCGCCGCGGCGAAGGCGAGATCGTTATCGTCAACCACGACGGCCGTGGCTGGTGGGATCCCCAAAGTTCCGCCAAGGGCGACGTCTTCGACCTGGTGCAGTTTCTCGACCCAGGCCTGAACTTCGGCCAGGTGCGGAAGGTGCTGCGTCCATTCATCGGGCTATCCCCCAGCTACCCGGAGGCCGCCCCAAGTGCACGCCGGCCAGAAGACGACCGTTCCATTGTAGAGCGCTGGACCCAGCGTCCCAGATTGCGGCGTGGATCAAGCGTTTGGACCTATCTTACTCAAACCCGCTGCCTGCCGCCCACAGTGCTGGCCGCGGCCGACCAGGCAGATGTCGTTCGGGAGGGTCCGTATGGCAGCGCATGGTTCGCACACCGAAGCAACGACGGTGCGGTCAGTCACATCGAGATTCGAGGCCTGGACTTCAAAGGCTCCGTCAGCGGCGGAACCAAGGTGCTCTTCAGGTTGGCGGGCGG
>CAXTOB010000197.1:0-2301 GCA_964245505.1 uncultured Acetobacteraceae bacterium | reverse complement strand
ACTTCAAAGGCTCCGTCAGCGGCGGAACCAAGGTGCTCTTCAGGTTGGCGGGCGGCAGGACTGCGGCGACCCGCGTCGCCATCGCAGAGGCGCCGATCGACGCGCTCAGCTTGGCGGCCGTCGAGGGCATCCGATCCGACACACTCTACCTGGCAACAGGAGGCGGCATGGGCCCGTGCACCGTGGAGGCGATCGAGCAAGCACTCGCCATGATCGCTTGCCATCCGGATGCTCTACTCGTGGGAGCTACCGACGCGAACAAGGCGGGTGAACGCTACGCCGACAAGCACGCGGCGCTCGCCGCCGGTGCTGGCGTGAGCTTCCAGAGGCTCCGGCCGTCGGCCGGGACGGACTGGAACGACGTGGTCAGACAGGGCAGGGGATCATGAGGCCCGATCGCGCGTGGGTGCTGCTGCCGTCCGGGCGGCGCCTGGACCTCCTCGCACCCGAGCCGGACACGTGGACTGATCGTGATCTCGCGATCAGCCTGTCCAGGGCCTACCGCTGGGGCGGCCACTCCCAATGGGACCTGCCGCTATCGGTCGCACAGCATAGCCTTCTCGTCCTAGTGCTGCGGCAGCAGATGCAAGCGCTGCAGAAGCTGACCGCGGCCGAAGCCTTGCGGGAACTGCTGCACGACGCAGAGGAAGCATTCCTCTGCTTCGATCCGATTTCGCCGCTTAAGCCGCATCTTGGAGAGGAGTTCAGCGCCGTCACCGGCCGGCTGCGCGCGGCCATCGACACCCGCTACCGGATGACGCCTTGGAGCAGCGACGACTACCTCCTGCACAAGAGAGCCGATCACCTGGCTGCCGCATCTGAGGCCTTCCACATTACAGGATGGTCCCGCGACGACATGCGGGACAGCCTTCACATCCAACTCCAGCCCGTCGATCAGGATCCGCTTCCAACCCCAGGCGGTTTGCGGCCGTGGGAGCCGTGGCCGCCGCGCCTCGCGGCAGCATTGTTCCTTGCCAAGCTGCAGGAGCTGACACGTCTCGACCTCCTCAGCGACGATCCAGGCGGCATCGCCGTCGCGGTCGAACGGGAGCGGACCATCTCTGTCCTCGCCGAGAGCTTTTCTCGGCTCCCTCCCGGCAAGCGACGGCGATGCAGCGTGCCACTCACCGGCAACAGCCTGTCCGACACCTACGTCTTCGCCGAAGCCCATGACGGTTCGCAAAGCGTCGAGGGCGTCATCGTCGACGGACAGCGCGACAACGATGGCCAGTGGGACTTCGATGCCGATTTCACGATCTTCACAACCGACGAAGAAGTCCTCGTCTGTCACGGATACAGCTGCCATGTGGAAATCCAATAGCGTCTCCAACGACACGACATCCATCCTGTCGGACCTAACCCCGCCACAGCGTGAGGCAGCCACGGCGACCGGTCCGGTCCTCGTGCTTGCCGGGGCAGGGACGGGCAAGACCAAGACGCTGACCGCCGCCGTCGTTCACCGCATCGGCGTCCGCGGAATGTCGCCGTCACGAATCTTGGCAGCGACGTTCACCAACAAGGCAGCCGGAGAGATGACCGGGCGGATACGGGCCTGCCTAGGCGACGGGACCGCGCCATACTGGATCGGCACGTTCCACGGGCTTGCGGCTCGTCAACTCCGAATTGAGCCCGAGGTCGCCGGCCTCCGCCCAAGCTTCGACATCCTGGATGCGGATGACAGCCGTCGCATCGTCAAGCGCGTGCTGAAGGCGCACAATCTGGCGGGCGCAGACGAGGCCGTGATGATCGGCCGTGACCCCCTGAAGGTGATGTGCAACCGCATCTCCAAGTTCAAGGACAACCTCATCACGCCCGAGGAGGCGCCGGCGCGGATCGAGGCCATGATCGCCGAGGCACGCCACGCCGATATTCCAGTCGATCCCGAAGGCCTGAGGGCGAGCGCCAAGGTCTATGCCGACTATCAGCGCACCCTGCGCGACGGCAACGCCGCCGATTTTGGTGATCTTTTGCTTTGGCCAACACGAGCGATGCAGCGTAACCCCGAATACCGCGCGCGCTGGGCAGGGCGCTACGATTGCGTGCTTGCTGACGAGTATCAGGACGTCAACCAGGCTCAGTATAGCTGGATACGTCTACTGAGTGTTGAACACCGCGAAGTGTTCGTCGTCGGAGATGACGATCAGGCAGTGTACAGCTGGCGCGGCGCCGACATCCAATACATACGGCGGTTTGCCAGGGACTTTCCGAACGCAGCGCAAATTAGGCTGGAGGAGAATTTCCGGTCAACCAGCCACATCCTTGATGCTGCGAATGCGGTCATTGCGCAAGACAAGACGCGCC
>CAXTOB010000196.1:0-10906 GCA_964245505.1 uncultured Acetobacteraceae bacterium | reverse complement strand
CGTGCCGAAACGCGGCTGTTCTTCGCCGGGGCGGAAGCGTTGATGCGGCTCTACGCGGCTGGGGACAGCTTGCCCGCGCGCCTGCTGCGGAACGGGGCGTTGCGGCTGGGCAACCTGCCCCCGCTGCGCCACGCCCTGGCAGCGCGGATGCGTGACCCAGACAAGAGCTTCATCGGGGCGGCTGGTCGGCCCCGGTAACGGCTTGGCTTGGCGTGTGAGTGCCGCAGCCGCCTTACGCCAGCGTCCCCTTTGCTGGGTTCGCGACCCCGGGTGTGAATCAGCGGCCGGGTTTGGCGCTGATCCGCGCGACAAGGCAATGAAAAGGCACGTTCTCCGTGGGTCCCGCGCCCGCGCGGATACACAAGCCTGGACTACAATCCCAACCCTATCCCGCCTGCTCTGTCCGGTCCAGGCGTATCAAACGCCTGTTTGTAGCGCTGCTGGGGTAGCACTGCCGCGTCATTTACCCCAGAGCTGCGCGGTCTTGCTTCGGCTCGTGCAACGCCACCCAGGTAAGCGTCAGCTGGGGGCAATGGTTGGCCATGCGACATTGCCCGATCGGGCGCGAGTGTTATCGTGGCTCCGAACGTGCCGCGGCGACGGCGCGACAATGCGGGAGGTTCCATGCGGCGAATTCTGTTGGCAGCAACCACGTGCCTGGTCTTGGCCTCGGCGGCCTTTGCCGCCGACCTGCCTGCCGCAACGCCGTCCGAAGTCGGTATGGGCCGGCTGGACCGGATCACTCAGTTCTTCAAAGCCGATACCGACGCCAAGCGCCTGCCGGGCGCCGTGGTCATGGTCGCCCGCCGTGGCAAGGTGATCTACCACGAGGCTTTCGGCGTCCGTGACCCCGCCAGCGGCGCGCCCATGCAGAAGGATAGCATCTTCCGCATGTACTCGATGACCAAGCCGGTCACCGGCGTCGCGGTTCTGATGCTGCTCGAAGAAGGCAAGCTCCGGCTCAGCGATCCCGTCTCCAAGTACCTTCCAGCGCTGAAGAGCCCGAAGGTGATGGTGGAAACGGTCGACACCCAAGGGCGCCGGGTTACCAGCACGGTGCCGGCGAACCGCGAAATCACCATCCAAGACCTGATGCGGCACACGTCCGGCATCACCTACGGCGCCGGTGCCTCGGCGGCTGAGCAGGCGATGACGAAGGCTGGGCTTGGTATTCAGCTGGCCGGTACGGAAGGCGAGCCGCTTTCGGCACGCATGACCGATCAAGAACTGGTGGAAGCACTTGGCAAGCTGCCGCTGATGTTCCAGCCCGGCACCAGCTGGGAGTACGGCCGCTCCATCGACGTGCTTCTCGCGCTGGTTGAGGTCGTATCCAAGCAGCGCGCGGACGTCTTCTTCGACGAGCGGATCTTCAAGCCGCTCGGCATGACCGACACGTTCTTCAACGTGCCGAAGGAAAAGCTTGACCGGGTCGCCCAGCCCGGCCCCGACCCCGACACGGGCGAGACGGCGAAGCTGACCGACGTCACCAAGCCGCGCATCTTTCTGGGCGGCGGCGAGGGGCTGCTCTCGACCGCGCCCGACTACATGCGGTTCGCGCTTATGCTTGCGAACGGCGGCGAGTTGGACGGGACCCGCCTGCTGTCACGCAAGACCGTGGAGCTGATGGCCTCCGACCACCTCGGCCCGGCGCTCTCGCAAGGCCCCAACTTTGCGCCTGGGCCGGGTTATGGCTTCGGGCTTACGGTCGCGGTTCGGACGCAGCCGGGGATGTCGCCGTATCCGGGCAGCGTCGGCGAGTTCAACTGGGGCGGCGCGGCGGGGACGGCATTCTGGGTCGATCCCAAGGAGCAGTTGGTGCCGATCATGCTGATCCAGGCGCCGGGCCAGCGCCTCTACTACCGCTTCGCGTTCCGCGGCCTCGTCTACCAGGCGATCACCGACCGGCCGGAGCTGAGCCAATGAGCGGCAGGCAGGGCCAACTCAGGACATTAACGCGCCTGCCGGCTGCGGTCTGCCTGCAGCGTCTGCTGCTGGCAGTGCCGCTGCTCGTAGCCTTGGCCACGCCGGCCGCGGCACAGGAGCCGAGCGGCAAAACCTGGAGCGATCTGGCCGCCGCGCAAACCGAGGCGAACCGGCAGGCCAGCGCGCGCGAGGTGCCGGCACATGCTTTGCCGGTGCCGAAGGAAGGTGTCAGCCCGCAAGAGCAGGCGGTCATCGCGGGGGCGTATGTGCCCTACTGGAACGCAGACCCAAAGAACGCGGCGGAGTGGAAAGACTTTGTCGATAAGGCTGCCGCCCCGGTGCTCGCGGCCCTGCCCGCAATACGGGAAAAGCTCGGGGTCACCTCCGAGCCGGTCACGATCGCCGGCGTGAAGGCATACATCGTCCAGCCGCGCGTGGTGCCGGCCGCCAACCTGGGTCGCGTGCTGCTCCACATCCACGGCGGCGGATACGTGCTCAGCCCGGGCGAGGCTGGCACGCGCGAGGCGGTCATGATGGCGGCTTACGGCGGCTTTCGCGTCGTCTCCGTCGATTACCGCATGCCGCCTGACGCGCCTTACCCTGCAGCCATGGACGACGTGATGGCAGTCTATCGGGAGCTGATCAAGACGACCGACCCGAAGCGCATGGCGATCTTCGGTACGTCCACGGGCGGCGGCATGGTCCTGGCATTGGCGCTGCGCATCAAGGACGAGAAGCTGCCGCAACCGGCCGCCATGGCGCCCGGCACTCCTTGGGCGGACCTTGCCGAGGTGGGTGACACCTACTTCACCCACGAGTTCGCGGACAACGTCCTCGTGTCCTGGAAAGGCTGGTTGGGACGGGCCGCGCGGCTGTATGCCAACGGCCGCGATATGAAGGACCCGCAACTCTCGCCTATCTACGGCGACTCCCACGACCTGCCGCCGGCGATCCTGACCTCAGGCACGCGCGACTTGTTCCTGTCCAACACGGTGCGGGTCCACCGCAAGCTGCGCCAGGCCGGGGTCGAAGCGCTGCTGCAGGTGTTCGAGGGCCAGTCCCATGCGCAATACTACGCTGACCCGTTTGGGCCTGAGACGATCGACTACCATTCGGAGGTAGCGCGCTTCTTCGACGCGCATCTGGCGCCATAATTATTGTGTGTGAACAAGCGCCCAACTGGGACTCCGCTGGGATTATGCCCACGGCATTGATCTAAGACAGAAAGATAGCACAAAGATGGGGTTCAGGTCGGCGCCGATTGGGACCCCACGCTGTGCGCCGGGCGCACGGTTTAAGTGAAGCGGGTGAGAAACCCCCGCTTAATTCCGCTACGCGCGATAACAGCATCCTTCATGCGTCCCTACCCCATTTTGTCCGATAAGTGTGATTCGCGGCCGCGCGCGTCCAAATCCGCCCTCCCCCAACCTTTGTTCCCCAGTGCAAGAGAAGTGCTGTTATCTTGCACTGGACGCGGGCGGGCAGAGGTATGTAGGATTGGGCGATGGACGACACCGTAGCCGCCGTCATCACGACCGAACCCCCTGAAGCAACGTCCACCACCCCGCCCCGGGCCGTCGCGGCTCTCCCGGCGCAGGCCCACAGCGATGACCATCTTGTGGACCTCTGGCTGCACGGCCGTAGCCCCCGCACCCGGCGCGCTTATGCCGCCGACGTGCTGGCCTTCCGCGTCCATATCGGCTGCACCCTGCCGCAAGTGACGCTGGGCGACCTGCAAGGCTTCCAGGACAGCCTGGCCCCCCTCGCCACCGCCACCCAGGCCCGCCGGCTGAGCGCGGTGAAGTCGCTGCTCAGCTTCGGACACAAGACCGGCTACCTCCTCGTGAACGTCGGCGCCGCCGTGCGGCTGCCCAAGGTCAAGGGCACGCTGGCCGAACGCATCCTCGACATCGACGCCGTGCTGCACATGCTGGCGCTGGAGCGGAACCCGCGCAACAAGGCGTTGCTGCGGCTGCTTTACCTCGGCGGGCTACGGATCAGCGAGGCGTGCGGACTGCGGGTGCGCGACCTGCAGCCCAACGGCGACGCCGGGCAGATCACGGTGTTCGGCAAGGGCGGCAAGACCCGGGTGGTGCTGCTGAAGGCCAGCATCTGGACGGAGCTGGCCCGGCTGCGCGGCGCCAACCCCGACGCCGCGGTGTTCCGCTCCCGCGAAGGGGGCGGCGCGCTGGACCTGTCCCAGGTGCATCGCGTCGTGAAGATCGCCGCCAAGCGGGCCGACTTGTCGGACCGGGTGTTGGCGCACTGGCTCCGCCACGCCCACGTCAGCCACGCGCTGGACCGCGGCGCCCCGGTCCACCTGGTCCAGGCCACCGTCGGTCACGCCAGCCTCGCCACCACTAGCCGCTACGCCCATGCCCGCCCCACCGACAGCAACTCGCGCTACCTGCCGGGGTAGATTAGGCAGGGCGCCATCGCATCAGGACTGGCCCGTCCTGGCGTGGTGCGCGAGCGACCCGGCCAGCTCTGCCAGCATCAGGTGGCTGTCGCTAGACGTTCACGCCGTAGTCGGCGAGGTCCGGGGTCATCGCCTCGATGACGAAATCCACGAAGGCGTCCGGGGCGTCGAGGTAGAACTCCTTGTCCGAATAGCTGCCCACGGTGGCCTCCATCCCGTGCGCCCGTGCCCAGGCGGCCAGGTGCTCTAGCGCGGCTTGCGGGGTTTCACTCAAGAACGACACCTGCGAGCGGCTCTTGTCCGCAGCACGATCGGTCGTGTCGCTGCGGCTGAACTGCAGGTCCACGTTGGAGCCGGGCTGCCGCAGCCAGATGGACCGCTCCGTCCTGCGGAGTTCAACGAAGCCGAGTTCCGTCTTCAGCATTTCGACGACGGCCTCGAAGTGCCGGGCACCGAGGCGGTTGGCGACGTGGTTCAGTTTCATCGCCTCGCGTCCCCGGTCGTATCGTGTCCCTGACCTTGCCCGTAGCCATTCCGCGGCATTTGTCTGTCAAGACATGACAACTGCGTCCGTCCGCTGTCCACCTTTGTGCGACGCCGCCCGACCCCGTTGAGGCAGGCCCGTGTGGAACACCCAGATAGAGGGCAGCATAGGCCGCCCCACCCCGCAGGGTGTAAATCAGCGAGGCCCCGAAACCTAGGGGTATCGTGTATCTACAATGCAATGTGGCGCTGATCAGCGCCGAAGTTCACTGCTGACGCACAATAGGCCCCAAAGGTTCTGTTCATCCCCTCAAATATACGAGCTACGAGGCTCTGACTTCTACCCTGGTAAGTTTGTCTCCTGCTGAACACGCCAGCCTTCAACACCAGCCGGGCTGGGTCATAGGCGCGGCGGCAAGCCTTCCCGGCTGTGAGAGGGGACAAACCTCCTGACCGAACGGGAGAACAGCAACACGGCCACGCTCAGCAGCATCGCGCCAGCCCCGGCCTCCAGCACGCGCTCCGTCCCGACCAGATCGGCGACGGGACCGCAGAGGGCAAAGCCGATGGGACCAAGGCCCATCACCACCAGGCTGAAGATCGAGCTGACCCGGGAGAGGAACTCGTGCGGGATGCTTTCCTGAAGCGATGTCTGGACCAGGACGTTCATGAAGACCAGGGCGGTGCCGAATGTGCAGCTGCCCAGCGCCAGCAGCGGCACGGGTGCGTGCAGCGCCAGCATGACGAGCGGGGTCGCCAGCAGGGCGACCGCGACCTGGACGCCCAGCAGCGGCCGGGACAGCCGGACGCGCAGGACGAGTAGGCCGCCAGTAATCCCGCCTACGCCGGTTGCCGAGGCGATGAAGCTCCAGGTCTGGGCGCCATCGGGGATGGCGGCATACAGCGACGGGCCGAGCACGAAGAATGGCGCGAAGGCGAGCAGGTTCAGCACGCCCTGCTGCAACGTCACAAGCTGCAGCCAGCGATAGCGTCTGAACTCGCTCCAGCCGAGTTGGAGTTCTGTCGTGAGGGACGCCCGGGGCGGGATCGCCTGCGGCCTTATTGGCATCAGCGACAAGCATGCGGCGCTGATGGCATACGAGGCTGCATCCAGGCCGATCGCGACCGAGGCGCCGCCGAAGCCGATGAGCAAGCCGCCCAGCGCAGGACCTACCACCGCTGCAAGCGAGCCGGACAGGCTGCATAGGCTGTTGGCGTCCTTGACCCGCTCGGCCCCGGCGATCTGCGGGATCAGGCCGCTTTCGGCGGGTCCGTAGAACGCGGTGCCGATCCCGCAGCACGCGGCGAGGGCCATCAGGACGGGAAGCGATGGATGCCCAAGCGCCAGCAGGCTCGCGAGGACGGCCTGGCTGGCACAGCGCAGCAGGTCGGCGGCGATCATCGAACGCCGTCTTGGCCAGCGGTCGCCGACCACGCCGCCCGCCAGCATCAGCAGCACCATGGGCGCGGTCTGCGCGGCCAGCACGGTGCCGACGACAGAGGCGGAGTAGCCGGAACCGAGCAGCGCGAACGTGAGTGCGACCGGCACGATGGCGGTGCCCAGGGTCGAGATGCCGTATCCGGCAAAGAACAGGGCGAAGCTGCGGTCGCGCAGCAGCGCGTGGTAGCCGGGGCGAGATGATGCCGGATGTGAGGACGGGGCGGCGGTTGCGCCTGCAGCAGTATCGGAACAGCCGGGCATCAAGGATCCTGTCGTAGTGAAGCCGTCCATCGCCCTCGGGAACTGGTCGCCACCCATCCTCGTCGGCAGCACCCTCCTACTCTGCAGCCGCCGAAGCGTTCCCCGTCATCGCTACAAAGCATTGAGGGCAGCCACCCAGCAATGACGTAGCCCGGCTCATTCGGACAGGTTTGGGGCCGGGTTAGACTTGGTTCTGGCTGTTGTCTGCCAGGTGGCCAGCTTCTCCGTTTTGAGGCCCCGCCGTTGAACGGTGTTTTGGCCACTCTTGGAGACCGAAGCATGACGGGGCAGGTGCGATCAGTGTTGATCGGCTGCGGCTTACTGCCGCATCGCCGTGCGCAGCACGGCTATCATGTCGCTGATCGCGGCGAGCTGATCATCAGATTTCACGGCGTAGTCGATGCCCGCTGTCAGGTGCTGGGAGATGATGAGCAGGACAACCTCGCGCACAGCTGCCGTGATCGCGTTGGCCTGCTGGACCTCATCCAAGCAGTAGCGGTCCGCCTCGATCATCTGCCGTAAGCCGCGCACCTGGCCTTCAACCCGGCTCAGTCTCTGTAGGAGCGGTTCCTTCTCGGCTGCATCGCGCCGCAAATAGAGCCGACCGTCGATGAACTCGTGTTCCATGCCGGTGTTATACCCCCACCAAGTATATGGAGTGATGACTATGTTCATGCGGATCGACAAGCTGCAAGCCGAGCTTCCCGCCCCGAAGAAGCAGGATCCCAACGCCGCCGCGGCGCTGCAGGAACTGCTGGGCGGCAAGTACGGCGAGATGTCCACGCTCGGCAACTACATGTTCCAAAGCTTCGCTTTCCGCAGCAAGGAGAAGCTGCGCCCGTTCTATAGCCTTGTCGCCGCCATCACGGCGGAGGAGTTGGGCCACGTTGAGTTGGTGTCCAACGGCGTGAACATGCTGAACGCCGGGCCGGACTTGCCGGCGCACGAGAAGGGCGGCCAGGAGGTGACCGGCGCTCCGTATGAGGACATGAAGGACATCCGGCTGGCGGCCTCGTTCCTGGCCAATGGCGGTGCCGCTCTGCCGGCGAATAGCAACGGCGCGTCCTGGAACATGGACATGGTGACTGTCACGGGCAAGTGGTGATTGACCTGCTGCACAACTTCCACCTGGAATGCGGCGCACGCATCCACAAGCTGCGTGTCTATGAGACCATGACGGAGGCGACAGGCAAGGAAGTCTGCGGCTACCTGCTGGTGCGCGGGTCCGTCCATGCCCACGCCTATGCGCTGGCGCTGAAGAAGATCACCGGCGTGCAGATCGAGAAGATGCTGCCGACGCCGAACATTGACCTATCCAAGATCCCCGAGTGCCAGAAGTACCTGAACGAAGGGTCGCACCGTCGCCTGTATACGTTCAGCCCGAGCGACTACAAGGAGATGTCGGGCATCTGGGGCCAGGGCGAGATGGCTCTGCCCGGCGACCCGCCGGGCGAGTTGGAGTTGTTCGATGGCCATCCCGAGGGTGGCCGCATCCACGACCTGATGGGCGACACCCGCGCTTTCAGCCCGGATTATCACCCAGAGGAGATGTTCGAGATCGCGACCAAGCTCTACAAGAAGTCGCGCTGACACGAAACAAGGGGAGGCCTGAGCCTCCCCTTAGCCGTGTTCGTGGCGCGGCGGTCGGAGGTGACGAGTACCTTGAGCTGGGCGTTGTCAGGTTGTTCGTTAAGGTAATGCTGAGGGCTTGCGGCTGATCGGCTCCTCACGCAGCCGCTGCAACGCTGCCACCCTCGCGCCAGGTGCGGAAGGCGACGTCGCATACGGCACGGTGCTGGTCGGCGGTCAGGCGGTGACGGCGAAGCTGGAAGTGGTTGTGGATGCTGCTGTGGGCCGACAGGAAGCGTTGCGCGTGCTTTGCTGACTTGAACCGCTGCATCTGCCGCTCGCGTCTTCGGGTGGGTTGGTGCGACCCCTTAGCCCTGTTGTTCAAGTAGCGGCTTTGCCGGTGCTCGACGCTTGGCAGGATTTCACGCTTCGCCGCGGCGTAGCTCCTGAGCTTGTAGTCACGAGCACACGGGGCACGTAGTGCAAGCCCTTGAGCAGCTTGCGGAAGAACCGCTTGCGGCTTTGGCGCTGCGCCGGTTTTGGACGAGGATGTCGAGCACGTGGCCATGCTGGTCCACGGCGCGCCAAAGGTAGTGCGTCTTGCCTTGGATGCGCAGGAACACCTCGTCGAGGTGCCATTTGTCGCCCGGCTTGGGCCGGCGCCGCTTAGGGTGTTGGCGAACAGCCGGCCGAAGCGCAGGCCCCACTCACGGATGCTCTCATACGACACAACAACGCCGCGGGCAGCGAGTATGCTCTCGACGTCGTGCAGGCTGAGGCTGAAGCAGTGGTAGAGCCAGACCGCGTGCTCGATCACCTCGGCCGGGAAACGGAACCCGCGGTAGGGGGTGGGTGACGTCATCATGCCACCCAAGCTGCCACGGCCAGACCGAGGTCGCCAACCTGACAAGGCCTCACCTAGCCCATTTCACGAACCGTCAAACGGACAGTTGGGTCTGTGAGCCCGGCCTGAGATGGGGCATGGTGGCGGTTACACTCGGCTGCAGCGAGGCCATGACCCCTTCTCTCCTGCCTGACCAGCCCCGGGCACCCCTGAGCGCGGCCGTGCCGGGCTTCGCCGCCGCGGTGCCGGCGGCGCTGCGCAGGCCCAACTAACGGTTTCGGCTCATTCATGAATGATAGGCTTGGAATGACGGAGACTCTGCGGAACACCGATTTTAGCACCCAGTACGCCGATCCGGTCGGGCGGCTGCTGACCATCGGCGAGACTGGAAGCTTTGATCCAGCGAAATGGCCTGATTATGTCGTCACCTTCGGACTCGCGCGCGAGCATGTTGCCGCATTGGCATGCATGGTCTGTGATGCGACGCTGAACCGGGCTGACACGGACAGCAGCGAGGTTTGGGCGCCCATGCATGCCTGGCGAGCCCTGGGGCAACTGGGTCTAGAGGACGCCGTCGCACCATTGCTGGATTTTCTGAGGACGAGCGAAAACGACGACGTAGTCAGTCAGGAACTTCCCGTTGTGTTCCGCATGATCGGACCCTCGGCAGTCCCGCATATTGCCGCCTTCCTGTCCGATCGATCAAACCCGACGACGCCGGTCGCCACGGCGATGGCAGGTCTCCGCCAGATTGTCGCGCGGCACCCCGAATGCCGCGATGACTGCGTCGGCATCCTGGCGCGGGTGCTTGAGCCCCATGCTGCATCGGACACGTCAACCAACGGTTTTGCGGTTTGGACGTTGATCGATCTGACCGCCGTCGAAGCCATTGATGCCATACGGGACGCTTTTCAGCGGCAAGCTGTTGATCTCTCGTTGGTCGGCGACATAGAGGATGTGGAGATTGCGCTGGGGCTGCGAAAGCGCCGCACGACGCCTGCGCCGCGTTATCACATTGGACCCCCGGGTTGGCTGGACCAGCCAGAGGCAGCTGGCATTCAGCATGGCATCCGAGTGTCGCCCCAAGGCGGCAAGGTCGGACGCAACGACCCATGCCCCTGCGGCAGCGGGAAGAAATACAAGAAATGCTGCTTGCAGTAGACAGGTGTAAATCAGCGGTGGGCCTCGGCGCTGATCAGCGCCGTAACACTCTGGATGTTCACATTTCCTCTGGGTCCACTACCTTCGCTGACTGATAGGCAAGTTGAGCAAGGGGAAAGGTGGCATGATCACCGTGCGGATAGCGATGCTCGGAGCGCTGGCCGTGGCGGCTTGCAGCGCCCCATCCGCGAGTGAGCCGCCCGTGGTGGCGGCGATGAGCGTCCGCCCGCTCAACTCCGAACCCTTGGTGAGCTCGCAATCGCCCGCCCGCAGGTTTGGTGGTCCCGGGCGAAACCAGGTGTTCCAGACGCCAAACAGCCTGCCACCCGGCGCGGCCACCGGTCCCGCAAGATAAGGGCTGAGGGCTTTGCCGGCTTGGCAGAGCTGATACGCCCAACAACGCCCGCAGCAGATCCGCTCGTCGCGGGGGCGATGACGGGATCGACCTCGAATCTAACCGCCGACAGCACGACGGTGGAGGGCGCTACATCGAGTGGCGAGTGTACCGACGAGCGGAGGGGTTTTGTTCCCTGGCATTGGTGCCGGCACCGCATTTGACGGCAGCGGCGTCTGCCTTTCCCTGACCCGCCATCCTCAACAGCCGTCCTCGAAGGCATCGCCCGCGAAAGCCTCCACCTAATTCCGCTACGCGCGATAACTGCATCCTTCATACGTTCTTCGCACCTTCCTCCTCCATTTTGTCCGATAAGGCCGATTCCCGGACAAAATGGGGCAGGGTAGCATCATGCACATGAGAGCACTCCAGCACGGCATCCAACGCCGCACCGACCCGACCCGAGGAGCG
>CAXTOB010000195.1:4873-10964 GCA_964245505.1 uncultured Acetobacteraceae bacterium | reverse complement strand
CACCCGCCCACCAGCCCGCCGATCATGCCGAACAGCGTGGACTTGCCGCAGCCGGACGGTCCGATGATGGAGACGAACTCGCCGGGCAGCACGTCGAAGGTAACGTCTTGCACCGCCGTGAGGGCGAAGCGGCCGGTTCCGAACCGCTTCGTCGCCCCTTCCACCTGCAGCAGCGGCTGCAAGGCATCCGTGGCCGGGAGCGGGGCCAGGGTGCGCGCCTCAGCCACGGTCCGGATGTGCTTCCTTGGTCGGCGCCCCCTGCATGTCTGTGCCGCAGCCCGGCAGCACCCGCACGCCCACGGTGGCCGCGGCGGTGGCCAGCACCGTATCCATTGCGTGCCCTAGGGTGTCGTTCAGCGCCGCCATTGGTGGGTCCGCCACCTTCGCCCAGCAATGCGCCGGGGCGACGGCAGGCTCCTCGTGCAGGCACGGCAGCATGCGCGGCTGATCGCTGCCGAGATGGTTGACCAGGTTGTCATGCAGCCCGCGAAAGCTGGCGCCAGGGTTCAGCGCATGGTCGGGGATGTATAGCCCGCGCAGCACATCAGCCGCACGGTTGCCGCCGAAGCTGCGGACCCGACCCTGCGACGGCTGCGGATGCCCTGGCGCGTCCGGATCGTTGATGCGGGCGCTTCCAGGCATGTCCAGCATAGCCGCTCCTCCGCGCCACTCGTCTCGTTGATGAGACCCTAGCCGCATTCCGCAGCCCGGCAAACCTGCGATCTCGGTTCAACGGCCAGGCTGCTCGACGGCCAACCTGCTTAATGGGCAGGCAGTCCAATGGCGCGGCAGTGTTGCCAGGCGCAGGGGCTGGCACGCCCGCCCCTGCCCTGCCACGCTGCGGCATGACCGACGACCCGAACAACCAAGTCTGGCATCCCAGCTTCGACGGCGACCGCCTCCGGCTCACGCTGGCCATCGGCGAATACGATCATGTGCGCGACCTGTGCACGGGCCGCGTGCCGGCCGAGGGCCTGACGGTCACTGCCCTGCACCTGCCGACCGAGGAAATCTTCCACCGTTTCCTGCGCTACCGCGAATGGGAGGTTTCGGAGATCTCGTTCGCCAAGTACGCCGCCATGCGGTCCCAGGGCGATAATAGCCTGATGGTGATCCCGGTGTTCCCGTCGCGGGTGTTCCGCCATTCCTCGATCTACGTGCGGCGGGACGGCCCGGTGCAGGCGCCGTCCGACCTCGCAGGGCGCCGGATCGGGGTGCCGGAATGGGCGCAGACCGCAGCGGTCTATACGCGCGGGCTGCTGGCCGACAGCTACGGCATTGACCTGCGCGGCATCAGTTGGACCCAGGCAGGCGTGAACCAGCCCGGACGCATGGAGAAGGTACGCCTGTCCCTGCCCGACGGCATCCAAGTGCAGCCGCGTCCCGACGCCTCCCTGGATCAGCTGCTGCGCGCAGGCGAGCTGGACGCCGTGCTGAGCGCCCATGCCCCCGCGAGCTTCGACGCCGGCATCCTTGGGATCATCCGCCTGTTTCCCAACGCCGCGGCCGTGGAGCAAGCCTATTACCAGACAACCGGCATCTTCCCGATCATGCACGTCGTGGTGCTGCGCGCGGCGGTGCTGGACCGTTTTCCCTGGGTGGCGATGAACCTGTTCGACGCGTTCGACGCCGCCAAGGCCCGCAGCCAGGCACGGCTTGGCGAATACACGGCGAGCCGGGTGCCGCTGCCATGGGTGCAGCCGGCGGTGGCCGCAGAAGGCGCTGTTCGGGGCCGACCCTTTCCCGTACGGTGTGGCGCCGAACCAGGTCACGCTCGACGCCTTCCTGGGCTGGGCGCACGTGCAGGGCGTCACGACGCGCCGGCTGGCGCCCGAGGAGCTGTTCGCTCCGGCGACTCTCAGCCGCACCCTGATCTGACGCGTCCCCGGACTGCGCCGGACCGGCACGCTTCGACCGGCCCGCGCGTCAGCGGGTTGCCCGGGCGCTGCCATTCAGCACCGGGCGGGAAATGCCGTCCGGCGCGGATGCGACCTTCGGCCATCCTCGGCCCTCACGCCAAGCCGCGCATCGGCATGATCGGCTTCGTTGCCTATCGCCGCCACGTCTGCCACCCTGGCCCGTGACCATGACGACCGGCACGGACATGAGCCGCCTCCGGGCACAGGCCCGCCAGCAGACGCTGTTCGCGCCCACCACGCTTGCGGACGCCGTGCAAAGGCTCGGCTTCGTGCAGGCCGACCCGATCCGTGCGCCCGCCCGGGCGCAGGACCTCATCCTGCGGCACCGGGTCAGCGGCTACCGCGCCGGCGACCTCGAACGCAGCTTCGGGCGGCTCGGGTTGGAGGAGGATTTCCTGTATGCCTATGGCTTCATGCCTGGGGACAACCGGCACCTGCTCCATCCCCGCCTAGACCCGGCGGGCGACGCAGGCGCACACGCGCCGACCGGCCTTGCGGCTGAAGTCCTGGCCTTCGTGCGGGGGCAAGGCCCTACGCACCCCGCGGACCTGGAGGAGCGCTTCGGGCGCGAGCGTGCCGTGAATGGGTGGGGCGGCCTGTCCAAGGCAACCACGCGGGCGCTGGACAGCCTGCGCCACTACGGCCTGCTCCGCGTCGCCGGGCGGCGTGGCGGCGTGCGCATCTATGAGGCAGCGCCGCCGCTGCCTGCCGCCGCCGATGCGGGCGACCGGGCGCTCTGCCTGGTCCTTCTGATTGCCCGGCTCCTCGCCCCAGTGTCCCTCGTCAGCCTACGGGGCGCCCTGGCCCTGATGGCCCGGCATAACCCGGGGCTCGGCCCCTTGACGCCGGTGGTCGCCGGCCTGCTCCGGACCGGAGCGCTGGAGCGGTGTTTGACCGAGGGTGAAACGTATATCTGGCCTGCGCTGGAGGGTGGCCAGCAGCAGGGTCCTGCACCTGGAGTCGTCCGCCTGCTGGCGCCGTTCGACCCGCTGGTCTGGGACCGCCGCCGCTTCGAACACCTATGGGGCTGGAGCTACAGGTTCGAAGCCTATACGCCCGCGGCGCAGCGGCGGTTCGGCTACTACGCCATGCCAATGCTGTGGGGCGATGCGGTCATTGGCTGGGCCAACGTTGCCCTTGCCGCGGGACGGATGCAGGTTACGACCGGCTATGCCCGGCGCCCGCCGGACAGCCGGATATTCCACCGCGCATTCGACGCCGAACTGGGCCGGATGGAGCGGTTCCTTACGGCACGAAGCCCGGGGCGTTCTGGTTCGCAGGGCGCGACGGCACCGGCGCCATGATGTGGGCATAGGATTGATGCGGGCGGCCCTCGGTTGGTATGGGGACCGGGAGCTGTCGGAGACCGCCCTTCCTGGCCTGGAATGTCCATCTTGCCATCCAAGGTGCAGGAACTCCTGGATTAAAAGTCGGTGCAGCGGCCCTTCTGCTCCCAGTCGCCGAACCGCGTCGGCTCGGGCCCCTTCGGGCCGTCCTGCTCCGGCGGCAGTTGCGGATGATTGGGAACAGAAGCCAGCGGGGTCCGGTCCGCGTCCACTCGGGCCAGGTGGTCGTCTATGGTCTTGGTCTTGTCATCCATGGAGGAAAGGTGGGTTGGGCGGCACCTCTTCGCAACCGCTGGGGTGATGACCCGGCCGGTCCCAGGCCCCACCATGACCACCTGGTGACACCGCACGGCATCTTCCGTTTGTGAGTGGACCATTGCCGGTCCGCGCGGCGATACGCCCGCCGCAGCCAGCAAGGAGCATTCGTCATGAAAGCAGTCGTTTGGCACGGGATCGGCGATATACGCCTGGACGATGTTCCTGACCCGAAAATCGAGAAACCTACCGACGCCGTCATACGCCTGACCGCGTCGGCCATCTGCGGCACCGACCTGCACTTCGTCCGCGGCACTTTCACCGGCATGAAGGCTGGCACCATCCTGGGTCACGAGGGCGTCGGCATCATCGAGCAGCTCGGTTCGATGGTACGCAACTTCGACGTGGGCGACCGGGTGGTGGTGTGCTCGACGATCGCGTGCGGCACCTGCTCATACTGCCGGGCCGGGTACTACGCACAGTGCGACAACGCCAACCCGAACGGTCCTAGCGCCGGTACCAGCTTCTTCGGCGGCCCGGCCGACACCGGCCCGGTGAATGGCCTACAGGCCGAGCGTGCTCGCATCCCCCATGCCGCGACCACCCTGGTCAAGGTGCCGGACGAAGTCACCGACGATCAGGCCATCCTGATCTCCGACATCTTCCCGACGGGCTGGTATGGCGCGCTGCTGGCCGAGGTCGGCGACGGCGACACCGTGGCGGTGTTCGGCTGCGGCCCGGTCGGCCAGTTCGCCATCGCCTCGGCGCTGCTGCAGGGCGCCGGCCGGGTGATCGCCGTGGACAAGTACGAGGACCGGCTGGCAATGGCCCGGCGCCTCGGCGCGTTCACCGTGAACTTCGAGCAGGAAGACCCGGTGAAGATGATCAAGGAGCTAACCGGCGGCATCGGCGTGGACCGCGTCATCGACGCCGTCGGCGTGGACGCCGTGCATGCCGACCACGGACCCGCCGCGGTGAAGCCCGAGCAGGCCGTGAAGGACGCCCAGGACCAGCAGGCCGTGGCGCCCGAGCAGCACCCGCACGACGGCACCTTCGTCCCCGGCGATGCGCCGAGCCAGTCGCTGCGCTGGGCCGTCGAGTGCATCGCCAAGGCCGGCACGCTGGGCATCATCGGGGTGTATCCGCCCAAGGCCGAAACCTTCCCCATCGGTCAGGCGATGAACAAGAACCTGTCGATCAACGCCGGCAACTGCAACCACCGGGCCTACATCCCGAAGCTGCTGGAGCTGGTGCGCACCGGCGTTATTGACCCGGTGAAGGTGCTGACCAAGGTGCAGCCGATGACCAACGCCATCGAGGCCTACGAGCACTTCGACCGCCGCGAGGCCGGCTGGATCAAGACGGAACTGAAGCCGGCGATGGCGGCGGAGTAGCAACCTCAAACCTTTAGGGAGTCGCGCAATGGGACTTTTCTCGAAGCCGATCAAGACCCTGGATGACCTGTTCGTGCACACGCTGCAGGATATCTATTACGCCGAGAATCAAATCACGAAGAACCTGCCGACGATGATCGAGAAGGCAACCAGCCCCGAGCTGAAGAGCGCCTTCCAGCAGCACCTCACGGAAACGCAGAATCAGGTGAAGCGGCTGGAGCAGGTGTTCCAGATGCACGACCAGCCTGTGAAGGCCGTGGACTGCGCCGCGATGGACGGCATCCTGTCCGAGACCAAGGAGATCATGGGCGACTGCGACGACCCGCATGCGCTCGACGCCGCGATGCTCTCGGCGGCCCAGGCGGTGGAGCATTACGAGATGACCCGCTACGGCAGCCTGATCGCCTATGCCGAGGAGCTTGGACGGAGCGACTGCGCCAATGTGCTGCGGCAAACGCTGGAGGAGGAGAAGGCGACGGACAAGAAGCTGACGCAGATTGCCGAAAGCCGGGTCAACCGCCAAGCAGCCTGATTCGAGAACAATGACTGCTCACTCTCGCTCCGGGAGAGGGCCGGGGTGAGGGAAACAACCAACGCGGGTTTGGCCTATTCAGGAATGTGCTTAACCCGGGTAGGCCGATGAGATAGCCCTCCCTCACCCCAACCCTCGCCCGGAGGGAGAGGGGGCAACGGGAAAGTTACCCCGGCGTGGCGTGGCTGCGCCGGGGCCCTTGTTGCCAGGCTTGGCTTACATTCCAGCGCCCATGATCTTCTGCGCCAGTTCGGTATGCTGCTGGTCCGCTTGCCTCGCTTCATCCAGGCAGGCCTGCATGCTGCCCTGCACCCCGGTCATGCCAAGCTTTGCCGAATACGTGCGCAGCGTCCCGAATGCAGCGATCCAGTAATGCAGAGCCAGTTGCCCCGCGGCGATGATGCCCAGGTCACGGCTCATCGCATCCTGCGCCTTCTGCCGGATCTTCTTGCTGACCTCGTAGTGCGCTTCCAAGATCTGGTTGCCGGTCTCTTCGGATGGGCCGGCCTCGCCGATCGCGTCCTGCACCCGCTTCGCCCATTGCTCGGCTGTCTTGTTGCCGGTCTCCAGCGCCGACTTCAGCCCGGCGTCGCTGGCATCGTTCTGAATTTCTGCCGTGGCGCGCTTCGCCACCTCGCCACCGGC
>CAXTOB010000195.1:0-4773 GCA_964245505.1 uncultured Acetobacteraceae bacterium | reverse complement strand
GCATCTTGAGTTGGTCTGACATGTCGTGTCCCTCCTTGGGGCCTCGCGGTGCCCGGCGGAGGAAAGGGCCGCCGTCAGACGCAGTTGCGGCGTCTAGCCCGTCATAATGAGGTGAACGTCGGAGCCGCCGCGATCCTGCATTTCGTTGAGCCGGACGGATGCGGAGATGCATCATCAATATTGTGAACACCAAGCCGACCGACGCTATGAGCGGCCTCTTGCTTCCACGGGCCGGGGCTCCTTTATCACTGCACGGCGCACAGGAAGAGCCGGCCTACTTCTAGTCCTCCAACTCCAAACCGCAGCAGCCTTGCGCGCTGCAGCTTAAATTTATTCAACGCCGGATGCGACCGGGTCGCGACAGGTAGGCCTGGCTTGTGTGTGACCTAGACTGGCAGGTGCGGTTGCTTTTGCCGCTTCCGTTTTGCAAGGCATTTGGGGCGGCAGGAGGCTGAGTACCGCGCCGTTGCACGGTCAGGCGGTTGAAGTGTTAGGCATAAGATTGACCGGAGAATATTTTCCGGCATGCCATTTACGAAAAGGAAAACAATATGGTAAAGACGGTAATCGCTGCAGCGGTGGTCCTGGGCTTGTCTGCCGGGCCTCTGCTCGCCCAGCCCTTGAACGGTTCCACCGCTCCTGCCTTGGGCGCAGCGCCGGTAACTCGTACGGGCAATCAAAGCTTGTTTGTCCCAAATGGCTCCGCTGGGACGACCGGACCAGCCGGCAGCATTGGGACGGCGCCGCTCCCTGGCGGAGCAGGCATCGGCGTGACGCGGAGCAATGGCAACGGCACGAGCACGGTGACTGGCCCTACTGGCGCCCCCTCAACGTTCTCGACACGTAGGTAAGGGTCAGTCCCGACTTTTCTGCGCCGCGCCGGTTCGGTCCAAGCGGACTGGCTGGTGCGGCTGGGCATGGGCAGGCCACCAGGTCCCAAGTTGCTGCGATCACGCATTTGCTTGCTCCGGCACAGGCAGCCAGCATGCGCTGTCACCGTTCTTCCTCGGCAGTTCGTCTTGCTGCGCCGAAATGTCGAGGAAGCAACACCATGAACGACACCAGCCATCCCCAGCCGCCGATGCAGACCCAGCCGATTGAGCCGCCGGGCACCACTGCAGAGATGCCGGAGAAGCCGGACCACGGCGAGCAAAGCTACAAGGGCTCCGGTCGGCTGCAGGGCCGGGCCGCAGTCATCACCGGCGCCGATAGCGGCATCGGCCGTGCCGTGGCGATCGCCTTCGCACGGGAAGGCGCGGACGTGCTGATATCCTACCTGAACGAGCACGAGGATGCCGAAGAGACCGCTCATTGGGTCCGGGAGGCGGGCAGCCGTCCAGTGCTGATGCCCGGCGACGTGTCGCAGCAGGGGCATTGCCAGGAGATCATCCGGCAGGCGGTCGCCGAATTTGGGCGGCTGGATATCCTCGTCAACAACGCCGCAATGCAGCGCGTCCACCAGGACATCAGCGAGATCAGTGCGGAGGAATGGGATCAAACCTTCCGTACCAACATCTATGCCCATTTCTACCTTTGCCAGGCCGCGGTGCCGCACATGAAGGCGGGGGCCAGCATCATCAACACCACCAGCATCAATGCCAAGAACCCCAGCCCGCAACTGCTCGCCTATGCCACCACCAAGGGCGCTATCGCCAACTTCACGGCGGGGCTGGCCGGGATGCTGGCGGAGAAAGGCATCCGGGTGAACGCCGTTGCGCCGGGTCCGGTGTGGACGCCGCTGATCCCCTCCACCATGCCGCATGAGAAGGCAAAGTCGTTTGGCGAGGAGACGCCGCTGGGCCGTGCGGGGCAGCCGGCGGAACTTGCCGGGGCCTACGTGCTGCTGGCGTCGGATCTGGGCAGCTACATGACGGGGGCAGTCATTCCGGTAACCGGCGGGAGACCGATGCTGTAACGCCGGTCAAGGCGTCGTCTCACCCGGTTTGGCGTCATGGCACGCAGCGTCGGCTCACTGGCCGGCGTGGGGTGTCGCATCACGTGCCATGTCGTTCCCGGCGATCACAGAGCGTATTTCAGTGGCTGGTCCGCCGGGTTGGGCAGGATTTCGTTGTAGGTCGATGAGGTGTTATCGCGCCGGGGCTTCGGATGCGCTCGCAGGACGGCTCCCGGCCGAGATAACAGCCGCGCCTGTCGAAACCAGGCGTTGTCCCCCAAGCAAGTTTCCGTTCTCAGATACCAAGCAGGTTCGCGTCCTCACATACCGTGTGTGCAAGCGAGGATGCTGGCGGCAAGCGCCTCCACTGACCCATACTGCCGCTCTTGCGCCCAGGTCCGGACACGGTCCGCAAGGTTCGACGCGCTGTAGGGCCGGACAAGGTGGAACTCCCTCGTTCCGGGCAGAACTGCGACAACCATGGCCCTGCGCCCCGTGTCGAGGCGCAGGGCCTCGAGGTAGGTAGCGGGCTGGGCGGTGACGCTCAGCAGCGCCATGTTGAGTGCGACAGATTCTTCACCGATGCGGTCGCCGTCTCCACTATCGCCGATGACGGCGGGAACGATCGTCTTACCGTCAGGCGTCATCGCAAGCACTAGGTCGCCGACGCGGGTGCCAAAGGTTTGCAAGGGATCGGTTGCTACCCAACGCAACGCAATGGCGGGAACGGCGCGAAGGTCAATCTGATCTTTGACCGCACACTCTCCAGCTTCACTAGGACTGCGGCCATTTTTGAGGGCGGTCATCGAGCCGAAGTAGCCGGAGTAGAGACCTTGCGAGAAGATGCATGGGCGTCCATGGCGGTCAGGTGCGATCACATTGTGCCAATTAATCATGAAACCAACTGGAACAATCCAGTTCGGGGTCGCCCGCCATTGATCGAAAACTTTCCGCTTCTCGGCAACGGTCATGGGAGTGCCGGTTTTTCGATGTATGCCGATCCCATTGTCGATACGGTTGATGGCCAACCTGTTCCCCAGGAAATCGGCGGGATGATAGGACGTGGGGGCACCGTCCGTGTTGACCGCCAGCGGCGCCTTGAACACGGCGAACATCCCTGCGTCAGAAACCGCCTCGCTGCGGGCGCGACGAACCGTTGCGCCATGACTTTTGAATGTTGCCTCCTGCCCTACCACGCAGGCGGGTGATGGCCCACTCATGAGGAGGGAGGCAACGGTGATCGCCAGCAACGGCTTCGCCTTGGGCAGCATGGGACGCTCTCTTTTCAGATTGCGTCCAAGTCAAATTCAAGATAAAATACATTGTCAATGCAGAGTGTTTCAATGACATTTGGGAGCGGCTTACCCTGTTCCTGAGCATGGCAGCGCCGCCCTACAAGCATCGAACAAACGGGCTACGTCGGGATCGACCCCGCCCGTTCCCGCCGGCTTTCTGTCCTCAATTGTCCGCACGCCGCAAGGATGTCTCCGCCGCGCGGCATCCGGATCGGCGATGGGAAGCCGGCGTCCCCGACGATGGCCGCAAATGCCTCCAGCGCATCGCGCGTGCTGGGACGGTAGTTGCTGCCGGGCCAGGGGTTGAACGGGATCAGGTTCACCTTGGCCGGGATGCCGGCGATCAGGCGCACCAACTCCCGCGCGTCGGCCGGAGTGTCATTAATGCCGCGCAGCATGATGTATTCGAAGGTGATGCGCCGGGCATTGCTGGCGCCGGGGTAGCGGCGGCAGGCGGCGATCAGCTCCGCGATCGGATACTTGCGGTTCAACGGCACGATCTCGTCCCGCAGGTCGTCGCGCACGGCATGCAGCGATACGGCGAGGTTTACTCCAAGCTCTTCGCCGCAGCGGTCCATCATCGGGACGACGCCTGAGGTGCTGAGAGTAATGCGGCGGCGGGACAGGCCGATGCCCTCCCCGTCCATGACGATCCGCATCGCCTTGGCGACGTTTTCGTAGTTGTAGAGCGGCTCCCCCATGCCCATCAGCACGACCGTGGACAGCAGGCGGGACGTTTCCCCACGCGGGCTGGGCCATTCGTTGTAGGCGTCACGGGCGGCCATGAACTGGCCGACGATCTCGGGCGCGCCGAGGTTGCGGACCAGCGCCTGAGTGCCGGTGTGGCAGAAGCGGCAGGACAGGGTGCAGCCGACCTGGCTGCTGATGCACACGGCGCCGCGGTCCACGTGGCGGTCGGGGATGTAGACCGTCTCCGCCTCCTGGCCGTCGCGGAAGCGGAACAGCCACTTGCGTGTCTCGTCCGTGCTGGTTTGCACGGTGGCGACGTCGGGGCGGCCGATAACGAAGCGCTCGGCCAGCTTTTCCTGCAACGGGCGGGCGATGCTGGACATGCGGGAAAAGTCGGTGGCGCCCTGGTGGTAAATCCAGTGCCAAAGCTGCTTGGCGCGGAACGGCTTCTCGCCGATGGCGGCCAGTTCCTCGATCAGCTCCGGCCGTTCCAGGCCGACCAGCTCGCGGCGCCCATCGGGCAGCAGGACCGGAGGCGGGTTGAACAGGGCGGACTTGGCGAGGATGCGGGTGCGTTCCTCCGCCGTGAGGGTGTCCAGGGGTGTGATGGCGTTCATCGCGGGGGGCAGGCCTTGTTGATCGCGGCGTAGGCCGGGGTGAAGCCGCGCAGGCTGAAGGTGTCGGACACTGACTGGGCACGCGGCGCCGGGGAATGGGCGACGGCCTGGCGCCCGCGCTCAAACGCGGCGACGACGGCGCGGCCGTCGCGGGCGAAGGCGGAGCGGTTGGCGGTGTAGAAGGGCAGTTGCGCGCTGTCCACCTGGACCTGGACCTCGGCGCCGGCGGGGTAGGCGAAGCCGGCGCTGACGGCGACGGCGTCGCGCCCGCCCGGGC
>CAXTOB010000194.1:0-10987 GCA_964245505.1 uncultured Acetobacteraceae bacterium | reverse complement strand
GGGCTGGACGGGGGAGCGGCTGCCGATGCTTGTGCAGGTCCAGCTTGTGTTCAGCGGGGGAGGCGGCATGCGGTGGCCTTCCATCGTCGTCGCGCCCCTGCGCCGGCCCATTGAGGAATGAGGGTGCTGTTGGACCGGTCCCGGCGGGGCGAGCAGGGCGTCGCGCTGCTGATTGTGCTATGGGGGCTTGTACCGCTTGCGGTGCTGTTCCTGACGCTCTCGACGACGGCGCGGTCCGAGGCGCAGGCCGCTCTTGATCTCCGCGCTGCCGCGGTGCTGGAGGCTGCGGCGGATGGGGCCATCCACACGGCGATCTTTGGCCTGCTGTCGCAGGGTGGCGCCGCGGCGCCGGTCGTGCAGGCGTCTGGCGTCGGCGTGACCGTGGAGGCGATCGGGTTGTCCGGGTTCGTGAACCCCAATACGGCGCCGGCCGAGCTGCTGCAGGCCTTGCTGACGCGGGTTGGCGCCGAGCCAGGCCGGGCGAAACAGGTCGCCGCGGCCATCGTGGACTGGCGCACGCCGGGGCAGCGGGGCGGCGCCAACGGCACGAACGCGGCGGAATATCGCCAGGCCGGGCTGCCGTATGGGCCGCCCGGCGCGCCGTTCGAGTCGCTGGACGAGCTGGGTCTGGTGCGCGGGATGGACCCTGCCTTGCTGGCGGCGGTCGCTCCGTCGCTGAGCTTGTATGCCTACGGTCCGCCGGACCCGCTGGCAGCAAGCTCGCTGGTCCGACAGGCGCTGCGCGACGTTGGCGTGTTGCGCGGACCCGGGGCTTTGGCAACGCAGGTGTATCAGGTCACGGCCGTTGCGGCCGGGCCGTCGGGGACGCGTGCCGTGCGCCGGGCTACGATAAGGATCGGCCCGTCACCGGACGGGCGCGGCTGGCGCGCCCTGGCGTGGGACACGTTGCAGGGTCAGTAAGGGAAAGCACTGCGCCAACCGCTGCGGCAGATGGTGCTGCCGGCCGTTGCAGCCGAGGGTTGTAACGTTGTTAAAATGTCTTTGAACTGACGCGATAGCGGCAAAGACGGCTCTGCTGGGTCTGCGGTTTAAGCGTGGAAGGCTGGGAGCAATGGCCATGTCGCGCCGTGGACGGGATGTTCCGGGACCGCCCGTGGGAGGGCCAGCCTGGGCTGGCCGATCGGGGGGACATGCCCGGCGTACACCTGGTTTAAACCTCCGCCTACATTTCAGGAGAGCATGGATGAACAGGACACGGCTGACCGGCCTGACGCAGGCGGCGCTGCTCGCTTCTACGATTCTCGCCGCGCCGCAGGTGGCGCTTGCAGACCGGCAAACGGTCATTGACGGCAACAACGGCACCCTGCCGCTGCCGACTGGGCAGTATATCACGCCGCAGGCGTTGACGGATGCAGTGCAGCAGCCGCTCAATCCTGGCCTGCCGGCCTATCCCGCCTTCGTCGCAGGCGAGGCGGTGCGTTCGCAGCTCAGCCCGGATGGAACGCTGCTGGCGATCATCTGCGCCGGACAGAACTCGCTTTATAGCTCGAGCGGCGCCGTGGATACGGCGAACTCGACGCAGTATATCTTCATCTACAACGTCGGCGGGGCCAACAAGACCCAGCCTGTGCTGCAGCAGGTCATCAAGCAGACCAACGCGCATGTGGGCCTGGTGTGGTCGCCGGACGGCAATACGCTGTATGGGACCGGTGGCTCGGACGACGCGGTTTACGCCTATGCCAAGCAGGGCGGCACCTTCGTGCTGGCCAACAAGATTGCGCTGGGTCACGGCGCGAACAAGGCTGGCGCGGGTCTTGGCGGAGCGGTGGAGCCGAACGCCAGCGGCCTTGGGATTTCGTCCGACGGCACGACGCTGGTGGTTGCGAACAACTACAACGACTCGATCAGCGTCATCGACACCGCCAGCGGCAGCGTCCTGTTCGAGCACGACCTCCGGCCGTTTGCTACCGGCAACGAGGGCACCGCCGGCGCCGCGGGCGGCACCTATCCGTTCGCGGTGGCGGTCACGGGCACCCGGGCCGGCGGCAACCTGACGGCGTATGTTTCCTCCGACAGGGACCGGGAAGTCGATGTGGTGAAGATCGCCGCAGCACCCGGCAGCCTCGTCACCCGGATCAAGCTGGACGGCAACGCCCTGGGCGTGGCGCTCAGCGCCGACCAGTCGCGGCTTTATGTCGCACAGGACAACGCCGACGAGGTTGCGGTGATCAACACCGCGACGAACCAGGTCATCCAGCAGATCGACGCCCGCGCCCCGGCCGGCATCATCCCGAACGCTCCGAGCGGCGGGCGCAGCACCGGCGCGGCGACCTATGGCGTCACGCTCAACGGCAACACGCTCTACGCCGTTAATGCGGGCGCGAACTCCATCGCCGTCATCCCGCTGACAGGGGCGAACGCCAACACCGTCACTGGGCTGATCCCCACGGCGTATGAGCCGCACGACGTCACGTTCAGCGCCGACGGGAGCTGGCTGTATATCGTGAACGGCAAGAACGACACCGGGCCGAACCCGCTGTACACCTACGGCAACACTGCCTCACTCGCGACCGTCACCCTTCCCGGCGGCAACGCCGCGGCCGCAGCGGCCGGCCGCGCCGCGAACCAGTACCAGTTCCAGCTGGAGCGGGCGACGCTGGTCAGCGCTGCCGTGCCAGCCGCGACCGACCTGCCGCAGCTGACGTCGCAGGTTGCGATCAACAACCTTTACACCGCGACGCCAAACGCAAGCGACACGGCGACGATGAACTTCCTGCACGGACGCATCCAGCACGTGATCTACATCGTCAAGGAAAATCGCACTTTCGACCAGATCCTGGGCGACCTGGGCAACGGGTCGAACGGGGACCCGACGCTGGCGCTGTTCGGCAAGCGCATCACGCCGAGCTATCACCGCTTGTCCTCGCAATTCGTGACGCTGGACAACTTTATGGACCCGGGCGACGGCAGCATGGACGGCTGGGCGTGGTCGCTGCAGGGCCGGGTCACCAACACCGAGACGATCACGCAGCAGATCAACTACGCCGCTGTTGACCGCGGACTGTCCTATGAGAGCGAGGGCGCCAACCGTAACGTCCCGGTGCAGCTCAGCACCACCGCGGCGCGCGATGCTGCAACGGCCGGGCAGTATTCCACGGTCGGCAACGCGCTTCCGGGCGGTGCGGCCAACCTGCTGCCCGGCACCGGCGACCATGCGGCGAGCGATGCGCCGTTTGGATACCAGCTTGGCTACGTCTTTGACGCCGTGCTGCAATCGGGTGGAACCGTCCGCAACTACGGGTTCCTGACCAACAATATCGGCGCGGTCAAGGACAGCAACGGGAACGCGATCTCCGATCCGTTCACCGCTGGGGTCGTCCAAGTCGCCGCTTTCAACCCGGCGCTGGTCGGCAAGACCGACCTTTACTTCCGCGGCTACGACCAGGTTTACCCGGACCTTTGGCGCTTCAACGAATGGAACCGCGAGTTCCAGCAGTTCGTGACCAACGGCCAGTTGCCCAGCCTTGAGCTGGTCCGGTTGGCCCATGACCATACCGGTTCCTTCGCCACGGCGCTCGCTGGGGTGAACACGCCGGAAGCGCAGGAGGCGGATAACGACTACTCGGTCGGTAAGGTGATCGAGACGGTGGCGAACAGCCCGTATGCTGCCAACACACTCATCATCGTCACCGAGGACGACTGCCAGGACGGGCCGGACCACTTCGATTCGCACCGCGCCACGGCCTACGTCGTCGGGCCCTACGTGAAGCAGGGCGCCATCGTCAGCACCCGATACAACCAGGTCAGCGCGCTGCGTACCATCGAGGACGTGCTGGGGACGCCGCACATCAACCTGAACACCGCTTACCAGCGGCCGATGGCGGACGTGTTCGACACCACGTCGTCCGGCGCATGGACGTTCACCGCCCAGGCGTCACGGGTGCTGGCGGCGACGACGCTGGCGCAGAACGACAACGGGATACGCTATGCCGAGGGGCCGGATCTCACCCCCAAACATGACGTGGCTTACTGGGCGGAGGCTTCGCGAGGCTTCGACTTCTCGGACGCCGACCGGGTGCCAGCCGACCTGTATAACGAGGTGCTTTGGGAGGGCGTGATGAACGGCCAGCCCTATCCGGTGATCCGCAGCGGGCTGGTGCTGCACAGCAAGGACTAACGCGCGGCTGATTAGGCTTGGCGTGCTGGGCGGGGGCGGTTCCAGGGTTTGGGACCGTCCCCGTTGTTGTTTCAGGGGGGTGGCTGCCGGGTATGAGGCGTCATTAGCCAGGGATGTCGTTCGGCGGGCCGCCGGTGTATTTCTGCGGAAACGGCATGCGGGGGCGGATGCGCCGGGAGGTCAGGATAATGCCGATCGCCAGCGGATGCCGTTGCTGTCACTTTCGGCGGCACGGCGGCGCGGTGAGGCGTCGGCCGGGACGAGAGCGGTCTTACGTTGGATCGCAACCCCGCGGCACGGCCGGCGGTCATGGGTTGGCCGCGGCGGGATAGGAGCGGGTTGCAATTGGAATGGCTGGAATGAACATAGCAATTCGAGATGGTGGCGTATCAACGGTGGCGCGGACCGACGTGGCTGCTGGCGCCAGGCGGGAGGAGGGGTTCACCCTCTTGGAACTCCTCGTGGTGATTGCGATCCTGGCGATGCTGATCGGACTGGTGGCCCCGGCCGCGCTGCGCCAGCTCGGCGGCGCGCGAGTGTCGGTCGCACGCCAATCCATCGAGCGGCTGGCCGGGGTGCTCGACCTGTATAAGCTCGATATGGGCACGTATCCGACGTCCGAGGAGGGGTTGCAGGCCCTGCTGGTGCGGCCCAGCGGCTCCGCGACTTGGAATGGGCCTTACGTCAATGGCACCCAGGTGCCGGTTGATCCTTGGAACCGCGCTTACGTTTACCGGAGCCCGGCCAGCAGGACCGGACATGAGTATGACCTTTGCTCGCGCGGGCCGGATGGGCAGGGGAGTGACGCCAGCCTGATCTGCAATCCGTAGCGGCGGCCAAAAAGAAAAGGCCGGCCAGGGAGGTATTCCCTGGCTGGCCAAGAACCTGATACGGCGGCGGAGTTATGTCCGCGTGCGGCGGCGGGTCCCGGTGAGCAGCGCCAGGCCCCCCGCCAGCACGGCAAGCGAAGCAGGCTCCGGCACCGCGTTTGCAGCGGCGCTGGTGCCGATGTTGCCTAGGACGAAGTCGCCGCCGGGATCGGTGACCACCACCGAGGTGACCGGGGTTGACGAGAAGGCCGCCAGGATGGCCGGCGACTGGCCGTTATCGGCAAGGCTGGACGCCGTGATGGAGCCCAGCGACGTGGTGCCGTTGAACGCGGTCGCGGTGAACGTGTGGCTGCTGAGGGTATCGAAATCGTCGGCGCTGATGGTGAAGCCGGCGGTCGGGACCGAGAAGGTGATCTGGATGGCCGCAGACGTGCTGCAGCCGGTGCCGCCATACAGGTCGCACGGTGCGATGAGCTGCGTGGTGCTAGCGAAGTTGTTGTCGAGGTAAGTTGCGTTGCTGTAGCGCTGCAGCGTGCCCGTGGTGCTGGTGAACGTCACCGTCGAGCCTGCAGTGGACGTGTTGTAGGTGACCGGGCTGGCCACCGTTGCACCGTTGAAGCTGCCGGCGGAGTCGGTGAATGCGGCAAAGGATGTCGCACTCGCCGGGATGGACGACACCTGGGTGAGAGTTGCGGCGCCGGCGGTGGATGCGCCGGCGGCCATTACGGCGGTGGCGAGAAGAATTGTGCGTCGGGTGTTCATGGGTTCGCTCCGGCCTTAGTTCGTGGTCTCGCTGGGCCGGGCGAAGAAGTCCGCCGGGACCGTCGTGGTGATGCCAAGCTGCGTGTCGATGGGCGTGATGCCGAGCGCGGTGCAGCCGGCGCCGCCGAAGTGCGGCAGGGATGCGACCGTCGCCGGGTCGATCATCGCGTAGGACGCCGGCAGCGGCGGGGCGCTGCCGAGCAGGCGTGCCGGATCGAAGGCGCTGAGCAGGTTGCCGGTGCCCGGGGTCGGGTTGGCGATGCCGTCATGCGGGCCGAGGTTGGTCTGGGTGACGCCTGCGGTGGCGAACTGCGCCGCCTGGCCGCTGACCTTCGCGCTCAGCTCGTCCGGCAGGTCGGCCAGCGGGTTGAGGCCGAACACGTTGTTGATCAGGCCGATGACCGAGTTATGGTCGCCTTCCTCATGCGACACGGCATGGACCCGGGCGAAGGGCGAGATTACCAGCAGCGGGATGCGCGGGCCGCGGCTGAGGATCAAGCCGGCCGGGTCCCAGCTCAGGATGCGCGGCGGGACGTGGTCGTAGTCGCCTTCGCTTTCGTCGTAGGTGATGACGATGGCGCTTTCGCCCCAGTAGGGGCTGCTGGCGATGGCGTTGACCTCGCGGGCGATCAGCGACTCGCTGATCTGGCTGTCGGAGTAGGCGGGGTGGTCGTCGTCGCCCAGGAAGTTGCCGTTGACGTAGGCGGCGTCGGCGGTGGCGGTCACGGTGCCGTAGCCGGTGGCGTTCGCGGCGTTGGGCACGAGGCCCTGGATGTTGTCGTAGCCGCCGCGGACGTAGAAGACGCCGCCGGAGCTGGGGAGGTTTTGGGCGCTGACGTCGGTGAAGAAGTTGCCGAGACCGTGCTGGTGGCTGCTCATCGCCGGGTTGTTGGTGACGTAGCCGAAGTATTGCGGCCCATTATGGTGGCCGATGTAGCTGGCGTTCGGCACGGTGTTGATGCCGTTCGCCGCCGGCAGGTTCGGCTCGGTGTTGTAGCCGTTCTGATACCAACCCCAGGAGTAGTTCGGGGTGTTCTTCGCGACGATGGCGGGGATGTCCTGCTGTATGTCGGGCAGGTCGGCGGCGGGGTTGGTGTCGGTGCTGACCACGCTGCCCAGCGTGCGGCCGGCGAGCGTCAGAGGCAGGCTGGCGTAGGTGAGGTTCGGGGCGACGTTGGTCGGAGAGCCGCCCTCGTTCTTGCGTTGCGGCACGCCCGTGGCGGCGCCGGTGTTGTTCACGGCGGAGATGTTGTTCGGAGCGCTCGGCACGCCCGAATACTCGGTCGCGGAGGTGCCCGGCGTGGGCGCGGCACCTGCCGTGGCCGGCAGCCCCGGGATCGGGTCATTGACGATCGGGACGGCCACGGATCCGTAGGTCGCCACCGAGGTGTCGCCGGGGTGCTTCACCCACTGCGTGTCGCCGGACTGGCCGGAGATCATCGCGAGGGCGTTCGGCGTGGATGGGCCGACCGTCGTTTGGAAGATGTTGTCGAACAGCGTGAAGCGGTTCGCATAGTTCCACATGAACGGCACGGTGTCGCAGTCCACGTAGGCCATCGCGAGCTGGCCATACTGCTTGCTTTTCAGCGGTACGGTCGCTGGCGCCGTGGCCGGGGTTGGCTGGGTGTTGGTCAGGATCGGGGCGCCGGACAGATACTTGAACTGCTCGTTCAGGGCGAACCGGTTCATCGCCGGCGTGCCGGTGTTGCCGGGCGCGTCCATCTTGGCGACCATGCGCGGGTGGCCGTGGTCGATGTCGTCCAGGTCGGCGGCGTTCTGCGTGGTGCCGATGCGGAACGGCGAGATCGTGCCCTGCGACCCGTCGGTGTTATACAGCACCTGGGTGTTGCTGGGCGTTGCCGGCGAGCGGACCGTGGGCGTTGCCGAAGCATCGGTGAACAGGCCGTTGGTGCCGGGGAAGGTGCCGAAGTAGTGGTCGAACGAGCGGTTCTCCTGGAACAGCACGAACACATACTTCACCCGGTGGCGCAGCAGGTTGATCATCTGCGCCTGCGACATCGGCGCGTCCTGGGCGGGATCCCGGAAGTACTGCGATACCGTGCCGAAGCCCGAGGCGGCGTTCTGCGGCTGAGCCGTTACGGAGGCGCTCTGGGCCATCGCGAAGGATGGGGCGAGCAGGGATGCGGCTGCGACCCAGGCGGTGCAGGCTTTCAGGGCGGAGCGCTTCATTGGGAGTCCTTGTAGGGGTATGATGGCGTAGGTAGCCCATAACTTTTCTGATTAAAAATGACCGCTTGGCGTCATTTTCATGAACGCGGTGACAAAGCCTTACTCGACGGCGGGAGGCGCGAACAGCCCGCCCTGGTCCCAACGGGCGTTGAGACCGGGCGGCAGGTCCAAGGGCGATCCGGCGCCGAGCGAGCGGGCGAAGATTTCCGGGTAGGTGCCGACGGCTTCGATCACCCGGTCCTGCCAGCCGGGCTGCAGCCCCAGCGGCGGGGCAGGGACTGGCAGCCGCGGGCCTTGGACCCGCGGGGCGCGCTCCGCCGTCAGGACGGTTTGCGCCGTCCAATGGGCGACCGCGGCCCATGCGGAGTCGCCGGCCGGGGTTGCTATGCTGACCGGCGCCGCCGCCAGCGGCTCCGGCAGCAGCCGGGCGGGATGGCCGTCGGCTTCGCTGCCCAGGCGGAGGGCGGCGAGCGCGGTTTCCTCCCCGGCGACGGCGGGGCAGCGGCCGACGCTGAAGGCGTCCATCATTTCCTCCAATTCCTGCCACATGGATTGGCGGAACGGGATGGCATTGCGGGTCATGTATTCCTGGAGGTTCCGCTCTGGCCCGGTGCCGGGTTCGGCGCAGATGCGGGTGTTCCGCAGGTCGGCGACGTGGTGGGCCGGATTGTCGGCCTGCACCATCAGGCGGGTTGTTTCATAGAAAATGGCGGGGCCGGGCAGCACGGCGGCGAACATGTTGTTGGCGTGGATTTCTGATCCGGTCAGGAACGCCAGGTCATCCGCGCCTGAGGCGAGACGGGCGAAGTCCTTGTCTAGGGCATAGCTGTGGAACTCGATCTTCGCGTCCGCGCCGAGCACCGCCACCGCGACCGCCTGGCACATGTCCACCTCCAGTCCGTGCCAGGTTTGGTCGGCGGCAGGGAACGCCAGGCCCGGCCGGATCACGCCGCCGCAGCGCACGATGCCGTCCTTGCGCACACGGTCCATGGTCGCGGCCCCGGCAGGCGCGGCCGCGCAAAGGGCGAGGCTGGCGGCAAGCGCAAGGGCACGGATCATGGGACGCCTCCATCGTTGGCCGTCGCCGATACGGGGCGCCGTCCTCGCGGGCAAATGACGGTATTGCGACACGGAGGAATTGCGAGATGGGGGTTTAGCCGTCATCGTCGGGTTCGTCCCAGCTCAGGATAGCGGCGGGGCGTCCGGGGCTGTTCGGGTCGAGCCGGGCGACGACCGACAAGCGTGCGACGGTGCCGTCGGCGCCTTGCAGGCGTATTGTGACTGAGACCGTCGCGGGTCCGCCCTGCTGGGTGCCGCCCGGCGCCGAGGCGGCGATCCCGGCCAGCTCCAGGGCATGGCGGACCACGGGGTCTGCGGCTTCAGGGTCCAGCACGCCGTCGGGATAGACCGATAGGTGCGGCGCCAGGGCAGCATAAAGGGCAGGCGTGACCCCGAGCACGAGCCGTAGTTCTTCCAGATGGAGGAACGGCGACCCGGGCGGTCCGAAGGTGCGGCCTGCTGCACGGTAGGCGGCCAGCGCCGCTGGGTCCGGCCCGGATGACCCGGCGCGGCCACGCCATGCCACCATAGCCGCAGCCAGCGCGCTGGCCTCGGATGGGCTGCCGCCGACTGCTTGCACGAGGGCCGCCAGGGTTTCGGCCGGGGCGGTGTTGGGGTTCAGCTTGCCGTCCTCGCTACGCACGGTCACGGCGGCCGTCGCGGACCCGACCGGCAAGCGCTGCGTGATGCCGTCCGCCCGCCGACGGCCGGTAACGAGGTCGTATAGAGTCTCATTCAGCGCCGCCTCGGCCCCCGTCCGCGCCGCGGCTGCGGAGCGAAGCGCGATGCCAAGCCCTGCTTCCCGCCGGCCAGTGCCGGAAATCGCCGCCGACATCAGCGCAAGCAGGGCGAGCGTCCACAGCACAACAAGCAACACGATGCCGCGGTCGCCGTTTTGGCCGGTCACGGCCGTGGCGCCGGGGTTGACTGGCGCGGCGCCTCTATGATGTCGGCCCAGTGCCGGGGATTGCCCGCCGGGAACACGATGCGCAGCCGGACCAGGTCAGGCAGGCGCACGCCCGTCCAGGCGCTCCGCCAAGCCGGCGGCGCCTGGCCGGTTTGGCCGTAGTAGCCAAGTTCCAGGCGCGCGACGCCGCGCAGCACCTCGGTCTCGCTGGTACGGACCGGGGCGAGCGGCGTCGCATGCGGAGCCGGCGTCCAGGTCAGCATCAGCCGGTCGCCTTCCAGCGCCAAGTGCATCGCCGCCCGCCGGGTTCCTGGTATGGCCGCCGCTTCCGGCAGGGGGGCGGCGAACGCCATGCTGCCGGGCCCGCCCAGCAAAGGCGGATGCGCCTCGTCGCCGGCGGGGTCCATGCGTGCGACCAGGCGGCGCAGGCCGCGGTCCACCGAGTCCAGGTCGCCGCCGCCCGCCAGAAGGCGCGACTGCGCGTTCCAGGCGGCAACCCCGAACCGGAAGCCCTGGGCAAGACCGGACAGGATCAGGCCGACCACGACCAGGCTGACGAGGGTTTCCAGCAGGGTGAACCCGGCATTCCCAGCGGCCTTGACCACCTCAGTGGTCTTGAGCACACCGGCGGCATCCACCACCCCTGTTGCCTTCACGACGCGGCCGGTCCCTTGGTGCGGCTGGTTCTCCGGACCACGGTGCTTCCCTTGTTCACAACCGCCGTGCAATCGCCTAAATGCATCCACGCCTGATCCCAGGCAAAAGGCACGATGCCGGCATGAGCAGGACCCCACCGATGCGGCCGCTGTCCCAGCAAGCACGCCGATGAGCCGGCGGGCCACCCTGGTTCTCGGCGCCACGGCGCTGGTGCTGGCAGGCTTGCTGCGTTGGCAGGTGCAGGACGAGGCGCCGGCCGAAGCTCCGCCGCCGCCGCCAGCCGAGGCGCGTGTGGATGGTATCGTGCCCCCTGCGGCGGTGGACCGCGCGGCAGAGGTGGCCAAGATCACTGCCCGTCCCGTGTTTGAGCCGAGCCGCCGCCCCCCCGGAGATGGTGCAGTGGCCGTGGCTGCGCCGGTCGTGCGGACGGTTCCCCGGGTGACG
>CAXTOB010000193.1:7883-11065 GCA_964245505.1 uncultured Acetobacteraceae bacterium | reverse complement strand
GCATCTCGACCGCTGATCCGTGCAACAAGGTCATACGAAGGCCGATTCCGCCTACGACGACGACATCACCGAGCGATACCACTTCCCGAGCCGATACCTGTCGGTGGCCCAGGCGGCGAAGGGCGACTGGATCATCTACCGCGAGCCGATCCGGAACGGCGGCCGACGGGGTTATGTCGCCGTCGCCCGCGTGGTGGACATCGAACCCGACCTCGCGCGCTCCGGCCACTGGTATGCCCGCATGGACGGCTTCCTCGCCTTCGATGATGTCGTCCCGCTGAACACGGAGGCCGGGTACTACGAGGGCGCGCTGCGGCTGGTGGGTAAGCTGTCGCTGATCGGGGCGGCGCTGCAAGGAAAGTCGGTCAGGCCGCTTTCCGAGGCCGAGTTCGGCGCGATCACCATGGCCGGGTTCGGCCGCACGATGTCGCCGGACAACGCGCGCCGCTTGGAGCTCGATGCCGCCCACGCCGACCCAGCGACCCTGGATCTGGTGAACGCGCCGCTCGAGGAGCAGGAGCGCCGGGTCGAGCAGATCCTGGTGAACCGCAAGATCCGGGATGCCAGCTTCCGGCGTCAGGTGCCCGATGCCTATGGCAACACTTGCGCCGTGACCGGGATCAAGATCGTCAACGGCGGCGGGAA
This sequence comes from uncultured Acetobacteraceae bacterium, assembly GCA_964245505.1. Classification (GTDB taxonomy): domain Bacteria; phylum Pseudomonadota; class Alphaproteobacteria; order Acetobacterales; family Acetobacteraceae; genus DASWOJ01. The sequence goes on along the minus strand of CAXTOB010000193.1, from coordinate 10,420 downwards.
GGCCGAGGCACAGGCCGCCCACATCTGGCCTGTCGCCTCCGGCGGGCCGGACATCGTCAGGAACGGGATCGCCTTGTCGGCGACGGCGCACTGGCTGTTCGACAGGCACCTGCTCTCGCTGACGGACGACTACGGCCTGCTCGTCGCCCATAACCGGGTCCCCGCCGGGCTGCGCGGGCTTTTCGAGCGGCAGATGGAGCGTATCATCCTGCCGAAGGCCCGGGAGCACTATCCGGGCATCGCCTACATCCGCAGGCACCGCGACGCATACGTCGGGGCTTGATCCCGCCGGGATGCTCGATCCCCCTTGATCGAAACCGCGCGGATCACGATTTGTCATCCCCGCCCGAACATTCCGGTCGCAGCGCATTTGAGCAGAAACTAAATTTCATGCCTACCCCTACCGCCACATTCGTGAAGAACGCCCACTTCGATCACAAGGGCCAGAACTACACGGTCGCCGCGTTCATCGAGCCGACCGACCCTCATACGACGCATGTCGAGGCCATCTCGGGCGGCAGGCCCGTGGTGATCAACTACCCCGGCGGCCAGCAGGGCACCCTGTCCTATTCGGTTTCCATGATGACCGCGGCCAGCCTCGGCATCGGCATGGGCATCAACGCCGTAGATCACCTGATGGAAACCGCGGAGGCTGACATCCGCAGGCTCGTGTAGCGGGCGAAACCCTATCGGGCCGCTCAATTACGTTCGGTCCCGAACGCAAAAAGCCCGCCCCCGGATGCCGGGAGCGGGCTTCTTATCGTTCGTCGTCATCTCGTGGGTCACGCGGCCATAGGGCCAGACACACCAAGCGGCAGACCAGCGCGGCGCTGAACGCCACCGCTGCGACGGTCACTTGCTCGGCGGGGCCGCCGCTGGCGCACCGGGCACCCGGCTAGCCAGATCCAGCAGCCGCCCGTTCAGGTCAGCGCAGATGTCGTAAGCCGACCTGAGCGTCAGGGCATGCCCCAGCAGATCCTCGTAGTCCGGCACGCCGTTGGCCAGCCGCGGCGCGTCGGGGCACCGGAACTGAACTGCTTCCGCGGGTGTGACAGACGGCCTGCCTGGCGAGGTCGAACAGTGCTAAGTCGCGGATGCGCCTCTCGCGCTAAAGGGTGAGGCGGATGGATCAGACTTGCTTGGGCTTCAGGGGCGGCTTGGGTCCGACGAAGTCGCCCTTGTTCCATGGCGCCACGAGCCGGACGGTCAAGGACACAGGCTTTAACTTTGATGATTGCATGATGATCTCCTGAGCCGCGGAATAGCGGCAAGAGATTGGTCCCTGGTCCTTATGACAGCGGCCAGTGGTGCTGAGGGAAAACGGCGGAGCTACGTCCGCTTTCGGGATCATTGCCCGAAGGTCCGAATGTCCGAGATGCGGCGCAAAAGCGGTCATGGCTGGCTAATCAACCCCGTCCACCCCTACTTCAGCGAGTGTCCGTTCTATGGCGAGCAGGTCCACGGCCGCGAGCAGGCGTGAGTTGCCGGGCTGCGCGTCCCGCCGCGGCGTCTGCGAACTGTCCAGGGTGCGGATGCGCGGGAACGACACCTTGTCCAGCACGCCATTGCTGGGCGCCCACACCCAGCCCTCGCCACGCCGGAGCTGGGGCAAGGCGGCCAGGATGCGCCGGCCCTCTGCCCGGTCGGCCTGACCCTCGATCCAGCGGCCCACTGCCGCCCTGTCCTGGCTGGAGGTAAGCTTCATGGACACCAACACGTCGGCTTGGGACAGCACGTCCTTGTGCAGCACCGCAGGCCTTTGCGTGATCAGCCAAGGCACGAAGCCCCGCACCCGCCCACGTCGCACGATCTCCTCCACCCGGCCCAGCAGCTCCAGGCCGTCCGGCTGGGTGCGCTGCGGCGCCCACAGGTCCGCCTCGTCCAGCACCAAGTGCAGCGGCTCCGTGTTCGCGTCGTAGAGCGCTGCCGTCAACTCGGTCATGAACGCCCGCCGGGCGGCGGCGCTGCCGAAGTCGGACACGTCCACGACGCACGCCATCGGCTGCGTGCCGATTAAGCGGCCGAGGGCCGTCCCCAGGCTGGGGTCGAGCGGCACGTCGCCGTGCGCACCGCCGAACACGGCGACAGGGAAGGGCGGTTCGGCGCCGTCCGCGCCCTTGCCCAAGCCCCACCAGACCCCAAGCGGGTCCACGACGCACACGCGTCCACCCCCGGCCATCACCCGTTCAAGCAGCCCCTTGGCGGCGTAGGTCTTGCCCGACCCGGAGGTGCCCACAATGGCGAGCCGCTCGTCCAGGGCGGATGGGCGCAGGACGCCCACAACCCGGTCCGCAGCCGTCGCATCCTTCCCCGCAGGCCCACTCGGTGCGGGTCCCGAGCTAGCTAGCCGGCGGGCAGCCAGCAGGCGGCTGACCGTGGCGGAGCTGACCTTATGACGCCTGGCCACCGCGGCGGCCTTGCTGCGGCCAGACAGCACAGCCTCAACGACCTCGTCCTGTTCCTTGATCGACAGCTTGGGCGGCCGGCCGCCTGCGCCGCGTCGGTCACGTCGCACGTCACGGCGATCGTCCGGTGGC
>CAXTOB010000193.1:0-7873 GCA_964245505.1 uncultured Acetobacteraceae bacterium | reverse complement strand
GGCTATCACTGCTGCATCCACCCTGGGCGGAGGCGCTGGAGCATCGAACGCCTCCGCCAAGCTGCGGAGGCCGATGCCGGCCGCGGCGAGCCGATGCACCCGCCGCACGACCTCGGCCAGGGAGACGCCGAGATCGTCGAGCCGCGCAACCACCACAACATCGCCGAGGCAGAGACGCCCGAGCAGATCTTGTAGCTCGGGCTGAGTGCCCCCCTCGGCACTGAGCCCCTCTTCCACGATCTGCTCGCACCCCGCTTCGCCCAGCGCCTGGCGGTGAAATGCGGCACCAGCTTCGTCACCGGGACAAACCTGGAGGTAGCCGATCAGCACGGGGCCATGCTGGCTCCTGCTTGAGAGCCGAGCATCGTTCTCCAGAAAGCGCCCGTTCTTTTCATAACTCAAATCGGCAAAACTCCGATCCAATCCACTGATCCAGCGCAATTCAGGGTAGCCATATCCGTTATGCAACGCCAGGCAGTTCTACAACGTTGGCCTGATTACGTGGATATCGGTCGTGCTGGTGCAGCCCCGCCGGCTGCCATGCTGCCCGTCAAGAGGCCAAACGGGCGTTTGGCCTGTTGCCACTCGCCCCTAAATGGCGCGAAATTGGGCAGCCATGCACCCCGTCGTCGCCTACTACCGCGTGTCCACCGAACGCCAGGGCCGCTCCGGACTAGGACTGGATGCTCAGCGGGAACGCTGCGCTGCGTTCGCGGTCGGAAACGGCCACCAGATTCGCGGCGAGTTCACCGAGGTGGAGACGGGCAAAGGGTCCGATGCGCTCGACCGCCGGCCCAAGCTCGCGGCGGCACTGGCCGCGGCCAGGCGGGAGCGCTGCCCGGTGCTGGTGGCCAAGCTCGACCGGCTCTCGCGCGATGTCCACTTTATCGCGGGCCTCATGGTGCAGCGCGTGCCGTTCCTGGTGGCCGAGCTCGGGGCCGACGTGGACCCGTTTATGCTGCATATCTACGCAGCGCTCGCTGAAAAGGAACGACGCATGATCTCCGAACGAACGCGCGCGGCGCTGGCCGTGCGGAAAGGGCAGGGGGCGGTGCTGGGGAACCGGACCAACCTGGCCGAAGCGGGGGCACTCGGGACTGCGCGCACCGCCGCCGAGGCTAGGCGCTTCGCCGAGAACGTCGTACCGGTCATCCATCAGGTCAGGGCGAGCGGCGTCACCAGCCTGCGCGGCATTGCCACCGTTCTGAACGCCCGGGGCGTACGCACCGCACGCGGAGGCCAGTGGGCGGCGACACAGGTCGGGGCTGTGCTTCGAAGAGCCGATGCAAGCTCCATCTTTTCGGGAAGTGATCAAGGCTTGGAGTGCCTACACAATCGTTAAGATTAGTCGCACGCGAAGCTGGTGACATCCTGGCGGCAGGATCTCGTGGTGGCGGGCAAGCGAAAAAAAACACCTTGCTGCTCGCCATCATATTGACAAACGATGGTCATAGCTGAAGCCGACCCCGGTAGAAATCTCCAGGTGTTTGTCCACCATCCGTTCGGTTCGGTATGAGACTCTGAGGGTGCCTGAAGCATGTTGTCCGCCGGGCTTTTGTAGAACACACTTGCCCCATCAACCTTCTTAAGTCGGTGACCATGTAGGTCGGACGGGCACTGCACTGCTGCCAGGCAAGTGGATGCCGAAATAGCAACGAGCACTCCAGAAATTACAGCCTTACGAGTGAGTGACGACATGGAACTGGCTCCCTGTATCAGCACCGACTCCTGAAGGGTTGCTCCAAGAGATCGTGCGTGTGCTTGCTGCGTGTCCTGCCCATTGGTCTTCAACCTGAATACCTTGGGCATTCTGTCCGAGATAAATTGCCGCGTGGCTGCTGCCATCAGTCGCATTCGCATACTGACCGTTCTGGTTGAAGGTCGCGATGACGGTCCCGGGGGCGAGAGCGGTATTGCCTTGCACGCTGTCACCTTGGTGCCACGTCGCCGTGAGCCCAACGCTTGGATCGGCCGCTTGAACCAGCGCCACGCACTGCCCTGTACCGACCGCCTGTCCCAAATATTGGCTGAACGAGGTAGCAACAAACCCGGGTCCGGTGCTTCCCGTTCCGCCGAACCCTCCTTGATCTCCCGCGCCCGTGCCACTCACGGGCGTTGTGACGCCCGCCGCGGGATTCTGGCCGCCCTCCGGTGTCGTGAAAGCAGGCACGCCTGTTTCCAGAAACTGCGGGGTGACCATCTGGGGCACCCCGCTTGTGGTCGATGGCCACACGTCTGCCTCGGCGGTCGTAACCTGCGTGCTGAAGGTCGCCAGCAACGCTGCACCTGCTACAGCTAATTTTCGCAGAGATATCGTTCGCTCCGACATGCCGTGTCCCTTCGCTGCTCGCGGCAATGGTCACCCACCTCATTACGAGTGAACCCATCTGAACGGCAGCAACCCACATTACGGCTTGGATGTGCGCTCTGGGTGGGTCATTGGCATGCTCCTGCTGCCTGGCCGTCCTGCAGCGGTTTTGGAAGTGTCCCTTCTTCCGAGGCCGCCAACGGCATCGGCAAGGCCAAACAAGGTCCGGTCAAGGCGCAGTTCGTCTTTGTGATGTGCGTCGACCATATGTCGCAGCAGACCTCCAGGGCTTCGGACAAGGCCCGCGGTGTGCTTCGCCGAGATCGCGGCGATCGCGCATGTTGCCTCGACCCTCCCGAGCACGATGCACGCTTGGCCCCAAGCATGTTGGGATATCCCCAAGTGGGATCGTACGGCGTCGGCCACGTCTGTCAGGTCCGCCCATGACGGCGTGGCTGAAGGTGCCCAGTCTCTGAAGTCAGGCGCGATCTTGAGAAGAAGCTGTGGCGTCGCTGGAAAGCCTCGAAGCGCGCTCCCTGTTGCCGCTGCACTCACTGCTTTTGTCGATGAGCTGAGACCGCCACCACCACTGCTGCTGTTGGCAGGGCGTAGCCGTCCAGGTGCAATCGCTTCAGCGATATGTAGATGGTTTGTAGTTGCATGTAGGGTGTCAGATTTGTCACCCTGGGACGGCTTTTCCACAGACGAAAGAACGATAAGTCGAGCTTCGGTTATCGCCCGTAGCGCTCGTAGTTGTCCAACAAGACTAACCAGCGTAGCCGGCACCTGGACACCCTTGCGGGATGCGGCGATCCCGCGCGCGCGTTCGGCGACCGCTTCCCATTCTGCAATATCGCCGGCTTGCTCCACACCGCGATCAGTGAGCCTGAGAACCTGATTTCGCTCTTGGGTGATCTCGATCCTGAGTTGCTTCACCTCCTCCTTTATCGCTCGGTACTCGGCCGAAAGACGTTCAAGCTCGTCGATCCTTTCCCCGAGGGGCGACAGATCAATAGCGGAGGAGACACCGCGGATGTATCCGTCGTTGCCCCGCACTCCCCGTCGAGCGCCCGTACCGCCGTCAATGGCTGTCACCATGCCTGCGTCAAGCAGCTCACGCAGGAGACGTTGGATTGTCCGGACCCCCAGCTTTGTCTCCCAGGCAAGTTCGTCATTTGACGGAAAAACCACCCTCAGCCGTCCCGCTTCCCAGTCGCAGGCACGAGTATAGCGGAAGAGAACGGAGAGGAGGTCGGCAGCTCCTCGGCTGAGACCAAGGGCAGGGGCAACCGCCGTTGCGGCCGCCCGGACACGCCCGAACGGAACAGCGTTCAACTGCCCGGTGAGCTTCTGTCTAACCCCGAGCTGGCGGTCGGTAATCCGTCGCCGACCAGTCGGCCTGGTGGATGGGATGGGCATGTTCGCTCGCTCCTGATGGCGAGCGCGCAAGGATTCTATCGGCAAAGCCTCGCCGTTCGCGCCAACAAGCCTGTTGACGCGGGGGGCAGACTTCCCTATGTTCGGAGTGCAAGAGTTTCCGAGCATAGGTTGCTTGAGTTTCCAGAAAGGCCGGCGCTTCCAACGCCGGCTTTTCTATTTCTGCGCGCTACAAATCGTTTATCTCCAAGGTCCCGGCACCATGCCGCAGACTCGTCCAGGCTAGTCTGATCTGCTGCGAGTCTGCAACCCCAAGCCGGGACTTTCCCGGCCCGCTACCAGGATCGATCGAGAACACCCTCGCTTTTGAGGAAGCGATGAAAAGCGGTGTGGTAAACAGCACCGTACGTCACGCATCTGGAGTTCGCGATCATATTGGCTGCCTCGCGTAGCTTGCCGTCGATTTTGAGCACCTTTCGTCCGGATGGGTCTGTCGAGGGGGCGAGAATGGCAATATCAGCGCCGTTCTCGAATGCCAGGACCAGCCCACGGATGGCCTCCTCGTAGAGATCCCTCAGCACCCAAGGCGTCCCTTGGCTTGTGTCACCGCCGGACCTTCGCACTTCCAGAACCTTCTGGAAGCCCTCAACGAAGTGTGGCGGTTGAACACACTCAACCTTTACCGCCGGCCGGAATGTCCTCGGGCGCTTAGGCTTTGGAGCGATAGTCGTGATGGGATTGAGCGCAGACACCTGAGTACCATACCCCAAACTGGTTGAGAGGTCGAAACCGGCTGAAGCTGGAGACCGGCGCTTTCAACAGCATCGCACAAACTGTGACCTCGCTCGCAACGTCCTCCAGCAAAATGTCTCCTGAGCAAAGGAGACCACTCATGCGTCCGTTCCTCGTCGCTTTCACCGCCCTGATCGCTCCAGGCCTCGCAGTGGCAGCCCCGCCGCAGTGCGCCCTGCCGGCAGGCCCGGCTTCGGCTGTTCTTCCTCCGACTGCCCAACCTATCGCGGCTGGCTCTGCACCGCTCATGGCTCCCGGTCTCTCGATCATCTCGGCGGAGAAGATCGAGCGCATCCCGGCGTTGAAGCGTATCGCGTCCAAGGGTGCGACCCTCTATGACCTCGGCGTCCAGCATGGGCTCAGTGGCGTGTTCGCCCTGCAAGGCCAGAGCTTTCAGGTATTCTATCTCACTCCGGACGGCCAAGCGCTGATCGGAGGCGTGATGTGGGAGTCTACCGGAAAAAACGTCACCCGGGAGCAGGTCACACCGATCGAAGGTGCCATTCCGACCGTCACGATCGGCGCCACGGCCGCGGCCAAAACGGCACCTGAAGGCACCCCCGTCGTCGCCGCTTCGGCCCAAGGCGTCGCCGGCACCCCAATGGCGGCTCTGAAGGCCGTCGAGGGAACGACCTTCGGGCTGGCTGGCGACACCAAGGCTCCCAGGCTGTGGGTCTATATCGACCCCCTATGCAGCTACTCGGTCAGGGCAATGGACCAACTCCGTCCCTACATTGCCAGTGGCCGTGTCCAGGTCGCCGTAATCCCGTTATCCGTTCTGGACTACGAGGACCAGGGCCGTAGCACCGTGGCGGCCAAAGCCATGCTAAGCCTGCCTGCCGACCGAATGGTCGCTGCCTGGGGCAGCAACGGGCTCAACGGCCCTGCAGACCCGGCGGCCGACCAGCGTCTTGCCGCCAACATGGCAACCGCGCAGGCCATCGGGTTGCGCGGCACACCCACCTTCGTATGGCGCCGGGCCGACGGTGCCGAAGGCCGATCGGACGGCATGCCGGACAATATCGATGCCCTCGTTGCTTCGTTGGGGAGCTGAGCCGATGGACCCGGAGATCCACATTGATCCTCGACCGAAGCGGCCTGTACTGCGCCGGCGTGGACTATGGGGCACGCTTGGCTTCCTGCTGGGAGGTCCCGTTGCGGCCTTCGGCACCAAAAACGTCATGGAGGGTGCCCACACCATCGGCAACCTGGTCGATCTCATCAAGGTCGGCCAGGGGCCGGATCGCCGCGTCCAGGTGGACGAGACAGGAACCCTCGACCTGCAGGCCATGGCATTCTTGGCAGGAACTTCGGAAGCCGGTGTGGAAGCCATGCTGGCGAAGCGGAGGCGGCAAACCGCCCGAGCGACCTGGTGCTATCTCGCCGGCGGCTGCGGCTTTCTGCTGTTCTGGTTCTACGAGGCTTTCGTGTCGCCTGTGTACGCCAGCCTGCCCTATGTGCTCGGCCTAGTCGCCCTGTGCGGGACCTTCTTTTTGTCGGCCTTTCACAACGCCCTGGTCAACTGGCAGGTCCGCACCCACCAGCTCGGCACGGCCCGTCAATTCCTGAACTCCGAAGAGACCTGGTGGCCATCTTGACTCTCTTGCGCCCGGATGACGCCTCGGGCCACTACTTCCGAGCGATGCTGGCCGAGTTGCGGCGCCACCTTTCCCGGAAGCCCAACTCACGGCCCGCACTCGCGCCGCTGGTTGAATGGGTTGTCGAGGAGCAGCCAGCACACGATGCTGCTGTTCGGGTTGCGGAGGCCGTGACCGGAATTTACGGCCTGTTCGTGATTGAGATGCGAGACTCGTTCTTGGCCGACGTACCCTTGGACATGCCCAAAATCAGCTGGTCGATGCAGCAGGGCGACAGCGAGGACAATGTGATTGCGGGATCTGCGACGCCCACCTTTGAGGAGGGGCAGCTCCGTGCGGAGCTTGCGCTCCGTGTGCATCTCGGCATTGCGATGGACGGCTAGGCCCTAGTCCAGCCGTCCATTTTCGCTATGAGGGTATTTTGCTCAAAAGGTGCCCGGCGGTCCCGAAAACACGGACCGGCCGGCTCCGGTAGCCCAGCTAGAGCCCTCGTAGTTCGGTCGATCATACTGCGAGCTGGGTTCGGAGGGCTTCTGGATTGTCCCATCGCGATCTATGACCGGCGGGCGCCACGTCGCGCGCGCTTCGCCATAGGCCGCATACGGGTTGTAGGCAGGATGGGCGATCGGCGGGGGAGGGGGGACGTCGTAGTCCTTCGCCGACTTTAGGTTGCCTCCGCTACCGCAGCTCGTGAGGATCAGGAGGCTGGCGATGGCGGCTGTGGTGGGCTTCATGGTGTCTCTCCAGGCTTACCTGAGAGACACCATGCCGGCACGGGTTGCGAGTGATGTCAGCCTTTGTTCTGATACTTCTTGAGTTCCTGCTCGGCCCAGTCAGCCCACTCCTCAAGTTTCGTATTCTTAGCTTTCAGCCTTGTCCCATAGTCTTGCCACTCAAGGCTGATTTGTCGGAGATGCGCAATGAGATCGTCCTGACGTGCAATATGTTGCTCCTGCTCCTGCACCAAATTGAGCAACCCATTTACGTCAACTTGAGACGCTGGCTGCCTTTGCAGGGCACGGGTAAGCATAAGAGCACCGGTTGCGGCAGTCTCAGTGGCTGGCCCGGCGGCCAAATACCCTAGGGCGAACCCGAAAGCCGGGTTGTCGGACATTCATCCCTCCTGTGGCGCAGAAGGCGAAGACACGTCAGCCTGCGCATTAAGCGTGCTGTCAGTCCCGATCTGCCGCATACCGCGATTACCACGCCCCGGGGTCGGTCCGCTAGGGGCGCCTCCGCCGGGTGGCCCTGCAATCCGCCTACCCTGTCGACCCTGTTCTTGTGCGGCACTCAGCATGACGTTCGTTCCTCCCTGGATCGACCTCATCGCACCGCCCATACCAACCGTCCCGACGTCCTGGCTGAACCGCTCGATGTCCAGCCGGTTGGCCGGTTGCACGCCGATCAGCTTCACGACGTGGTGTGGGACGAGTGTGATGAGACGGAAGGCGACCAGCGCGAGCGTCACCTCCATCAGCACGAACATGCAGAGCAGCACGATCAAGCCAAGCAGATTGGTCACGAACCAACCATGGGACAGGGCGAAGCCTGCGGCGATGCAGAAGCCCTGCAGCAAGAGCCACGACATCGAACTGAAGACGAAGTAGCCCATCATCAAGCCGAACAGCATCAGGACTGGACGGAACAGGACGTTGAAGAGCAGCCCGTAACCCTCGATCCCTCGGCCATGCAGCCCGTCACCCTGGAATGTGAGATGTGCGAACATCCAGAGTGGAACGGCGATGACGGCCTCGATCACCAAGATCAGCCAGCCGGCGACACCCGCGATCCACATGGC
>CAXTOB010000192.1:0-11084 GCA_964245505.1 uncultured Acetobacteraceae bacterium | reverse complement strand
GCTTCCGGCCGCCGCGGTCCGGGCGCGGACGCGGGCGGCATGGGAAGCAGGTCGTGCACGGCCCGCAACAGGTGGGCCGGCTTCACGGGCTTGCTGAGGTGGACGCAGCCCTGCGACGCGGCGTCGCGCAGCGTGGCGACCGAGGTGGCGCCGGTCAGGATGACGGCAGGGACGGGTCGGGCCAGCATGTCCCGCACCTCCGCCGTGGCCTCCAGACCATTCAAGCCCTCCGGCAAGCTGTAGTCCGCAAGGATCAGGTCGGGCGCAACCAGGCCTCGCCCAACCAGGCCCAGCGCTGCCGGCCCGGAGGACGCTGCCATCACGTTGTGACCCTCGGCTAGCAGCAACGCGTGCAGGTCGCTCCGCAGGTTCGAATCGCCCTCGATCACCAGGATGCAGCCGGCACGGTTTCCGGTTCCGGTTTCCGTGCCGGCTTCGATCCGGTTAACGCCGAGCAGGGCGTCCAGCGTCGCGGCCATTGCGCCCAAGTTGTCGCCCAGCCGCGCCACCAACTGCCCGGCGTCGCCATCCACCTGCTTGGCCAGCAGGTGCTCTAGCAGCGTCATCGTTTGCAGCGGCTGCCGCAGATCGTGGCTCGCCGCAGCCAGGAGGCGGGTCGTGGCATCGCTGGCCTGCTCCGCCTCCTGCTTGGCCCGCTCCATGTCGCCGTGCGACAGGGCGAGCGCGTCGCGCACCTCGACCATCTCGTGGATGTCCGTGACGGTGCCGAACCAGCGCTTGACGAGGCCGGCGGCGTCCCGCACGGCGTGGGCGCGGGAGAGCACCCAGCGATACCCGCCGGTCTGGTGCCGCAGGCGATATTCGATGTAGTAAGGCTTGCCGGTCTGCAAGCAGCCGAGCCAGGCTGCGCGGCAGCGGTCCTGGTCGTCGGGATGGCGCAAGCCGTCCGCCAACTGGTCGGGCGGGCTCCAAAGGCCGGCGGCGCCAGGGCCTGACGGGACGCCCGTGAAGTCGTGCCATGCCTGGTTGCTGTACTCGATGCGGCCGTCGGGTCCGTTGGTCCAGACCAGCTGGTCCACCGAGTTGGTGATCGCGAGAAGCCGCGCTTCCCTTTCCGCCAGCGCCTCGGCTGCCTGCTTGGCGTCGTGGATGTCCTCGCTGAACCCGTGCCACTTGACGACCCGGCCCGACCCGTCAAGCTCCGGGTTCGCCCGCGACCGCATCCAGCGCACACCGCCATTGAGCAGATACACCCGGTGCTTGATGTCGAACGGCGTCCCGGTCCCTACCGCATGGATCCAGGCCGCAACCGTGCGCGCCCGGTCGCCGGCGTGGACGAGGTTGATGCCGTCGTCGTCGAACGCGGCGGCGCCGGTCAGTGCAGCCAGCCGTTCCGAAACGAAGTCCACTTGGCCGTCGGGCAGCGCCGTCCAGGCATGGAGCGCCAGCCGCTCGACAGCGCGCTGGTGCATACGTTCGTCCTCAGTCTTCGAGGTCCGGGCATCAGCGCCCTCCCCTGCGCCGCGCCCGCCCAGCGCAGCGTCGCGGCGCAGCGTCATCGCCCGCGACAGATGACGCCGCAGACGGCCGAACTGGACGGCGTCCGTCCGCAACGGACAGCCTGCTCCCGGCACAGGATCGTGGGCAGCGGCACAGACCGGCGGCAAGGACATATGCAAGGCTTCATCCGGGTTCAGCCCACCCGCGTTTAGCGTCCAAAACAGTCCCTCTTGCCCTGAGCGTGGCGCGGGCCAAGCGTGCGGCCCGGTAAATGGCTGGCGGAAGAATGGCTCCGGGTTGCCTAGCGTAGCTGGGACCGGGGCTGCAGGGGCGTGGGCCGCACCCGTGGCAAGGCGTCCAGCTGTTTCTCGAAACGCATGCGGGGCGCCGTCATCTGAGGATCCATGATAGCCGGAAGTTTTGACGACCTCGAACCGTTCAGGTGGGTCAGGATGTTCAGGTGACAAGGTAACTCTCCTATTTACCGAACGCGGTAAGTGTTGCAGTCCTTCGACAGCGCTCAAATTCGTTTGTTGAAGAGGGCGCCCCATCCGATCCGATGAAGTGACATGCCGACCGAAACTATGCTGCCGCTAGGGCGGACAGGCACCCAACGTTCTACGCTCCAGTCTGACCATCTAGACAAGCCTATTCTGCTATGCAGGGCCGTTTGATTTACATCAGCGACCGCAGCAAACTGAAGCTTGGGCTGATCAAGACAGCATCCCGCTTTGATGGCGAACGCTGCCGCTATCACGATTTTAAGGATGGACCTTGTAAGTTCCGGCTGCCCTTGGGTCGATGCGCGATCCGCCTCGGACGATTGTCAGATAATTTAACATGGAGTTACAAACCTTGTAAAAGATTGTCCCGATAAGCAAAGCCAGTTCGCCGGTTGCGTGACAGGAGTACTCTGTTACTGAACCCAAACTGCTTAAGGTCTTAGACTGCTCACCTCCAGAGCGCCTAGTCCAGCCGATGCAATCCCTCCTTCCAGGAAAATCAAATTTCATGGCCAGACGAACGGAAGCTCAGAGTTCCTCCAGATGAAGAAGGTCTGCACATGTAACTAGACTTATACGGCATCGGTGCAGCAGGCTTTGGCTTGCCCAACAGGGTTCACGCACTCAATGGGGTTCGCGCCAATCAACAAAACCATGCTGAGGCGGGGACTACTTTATGGATCACCTCACACAGTCCAAGTCGCTCAAAGTTTATGACGCATAATACATAATAATAGTTATACGCTCTCTGGCGTGCAAGCAAGCAGGCAGAAGCACTACGCAAACCTACGACTTTAGCATGACACTTTGCCAACCCTGCCGAGGTTGATGGGAGGCGGACACGTTATACTGATATATTTATTAATATCTGGACGCGCTTTTGTTTACAAGGCTGCTTGCTTCTCGCGCTCGTCGTCCCCAAATGTAATTGTCACAACAGCACACTGCGCTCCTGATGGGAAAACAAGGCTATAAAGCTTAACAGGCAAAGAAATTAGGACTGGCATTCAGGACAGGTGCAGAGCATATTCGTTGCAACTCTCTTGGCCAATGGGTACTTCGCATGAATGCGTGCTTGTCAATGAATGCGTGCTTGTCATCGGGATTGACCCGCACCAACAAGGCCGTTCGTCCGCATGTGAGCATCGCCGCCCTTGGGCGCGTATGCGCTTCCAGCTTAGTCCGCACCGATGCGGCCTGAGCGCAACACCTTTAGGCTGGCAGAGCGGATCGCTCAGACCCAGGGTGACATCCTAGCCCGCACGTTGTCCGCACTGGTCGCCGACCCTACCCCCGAGACGTTCGTCGGCCAGGTTCTATCCGTCATGTTGGAGCATTGCGGCGCCCATGGGGCAGCCCTCTGGCTTGACGACCCCTGGATCAACAAGCCCAGCATCGGCGAAGTGACCTCCAGCCTCAGGTTCGTTCACCAGGTCTGGGCGCTCGAAGAGGGCACAGCCCTCCGGCGGCGGGTGGGGCATCAAACCGACCGAGTCATGTTCAGCGCCACTAGGGCGAACGTCGAGCGGATGCAGCGGGGCGGCGTTATTCGTCACGACTGGCGCGCGATCTTGGAACAGGAGTGCTACCTGCCTCACAGGGAAGTGCTGCTGGCCGCTGGCGTCCGGAACATCGCCTACGTGCCGCTGTTCTTCGGCCGGGACTACCGGGGCTTCATCAGCTTGCGCTTTGACAACGGCCACGCATTGACCGAGGAGGACGAAGCGTTTGCCCTGGCGCTCGCCAACCAGGTCATCGTCGCGCTTGAGCTGGGCCAGGCGGCATACGAGCTTCGCGAGGCCGAGGTCAGCAAGGAACGCCACTTGGTCGCCGAAGCGCGGATCGCGGACTTGGTGCGGGTGAACGCAGCGCTGAGCAGCGCCTTGACAGGCCTCCAGAATTTCGAGTGCCTTGACACCTTTTTCCGCAAAACCTTGACCGCGGCCGCCAGCATTTTCGGTGCCAGCGGCGCCACGCTGTTCCTCGTGAATGGGAACAGGCGCAGGATGGTCGTGGCGTACGGGGTGAGGAACGGCGAACCAATCGACGTCGCCACAAATCCAGACGTTGCCTACTGGAAACAGTCGGACAGTCCGGACACGGCTGACGACCTGGAATTCTGGGACAAGACATTCGCGGATCCGAGATACTCCTGGGCTGCACTCGACGACCCGAGCATGCCACTGCTAGGCCAGCGCATGGCCACGCGGCGCGGTCAGGTGGCGATTGCACGCGTGCCGCTATGGCATAACGGCCGTCCCCTTGGCGTCCTGGGTTTCGGCTTCTCGCACGATAGGCGTCCGACCGAAACAGAAGTCGAACTCGTAAGGGTAGTCGTCCAGCAGGTCACCCTGGCTTACGAATTCATGAGGCTTGGCGCCGAGGGGCGCGACGCCGCTGTGGTGCGCGAGCGGGAGCAGGCCGCGGTGTTGAGGCTGTCTCAGCTTGAAGCGGCCAACGTGGCGCTGGCGCGGTCCACTGCGGAGCTGTCGGTCCAGCACGACCTCCAGGCATATCTCGGGATTCTGCTCCAAACCTTCCTGCAATGCCTGCGGTTCGGCCCCGGCTCTGGCTCGCTGTGGCTTCTCCAGCCAGATGGGTCACAGCGGCTTGCGTTGCTGACGACCGGGGAGACGGTCAGGTCCTTCACCTCGGGCGAGGCGTCAGCCAACGAGGAGTTCCATGCAAAAGCAACCTTCCTGACCTTCGTCGAAAGCCAGTCCCGGCGTTCCTCGTGGATGACCGATGACGTCGCCACGGCCCCGGCACTCGGCGGCCTTGGTCACATCCGCGTCAAGCTCGTGTCCTCCGGTGTTAGGGCGATGCTCAAGATGCCCGTGGTCGCAGGCGACCAGCACTTTGGCTCGATGGTGGCGTGCCTGGAAACACCCTGCAACTGGTCGGCGGAGCAGATCGAGCTTGCCCAGGCGCAGGCGAATCAGGCCGCGCTCGCGATGGAGATGCGCCGCCTGGGCGACGTTGCCCAGCAGGGTGCGATCACCGAGGAGCGGAACCGGTTCGCCCGGGAAATCCATGACACGCTGGCGCAGGACTTCCTGGCCATCGCCGCCCACCTCCAGTCCGCCCGGCGCAAGCTTGCAGCGTCCGACCTGTCGCCGGTCAAGGCGGGCGCGATCGCTGCGGCGCTCGACATTGCCCTCGAAACCGCCCAGGACGGCCTTGTCGAGGCACGCCGCAGCGTTTGGGGGCTTGTCCCGCGCTCCCTGGAAAACGGTGGCGGCCTTGCCTCGGCACTGCGAGCCGCCGCGGACCGGATCGCACCTGGGCGGGCTTGCGTTTCCGAGTCTGGCGCCCCGCGCGCCTTGCCCGTGGAGGTGGAAAGCGAGTTGCTGGGCATCGTGCGCGAGGCTGTGTCGAATGCGGCCCGCCACGCTGGAGGGCAGGCCAGCATCAATGTCCACATCAAGTACGAGGAGGACGCTGCCCATGTCAGCGTCGAGGACGACGGAACGGGATGCGACTTGGTGGCGGCCGAGAACTCGCGCCTGGGCCACTTCGGGCTGTGGACCATGCGCGAACGGGCTGCGCGCATCGGCGGCCGCCTTGAGCTGCTGAGCGCCGCCGGCCAGGGTACGTGCGTCGCCATCTCCGTGCCCTGGCCCACCTGACATGGTGGCCGGCGACGAAACTGGTGGTCGCGCCTTGCCCTTGACGCAATCGCAGGCCGGATATGCCGTAGAGCAGCCCGGGGTCATCAGGATCCTCATTGCTGACGACCACAACGTCATGCGTAAGGGCCTCATCGCCATGTTGGACGATGAACCCGGCTTCCGCATCGTCGCCGAAGCGGGAAACGGGCGCGAAGCGGTGGCACATTTCTTGGAGCTGCGCCCGGACGTGGCGCTGCTCGACCTGCGGATGCCTGTGCTGGACGGCATCGGGGCGATCCGCGAGATACGAGCCAGCGTCTCCGACGCCCGCATCATAGTCCTGACCACGTTCGACTTAGACGAAGGCATCTACGAAGCCGTACGGGCCGGGGCGCGGGCTTACCTCCTAAAGGACGTGACCCCGGAGGATTTGATCGCCTGCATCCAAGCCATACATCTGGGCGAGACCCGCCTGTCGCCCGCCCAAGCCGCCCGCTTGGCTGTCCGGATCAGCGGACCTGAGCTTACCGCCCGTGAGCTGAGCGTGCTGCGGTTGACGAGCACGGGCCTGAGCAACAAGGCGATAGCAGCCCAGTTGCAAATCACTGACGTGACGGTCAAGACGCACCTGGGGCGGGTCTTTACGAAGCTTGGCGCAAACAGCCGGACGGAAGCCGCCGCCGAGGCGAAGCGCCGTGGCCTGATCTGACGGCCTGGGGCGTCCAGAGCCGGCCGGGTCAGGCCGCAGCAGGACGGAGCGGGAACCGGCTTCCGCTAGAAACAAGGAAGCGAACGGATGCTCCCAAGCCAGTGTGGGCGTGCACGGAAGTGCAAGGTGCGCCTTCGCGACACGGCCAGATCGAGTAGCGTTGTCACCCCTCGTGCCCTGGAGGCTCTTCGTGAATCAGCATGTGAAGCAAGTCCTTGAAGTGGCCGTTCCGCTCCCAGGCGAAGCGTCAGCTTCGCAAGTGATCGGGGCATCCTACGATGCGGCAACGACCCTGAACGCTGTAAAGATGCTAGCAGGCACCGGCGATCTGGCCGGACCTGCCATAAGCCTTATGCAAGCGGTGTTCAAAACGGCGAACATTGATGCGAAGACGCGCGAACTTGTCCTCCTGCGGACAGCGAGGGCGGTCGGGTGCGAGTACGCGCTACGGGCCGGTGCAGTGATTGCCGCCAACACGGGCCTGACCCCGGCGGAGATCAGCGCGGCCATGGGCGACGTGTATGCCGGTGCGCTCAAGCCGGAGTACGTGCTGCTGTGCCAGGTGGCGGACGAACTCTCCACGGATGGAACCCTGACGGATACGACGCTGGGCGCCATGCTGGAGGCCTATGACGCCGAAACCTGCCGCAAGCTGGTTCTGATGGTGTCGTGGTTCAACTTGGTGAACCGCTTCGAGAACGGCTGCCGCGTTCCGCTTGAGCCTGAGGAGAAGCTTACGTCCATGACGTCGCCCCAGGGATAGCTTTTCGGGAACCCAGGAGCTTTGCACACGTCCGCGAGGGGACATGAACTTCGGCGTTCGATAGCTCCCATGACAGGGCGTGAAATCGTGGACTATGGCCGCCAGTGTTGAAACGGCGACCAGAGCCGCGCTGGCAAACGCTGACGCGCCAACCTTGAAGGGCACGGGTCTCCTGGGCGCGGCAGCTATGCTGGAGCGCGTGCAGACCTGCCAAGGCCCTATTCGACGCGGTTGTCCACATCCTGCGACCTGACCGGGGCAGGGCAGTGCCTGCTGCGGTGCCAGCATGGGCCATCACATACAGCCCGGCTGCGGGCGCATCCTAGAGGTACAACCCTTGGCCATCGCCCATGTAGATTACGGGCGGCAGGGGGATGCGGGTCCGACCGTCGAAGGCGCCGGTGGAGGGCAGCCTATACGCCGCCACGGCCCAGCCGGTGTTGCGGCAGGCGCAGAACGGCCGGAAACCCGCCATCCGGATCCGGCGGTTCCAAGCGCAGCAAACTCCTGATCCCGGCGTAGGTACTTTCCGAGCCTTCCGGAAGACGGTGCATGGTCTGTAGCGTCCATCAGCCGGAAGCTCGCCAGGGAGCGGCAGTGCTTTCGCTGACCCTCTCGAAAGGACCGCAACATGGACCAGCAAGCCACAACCAGTGCCGTGCCCGCCGCCTTGGCGACGCCGACCGATCTGGGCGCGAACGCCACGCGCGACATCGCGGCGGCGCTCAACGGCCTGCTGGCCGACGTGTTCGCGCTCTACATGAAGACCAAGAACTTCCACTGGCACATGAGCGGGCCGCACTTCCGCGACTACCACCTGATGCTGGACGACCAGGCCACCCAAGTGTTCGCTATGACCGACGTGCTGGCCGAGCGGGTGCGGAAGGTCGGCCACCTCACGCTGCACTCGATTGGTCAAGTCGCCCGCAACCAGCGGGTCGCGGACAACGACGCGCCCTACGTCACGCCTCAGGACATGCTGGCCGAGTTGCGCGAGGACAACGGCGATCTGGCAAGGCGGATGCGCGAGGCGCACGGCATGGTTGACGAGCAGAACGACGTCGCCACCGCCAGCCTGCTGGAAGTGTTCATTGATGAAACCGAGCGGCGTGCCTGGTTCTTGTACGAGGCCAGCCACGAACCTCCGCGCGCGGCATAGCGCCGGACGAAGGCCGTTCCGACGTTGCCGCGCGACCGCTTGAACCAGCCCAGAGCAAAAGGACCCGGAAGCTCCTTGCCTCACTGCCACCCTGCCGGGTCAGCAGCAAAGCTGGCCACCTGGCCAGCCATCGCAGAAGGAGAGGCGCATGATGACAAGAGTCGGTTCCGAGAAGATTGGGGACGGGGTTGATCCTTGCTGCCCGCATCCTGCTCGTTGTGCTGTTCCTCGCATCAGGGTGGGGCAAGTTGATGAACTTCTCCGGGACGGTTACCTACATGGCGCAGAGCGGCGCCCCCCTGCCGCCGGTCTCCGCCGTCGTGGCGATCTTGATCGAGCTGTTTGTCTCGGCCGCAATGCTCGTCGGCGCGCTGACGCGCCCGTTGGCTGTCCTGATGGCGCTGTACACCCTGACGACGGCACTGATCGACCACCGCTACTGGACGATGACGGGCGCCGCCGAGGCCGAGAGCATGGTCAACTTTTACAAGAACGTCAGCATCATGGGCGGATTTCTCCTCCTGTACGTCACCGGGGCCGGCAAGTATTCGGCGACGCCCAACTTGGCCGCAACCTGGCCTGGAGGGACGCGTCCCAGGCTCATCGACGGTAACCCGCTGCATGCGGACGGCTCTGGTTTATTATAATGATTGCATGTTTAGGTATTGATTTGGCTTCGTCGGCAGTCCAAGCGAACCCCGAGTACGCATGCGTCGTTGAAGGCTTGCATTCCAACGCTTGCCCGGTGCGTCAGGTCGCCAATGCTACTAGGCATTCTCGTGCTGCTTACCACAGCCTCTCCGCCATCAGCGAGCGCAGCGGCAGGCATGTCCGGCGCGGTCCCTGCCACGGCCGCTGGCGCCCTGCTGATCCTAGTGGGCGAGGATTTTGGACAAGAATACCTTGGCGCGCTCCGACCGAGGGTTTGCGAAGAACTCGGCCGTGGGCGCATCCTCGGCTACCCCGCCCTTGTCCATGAACACGACGCGGTGGGCAACGCGCCGGGCGAAGCCCAGCTCGTGGGTCACAACCAGCATGATCATGCCCTCCTTGGCGAGGCCGACCATAACATCGAGCACCTCGCTGATCATCTCGGGGTCGAGTGCGCTGGTTGGCTCGTCGAACAGCATGGCGATGGGGTCCATCGCCAGCGCGCGCGATGGCGATGCGTTGCTGCTGCCCGCCCGAGAGCTGAGCTGGATACTTGCGGACGTGGTCGCGCATGGCGACGCGGTCGAGCAGCGCTGCGACACAGTCCTCGGCCTCTGCCCGCGGGCGGCGCAGCGCCTTGCCCTGGGCGAGGCAGATGTTGTCGAGCACGCTGAGATGAGGGAACAGCTCGAAATGCTGGAACACCATGCCGACGCGGGCGCGCAGGCGCGGGAGGTTGGTGCCCTTGGCTTCGACCGTCGTTCCATCGACGGTGATGGTGCCTTTCTGGAACGGCTCCAGCGCCTTGACACACTTGATGAGGGTGGACTTGCCGAAGCCGGAGGGACCGCACACCACCTCGACCTCGCCCCTGGCAACCCCGACGCTGCAACCTGACAAAACTTGGAGGCTGCCGTACCACTTCGACACGTCCTGGACGTCGATCAAAGGCGGGGCTTGGGTCATCAGGCAGGCACTTCGGCTCTAGGGGTGCTGGCGGCGCGCGCGAAGCGGCGGACGGCGCTGGACGCCAAGAAGCACGTGATGAAGTAGACCGCGGCGGCGAACAGGTACATTTCGACCAGCCGCCCGTCCCGCTGGGCGACCTTGCTGGCAGCGCCCAGGAAGTCGGTCAGCGACACGACATAGACCAGCGAGGTGTCCTGGAACAGCACGATGGTCTGGGTGAGCAGCACCGGCGTCATGTTCCGCAGGGCTTGCGGAAACACGACGTGAACGAAGGCCTGCACCCGGCTCATGCTGAGGGCCAAGGCCGCCGCTCGCTGCCCACGGGGCGTGCCGAGGACACCGGCGCGGATCACCTCGCAGAAATAGGCTGCCTCAAACAGCGAGTAGGTGATGACGGCCGACCAAGTGGCCCCCACGGGCACCGGCCGGTAGTGTCGCGTGTTGTGTGGAGATGGCTTGGACGGGTTCGTCTCCGGCGCGGTGATGGTGGCTTGGCTCAGGCGGCGAGGTCAACCGGCACGGGGTCGGCCAGCTTCTCGCCGAGGGTCTGCCATCCGTCCACCTTCCGCATCGTGATCTGGCCCGACGCCAGCAGCGCCCAGAACAGCATGGCGGCGGTTTCGGCGGACGGCAGCACGGTTTGGGTCTTGATCCGCCGCTTGAACTCCTCGTGCAGGCGCTCGATGGCGTTGGTGGTCCGCGCTGACTTCCACTGCGACGGGGGCAGGCGGAGGTAGGCGAACAGGCGCCCGCCTGCCTCTTCCAAGCTGGTGGCCACGGCCGGGCAGCGCAGCCGCCACTTGCGCAGGAACGCGCGGCGGCGCTCCTGCACGGCCTTGGGCGTGTCGGCGTAGATCATGTTTGTGCAGTCGGCCGTGACCTCCTCGTGCAGGCTGTCCGGCGCGTGGCCGAGGAGGTTGCGGTGCTTGTGCACGGTCCGAACGCAATCGATGCGGTTCGCTTCACTGTTGCCGTTCCGTTCGCTGGGGCTGGGCGGACCAACCGTGCCCGGCGGCACGATGCGCATTTCCCATGACCTGAGCATGATGGGTTCAGTCGGGCTTACCTTCCGCAAAGGCCCGCCCGATGCCGAACCATCCGCGCCCTCAGGAGGTGGCAAGCTGGACCGTTTGCTCCGTACCGGTTCGCACTCGCGACAGCGCCGAGCGACTGGACCAAGTCTACCGCCGCCTTCTAGCCGACACCCCGGCCACCGCCGGGCCGCATGTCCCCTCCGACAAATTGCAAACCCATTCGC
>CAXTOB010000191.1:0-11112 GCA_964245505.1 uncultured Acetobacteraceae bacterium | reverse complement strand
GCCGTAGCAGACCAACGCGGCGTCGCACAGCCCGGCTTCCAGCGCCAGCGCCGCCTGCAGCAGGTGCATCTCGAAGCTGGCGCCGCCGACGTTGGTGCCGTCGAAGAAGCGGGGCCTGAGTCCCAGGTGCTCGGCGACCGTGAGCGTGGGGAAGGCGTGGGTGCTGGTGGCGGCGAACAGGCCATCAATGTCGCGCAGCGTCAGCCCGGCGTCGGCCACCGCGGCGACGGCGGCCTGCGCCATCAGCTCGGTCGCCGACCACCCCGGCGCCTCGCCCAGCCCGGCTGTGCCGATGCCGGCGATGGCCGCGCTGCCGCGGATCATGGCGCCTGCAGCGGATCGAACACGACGTGATGGCCCTCGCCGGCCTGCTTGATGCGGGCGCGGACTGGGGTGCCGACTGGCACGCTCTCCACGCCCTCGACCGTGCTCATCATGCGCGGGCCTTCGGCCAGGTCTATGAGGGCAATGTTGTAGGCGCCGTCACGGGCGCGGTTGACGGTGATGGCGTGGATGGTGCCGTGGCCGGATGCCTCGACCCACTCCAGTGGCGCACCGGTGCCGGGCGCGGCGACGCGGGGGTAGAAGACGTGCGTCCCGTCCGGGGCGCGCTGGATCATAAAGCGGCCAGCGGCGAGGTGGGCGGCGAACTCGGCTTCCGGCCCGGACCGGGGGGTGCTGCCACCCGTCATATCTGCTGCATCCGGCAACGCGCATCCTCCCAGTTGAGATACACATTACATCCCGTATGCAGAATTGCAATCCGTATTCTGAAAGATCAGGTGGTCGAAGTCCTCGTCGGGAACAGCGACGTGCCCACCAGCGCCGCCACGTTGCTAAGGTCGTCGCCCAGCCGCGCCAGCCGGTCGGGCGCTTGCTGCCCCGCAATCGAGACCCCACTGGCGCCGAAGCGTGGCCGGCCCTGGCCGTCGGTGATGATGGCCGCAACCGTAGTCAGCCCGCGGTAGAGCTGCCCGTCGTCCAGCGCCCAACCCCGCTCGGACGCCTGTGCCACTTCGGCCTGGTAGGCCGCAAACGTCGGCGGCACCTGCCACCGCAGCCCGGCGAAGCGCCGCCGCAGCTCCGCCTCCGGCAGCCGCATTGCCGCCGCCGCGCAACGCCCTATTGCCCCGGCGAACAACGGCAGCCGGTAGCCGATGCCGATCTCGACCCGGATGGCCGCCTGGCTGTGGGCGCGGTCGATCAACACCAAGTGGTTGTCGTCGGTGACGCGCCAGAGCAGCACGAGCGTCTCGTAGTTCAGCGCCAGCCGCTCCAGCTCCGGCCGGATCAGCTCGGCATGGCTCACGCCGACCATGCCAGCCGCAAGCTCCGCCATCGCGAGGCCGAGCGCGTAGGTCTTGGCGACCTGGTGGAACGAGACGAACCGGGCGCGGGTCAGGGTGCGCAGGATGTTGAAGCAGGTGCTGGTGCTGATGCCGGTCCCGCGCGCCACGGCGGCAACGCCGAGCGGGGCGATGCTGGCAGACAAGAATTGCAGGATGCGCAACGCGTTGACGACCGCGCCCACGTCCCGTGGCGCCCGGTCCAGGACATTGTTTGTGCCCCCGTCCGTATCCGGCGCTTGCTCGTTATCAATGGTTGCCAGGGTGTCGGGCATCGCGGGCCTCAAATGGGTGAGTTGGGATCGAACGCCGGCTTGCGCTTCTGCTGGTGCGACGCCAAGCCCTCGCGCACGTCTGGGCCGTCGAAGCCCATGAACTCAAGCGCAAGCGACGCATCGAAGGCCGGGCCGGCCTGGCGCAGCCAGTTGTTGAGCGAGTACTTGGTCCAGCGGATCGCTGTCTGCGCGCCCTCGGCCAGCTTGGCGGCAATGACGACCGCCCGGTCGTCCAACGCCGCGTCGTCCAGCGCCTCGGTGATCAGCCCGATCCGTTCGGCCTCGGCACCCAGCAGCGGCTCGCAGGTCAGAAGGTAGTACTTGGCCTTGGCCATGCCGCACAGCAGCGGCCAGATCATCGCCGCGTGGTCCCCCGCGGCCACGCCTAGGCGCGTGTGGCCGTCCAGGATGCGGCAGTCTTTCGTCGCGAGCGAGATGTCGGCTAGCAGCCCGCACACCAGCCCGGCGCCGACCGCCACCCCGCGCATCGCCGACACCACGGGCTTGCTGCAGTTGATGCAGTTGTAGACAAGGTCCCGCGCCTCCTTCCAGCCACGCACCCGCGCCTCGAACCTGTCAATCTGCGCCTGCACGAGAGAGAAGTCGCCACCGGCCGAGAAATGGGCGCCTGCGCCAGTAATAATGGCGGCGTTCGCCTGCGGGTCGGCGTCCACGTCGCGCCAGACTCGCGCAAGCTCGTCGTGCATCACGCTGTCGGCGGTGTTCATCCGCCCGTTCGCCATCGTGATCCGGATCACCCGCGGGTGCGGCCAATCGAAGCGCAGCCGCTGGTAGGAGCCGTATCGGTCCTCTGGTCCGGTCATCCCGTCCTCCCTGCTGATCGTAACGCTGGCCCAATTGGCATCTGAGACTAGACGAGCTTCCATAGCGCGTCACGGTTATTGACACGTCCAGCAGCAATTTAGGCGTTCACATGTCGAAATGCCATGCTATCATCAGAACGCAAAATGAGCGGCCCGCCATCGTGGCAGGGTTCGCCGCACCTCATGGAGGGTCCGTTGCCGAGCCTGCGCGACACTGCCGCCGTTCTGGCCGCGCTCCTCCTCGCGGCAACCGCCGCACCTGCCCAGCCAGCCCTGCCCTCCGTCAAGATTGGCGTGCTGACGGACATGAGCTCAAGCTACGCGGACTATGGCGGCGCCGGGTCGGTGCTGGCGGCGCGCATGGCGGTCGCCGACAGCGGCATTGCGGACCGGGTGCAGCTTGTCTCGGCCGACCACCAGAACAAGGCGGACGTGGGCGCTGGCATCGCGCATCAGTGGTTCACAGGGGATGTGGACGCGATCTTCGACGTGCCGACCTCCTCCGTCGCCTTGGCCGTCAACGGCGAGGCGGGACGGCGGCGCAAGCTGGTGTTCTTCTCCACCACGATCAACGACCGCATCACCGAGCAGGACTGCAACGGCTATGGCATCGCCTGGGTGTGGGACACCTACTCCGTCGGCCGGTCCGAGGCCCAGTCGCTGTTGAAGGCTGGCAAGGACACCTGGTTCATCATCACGCCGGAGGGGGCGGCCGGGGACGCGCTGGAGCAGATGGCGCGGCAGGCGGCGCGGGACAATGGCGGCCAGGTGCTCGGCTCCCTGCACCACAAGCTCGGCGAGACGGACTGGGCGTCGTTCCTGGTGCAGGCCCAGACATCGGGCGCGAAGGCGCTGCTGTTCGGCTCCGGGGGCGCGGACCTGGTCAACGGCCTGAAGCAGGCGCGCGAGTTCGGCCTGCCGCAGGCCGGCATGACGCTCGCGACGATGTACATGGTCATTACCGACGTTGACGCCCTGGGGCTGGAGGCGGTCGGCGGCCTGAACGCCGTCACCGCGTACTACTGGGACCGTGACGACGCCTCCCGCGCCTTCGCCCGGCGGTTCTTCGAGGTGCGCCGGAAGATGCCGACGATGTTCCAGGCCGGGGTCTATTCGGCGGTCACGCAGTATCTCAAGGCGGTCCAGGCGACGGGATCGAAGGATGCCGACACGGTGCGCGCCCAGCTTCGCGCGACGCCGATGGAGGACCCGTTCCTGCGCCACGGCAAGCTGCTCCCGAACGGACGGATGCTGAACGACATGCTGCTGGTGCGGATCAAGACCCCGGCGGAGTCGAAGGCGCCCTGGGACTACTTCGCGGTCACAGGCGTCGTTCCCGGTGAGGACGCGTTCCGCAAGCTGTCCGCCAGCGCCTGCCCGCTGGTGAAGTGACGATGCGCCCCGCCGCCCCCTTCTGGACGCCTAGTCCCGCGGTCATCGCCGGCGCGCAGGTGACGCGCCTGATCGGGCGGGCGGGCGTCCCAGACTTCGACGCGCTCTGCACGCTCGGGCGGCTGCATCCCGACCGGTACTGGCGGGCAATGACGCAGGCGCTGGGCATGGTCTGGTCGAAACCCCCTCACGGCTACGCCGACCTGTCCGGCGGCGCGCCGTTCCCGCGCTGGTTCCCGGGCGGCGAGCTGAACTGGGTGGACACGGTGTTCGCCCACGACCCTGCGCGCCTGGCCGTCATCGCGGAAAACGAGGCAGGGAAGGTCGAGCAGGTCACCTATGCCGGGCTGCAAGCCCGCGTCGACGCGTTCGCCGCCGGGCTGGCGGCGATGGGCCTGCGGCGGGGCGACCGCATCGGGCTGCTGATGGAGATGGGCGTCGAGGCGGTCGTGTCCGTGCTGGCCGTATCGTCGCTGGGGGCCATCGCCGTCCCGCTGTTCAGCGGCTTCGGGGCGGAAGCGGTCGCGGCCCGTCTGCAATCTGCGGAAGCCTGCGCGCTGATCGCCACGACTGGCTTTCACCGGCGGGGTCGCTGGGTGGACATCACCCGGGTCGTCCTTGCGGCGCGGGCGCACCTGCCGGGCTTGCGGCACCTGATCCTGAGCGGGGACGGCGCCCTGCCCGAGGAAGCGGTCCGTTGGCTGGACGTGGCGTCATCTGCCGCCCCGCACACCTCAGCGCGAATGGACCCGAACGACCCGATGATGGTCATCTACACCTCCGGCACGACAGGCAAGCCAAAGGGCGCCGTCCACGTCCATGGCGGCTTCCCGCTCAAGATCGCGCATGACGCCGCGGTGCATTTCGACGTGGGCGCAGGCGACGTATTCTTTTGGCCAGCCGACCTCGGCTGGGTCGCGGGCTCCCTCACCATCGCCACCGCGCTGCTGCGCGGCGCCACGCTCGTCTGCTTCGATGGTGCGCCGGACATGCCGGACTGGTCCCGCATGTCGCGCATCGCGGCCGCGCACGGCGTCACCCACCTCGGCGCCTCGCCCACCCTGATCCGCGGCCTCGCGGCGCATCCGGACCAGGCCGCCGCGGGGCAGCCCGGCGCGTTGCGGGTGCTGATCACCGCCGGCGAAGTAATCGATCCCGAGCACATGACTTGGTTCGCCAACGCCTTCGGGCCTGCCACCCTTCCGGTCATCAACTACACCGGCGGCACGGAGGTGTCGGGTGGGCTGCTGGGCAACGTCGTTGTCCGGGCGATGGTGGCCGGCGCCTTCAACGCAGTGTCGCCGGGAGTGGACGCGGAGGTGCTGGACGAGGCCGGGCACCCCGTGCGAGACCAGGTGGGGGAGCTTGCGATCCGTGCGCCCTTCGTCGGCATGACGCAGTCGTTCTGGAACGACCGCGAGCGCTATCTTGAAACTTACTGGCAGCAAATCCCGGGCGTGTGGGTGCATGGCGACCTCGTGCTGCGGACGGCGGATGACGTGCTGTTCGTGCTTGGCCGGTCCGACGACACGCTCAAGGTCGCCGGCAAGCGGGTCGGGCCGGCGGAGATCGAGGACCTGTTGCTGGGAATGCCCGGCATCGCCGAGGCGGCGGCGGTCGGGATGGCCGACCCCGTGAAAGGGCAGAGCCTGGTCGTATTCGTCGTGCCTTCCGCCACGTGCCAAATGTCCGAGGCGGCGCTGGAGGCGGCGGTCGCCGCGGAGATTGGGAAGCAGCTCGGCAAGCCGTTCCGGCCCAGCCGCGTGCATGTCGTGGCCGGGTTGCCCCGCACGCGCAGCGCCAAGGTGATGCGACGCGTGATCCGGCGCACCTATGCCGGGCAGGACCCGGGGGACCTGTCGGCGCTGGAGGATCCGGCAGCCGTCGAGCTGATCCGCCGCGCCGCTTTGCAGGCCGCCGTCGCTTGACGGGCGTGCCAATGGGCGTGCTGGCGGGAGTGCGGGTGCTGGACGTGGGGCGCTACATCGCGGGGCCATTCTGCGCGGCGATGCTGGCCGACCTGGGCGCCGACGTGATCCGGGTCGAGCGGGTGGACGGCGGCGAGGACCGCTGGGTAACGCCCGTCGCGGCGGGAGGCGAGGGCGCGCTGTTCCTACAGGTCAACCGCAACAAGCGGTCGCTGGCGCTGGACCTGGGCACGCCCGCCGGCCAGGAGGTGCTGCGGCGCCAAGTGGCCCGGGCCGACGTCGTTGTCGCGAACATGCCGCCGAAGACCCTGCACAAGCTTGGGCTCGACTACGAGAGCCTGCGGGCGGTGCGACCGGATGTCATACTGACCGTCACGACGGCGTTCGGGGCGGGCGGGCCGTTGTCGGACAAGGTGGGCTTCGACGGTGTCGCGCAGGCCATGAGCGGCGCTGTCCACCTGTCGGGACCACCCGGCCAGCCGTCGAAGCTGATGGCGTCTTACGTTGACTTCGGCACGGCGCTGGCCTGCGCCTTCGGCACGATGGCGGCACTGTACGAGCGGCGGAGCAGTGGCCGGGGCCAAGTGGTGGAAGGCTCGCTGCTGGGCACCGCGCTGACGGTGGCGAACAACGCGCTGATCGAGCAGGCGCTACTGGGGCTGGACCGCATGTCCACCGGGAACCGCAGCCCGCTTGCCGCGCCATCCGACATCTTCGCCGTGCGGGACGGCTGGGTCATCGTGCAGGTGATCGGCGACTCCATGTTCCGCCGCTTGGCAGGGCTGCTCGGACAGCCGCACCTGGCCGCGCTGCCGTGCTACGCCAGCGACCAGGCGCGCGGCGACAACGGCGCGGCGCTGAGCGCCCTCATGTCCGACTGGTGCGCTGGACGCAACCGGGCCGAGGCGCTGGCGGCGCTGGAAGCCGCCAACATTCCTTGCGGGCCGGTGTATGCGCCGCAGGAGGTGCTGGACGACCCGCATGTGCAAGCGTCCCACGCGTTCGACGGCGTCGCGTTCCCCGGCCTGGTGCAGCCAGCGCCCATCGTTCGCCCGCCAGCCAGCCTCAGCCGCACGCCGACGCAGGCGCCGCAACGGGCACCGATACTCGGCGAGCACACCGGCGCGATCCTGGCCGAAAGCGGCTACAGCCCCGCCGAGATCAGCGCATTGCAGGCCGCCGGGACCGTGCGGGTTGCCGCGGGATAGGGAGGTGGGTGGTACTTTGGAAAGCAAGGCGGCCTGCGCTGGGCGAATTGCGCTGACGGCGTGCGTCGGGCGGGGCGGGCGTCGGCGCAGGATGGCCCGCGCAGTGAGAATGGAGGGCACATGGACCTTGGCTTGAAGGGGCGCATGGCCCTGGTGACGGGCGCGTCGAAGGGGATCGGCTTCGCCTGTGCCGAGCACCTGGCGCGGGAGGGCTGCAGCGTTATCCTCGTCGCGCGCAACCAGTCCGAGCTGGACGAGGCGTGCCGGCGGCTGACGCCCCTGTGCGTCGATGTGTCGAGCCTTGCCCTCGACCTGGCGGACAGCGCCAACGTGGACCGCCTGGCAGCCGGGTGCGGGCACGTGGACATCCTGGTCAACAACGCCGGGTCCGTGCCCGCCGGGCGCGTGGACGAGATCGACGAGGCGCGCTGGCGAACCGCCTGGGACTTGAAGGTGTTCGGCTACATCAACATGACGCGCCGCTTCTACGCCGCCATGAAGGCGCGCGGCGGCGGCACGATCGTGAACATCGTTGGCGCCGGGGGAGAGCGGATCGATGCCGGCTACATCGCAGGGTCCAGCGGGAACGCGGCCCTGATTGCCTTCACCCGCGCGATGGGCGGGGCGAGCGCGGCCGACAACATCCGCGTGACCGGCATCAATCCCGGTCCCGTGCTGACGGAGCGCCTGGAAGGGTTGCTGAGGCAACGGGCGACTGCGCTGCATGGCACGCCGGAACAGTGGCGGGAGCTGCTGGCAGGCTTGCCGTTCGGCCGCGCCGCGTCGCCGGACGAAATCGGCGCCCTGGCGGCGTTCCTGGCCTCGGACCGGTCGGGCTACACCACTGGGAGTATGCTGACCGTTGACGGCGGCATGGGCGCCCGTGGTCCGGCGTACTGATAGCAGGAGGCTGACATGCCCGACAACGCGCAGCATTTCCGGTGGGCGGACCGGCCGCTGGAGCATCTCCGCGGCGGCATCACCCGCCGTTACGTCACGAGCGCCCACGCCATGATCGGCGAGGTCGCATTCCGGGCGGGCGACACGGTGCCGACGCACACCCATGAGAACGAGCAGTTCACCCATGTCGTACGCGGCGCGCTCAGGTTCCGGCTAGGGACGGAAGGTGATGAGGTACTCGTGCGGGCGGGTGAGGTGATCTTGATCCCGTCTGGCATGCCGCATGCGGTGGAAGCCTTGGAGGACACGCTCGAATACGACGTCTTCACGCCACCGCGGCAGGACTGGACGGACCCGCGCAGCACGTTCCTGCGTGGCGGCGAGACGCCCTAAAACTTCCATTCTAGTTGAGCAGTTATACGTCCGGCTAATACTGCAGCCGGGATTAAGCGTTATACTTGTCCGGGGGGGATGGATGGGATGACGACCGATCGGGATGTGCGTGGGTTGGCTGCGGGTTTGGATGAGGTTGCTGGGCGGATTGCACCATGGTTCGGTAGTGCCAAGCCGCGTCGTCGCGCGGGAGCTTACCTGCGCGGGCTGTTGGCGGCCGTTGGGCGTAAGAACGGCTGACTCTATGACGAACCCAGAGGCAAAGGCGCAAATCGTGAACACGATGGAAAGGATGGTGATCTCGCCGGATGCGATTGCCCGCGCCATCGTGTTCATGATTGAGCAGCCGGCAGATGTCTATATGGGCGAGATCATTTTCCGGCCGACAGCGCAGGGCTAGCTCCGTTTTCTGAGCAGGAACCCAGATGGCCAAAACGCACAGCTTCGCGCTCACTGGGTCTGGTTTAACGACGTGCAATGCGCTGCAAGCGCCCGGCGCCCTTTCCAGCGCGGGCGGGGTCGGCTTCAGCGAACAGTTCAACCGGCCCGGTGCCCGCAACCTGCTCCAGTCCGACGGCGGCCACCACCGGCAGCTGCACACGGACGTCATTCACCCGCTGCTGGCGCCTTACATGAAGTAGTCACCGGCCCTCCTTGAAGGACCTGACCAGGGAGCGGTGGGGGTGGACGGATGCTGCCGCACCAGCCTGCCGGACATCTGCGCCATCGGCGACTGCGCGGCGCACCGGAGCCGCTACGCGGACGGCGGCCGGGTCCGGGTGGCGTCGGTGCAGAACGCGGTGGACCAGGCGCTGGCCGCCAAGGCCGTCACCGGCGCTCTGTAAGGCTGTGTCCTGGTTCTGGTCCAACCAGTAAGACCTGCGGCTGCAAACAGTCGGCCTGTCCGCCGGCCACGACGCCCTCGTGGTCTGGGGAGGCCCGGCGGCGCGCAGCTTCTCGGTCTTCCATCTGCGCCGCGCCGCTGTCGTCTCGGTGGACCGCGTGAACGCTACGCGCGACCACGTGCAGGGCAGGGTCTTGTGTCCGGCGCGCTCGTCGTGGACCCGACGCACCTGGCGGACGCCAGCCAGATCTTAAAGCCGCAAGCCTCATAGGCACGGAGCCGGTGGACGCCCGCGGAATAGGCTCAACCCCCCTTCTGGCGAGCCAAGTCATCCTTGGGCCGCGACATCCTCACCATCTGGCCAAGCATGAACCTGGGTGCCACCCGGCTCATGGCGTTCAGCACGTTGGCGAGGCCGGGCCGGATTTCGAGCTTGCCCGCCTCGACGCCCGCAATTGCGCGCTGAACCAACTCTTTCGGGTCCATCGCCCTCTGCCCTTGCGTCTCCTCGGCGAACTCGCCGCGGAACAGCGGCGTCTCGACGCCAGGGGGCGCCAGCTCGACCACGGTAATGCCCGTGCCCCGGAGCTGCGCGCGCAGGGACTGCGTGTAGGAGTGCATCGCGGCTTTGGTAGCGCAGTAAACCGGCGCCACGGGAAGCGGCACGAAGGCCAGGCCGGACGAGACGTTGACGATCATCGCGCCGGGCCGGGTCATCAGGTGCGGCAGGAACTGCTGGACCATCCGCACGGGGCCGCTGAGGTTGACCTCGATCTCGCGCGTCACGTCCTGGAGGCTGCGCTCCCCTTCCAGCTTGATGTTGCGCATGATGCCGGCGTTGTTGACGAGGGTGTCGAGGGCCGGGAACCGCGGCAGCACGGCCTCGTGCAGCGCCGTGATGGCCTGCGGGTCGCTCACGTCGCTCCTGAACGCATGGAGGCCGGGGAGTGCCCGCGCGGCGGCGTCCAGTGCCTCCTGGTCGCGGCCGGTCACGATCACCGTGTTGCCGCGCCCGAGCAGTTGCCGGGCCAGCTCAAGGCCGATGCCGCTCGTGCCGCCGGTGATGAGGATGGTTCTCTGTTTCAGCTTCATGGATAGCCTCTTGTGCTGGGTGGTCATGCTTGCCACCCGCATTTAGGCGGCGCACTCTCTATTCAGAAGAAGGCACTCAGAAGTGCTATACTTACCAAAAGGAGAGTGCCACCATGCATGGCCCAGGGCAGTTCACCGCCGAGGAGATCGAGAGGGCGCGCCGGTACGCCGCCGCTGTCCCGCCTGCCGACCTGGACCCGCGGGTCGGCGCCCTGGTCAACGAGCTGATCGGGCGCGTTGCCGACAAGTGGACTATGCTGGTGCTGGAGGCGCTGGGGGAGCACGGCGAGCTGCGCTTCACGCGCCTGGGCGGGCTGGTTCCCGGCATTAGCCAGAAGATGCTCACCCAGACCTTGCGGCACATGGAGCGCGACGGACTGCTAGTTCGGACCGTGCATCCGGTCGTGCCGCCCAAGGTCGAGTACCGGCTTACCGGGCTTGGCCTGAGCCTCGGCGCGGCCTTCTGCGGCGTGTGGGTGTGGGCGGCGGAGAACCTGGAGGACGTAGAACAGGCGCGCCGGGCGTTCAGCGCAATGACCGGGGCAGGCGAACAAGCTGGGGCAAGCTGACGGTCCGCCCTGCCTCCACGCCGGACAGGCGCCCTCGCACAGCACTACGACCAAGGCTTCCCGGAACACGCCCTCGGGTCGCCTGTTGCCGGAACCGCTGCGCCGAGGTCCGGAATGGGCGCAGCCGGGCCGCTGCACCACTAACCACCTCAGCGGCTAAACGATTTAGCGAGTCACTCCGGCGCTGCTGAACGGTTTAACGAGGCTGCTGAACAATTTAATTGTGCGCCGACACGCGTGACCTTATGGCAACAAGCAGGGTAGATGTCTGACTTGCGATATTGGCGCTTGGACTAAACCATCCAAGCTGAGTGCTTGAACGGAGTGCCATGGCCGGATTG
>CAXTOB010000190.1:0-11172 GCA_964245505.1 uncultured Acetobacteraceae bacterium | reverse complement strand
GTGGTGGCATCCGCCCCGGCTGTGCCCGTTTCTGGGCGTCAACATCCGAAGGGGCCACAATGCCATTATATGAATGCGTGCTGATCGCACGCAACGAAGTCACGCAGCAGCAGGTTGACACCCTCGCCGACACCATCACCGAGCAGCTCTCGACCGATGGCGGCGAGGTAAAAAAGCGCGAGTATTGGGGCCTGCGCAGCCTGGCCTACCGGGTCAAGAAGAACCGCAAGGGCCACTACATGCTGCTCGGCATGGACGCGAAGCCCGCGTTTATCCATGAGATGGAGCGCCTGCTGCGCTTGAACGAGGACGTGCTGCGCTTCATGACCCTCCGGGTGGAGGAGATCAACGAGGAGCCCTCGGCCATCCTGTCCCGGAAGTCCGATGATCGTGAGCGCGGCTTCCGTGGGCCGAAGCCCGCCGGGCGCTTCGAGAGCGGCCGCAAGCGCGGCTTCGACGACCGTGAAGAATACCGTGCCCGTCCCGAGGGCGACAGCTACCGTGCCCCCGAGCAGGGTGAGGAGTAATCAGCATGTCCGACCGTAACTCCGACCGTGGCGAGCGTGGCGGCCCCGATGGCGGCGATGACCGCCGGGGCGGCGGCGCGGCAGCCGGCGCCCGGCGCCCGTTCTACCGCCGCCGCAAGAGCTGCCCGTTCAGCGGCCCGAACGCGCCCAAGATCGACTACAAGGACGTGCGCCTGCTGTCCCGCTTCCTGAGCGAGCGCGGCAAGATCGTGCCGAGCCGCATCACCGCCGTGTCCGGCAAGAAGCAGCGTGAGCTGGCCAACGCCATCAAGCGCGCCCGCTTCCTGGCGCTGCTGCCGTACGTCGTCGCATAAGGGACCGGGATCATGGCAACAATTGATCTGATCCTGCTGCAGCGGGTCGATAAACTGGGGCAGATGGGTGACGTGGTAAGGGTGAAGCCGGGCTATGCCCGCAACTTTCTCCTGCCGCAGAAGAAAGCCCTGCGCGCCAACAAGAATACGCTGGCCCAGTTCGAGGGACAGCGCGCGCAACTGGAAGCGCAGAACATCAAGCGCCGCGAAGAGGCTGAACGGCTGTCGGAGCGCATGGCCGGCCTGACCGTCGTGATCATCCGCCAGGCGGGTGAGAGCGGCAGCTTGTATGGCTCCGTCAGCAGCCGCGACATCGCAGACGCATGCGCCGCGGCCAGCCTGATCGTGAACCGCAGCCAGGTTGTGCTGGATCAGCCGATCAAGACCTTGGGCCTGACCGCCGTGCGCCTAGTGCTGCACCCGGAGGTCACGCTGCCGGTCACCGTCAACGTCGCCCGCAGCGTCGAGGAAGCCGAGAAGCAGGCCCGCGGCGAGCAGGTCGGCTTGGCCGGGGAGGAGGAAGTCGAGCAGGACGATCAGCTTGAGTTCGGCGCCGCCCTGGCCGAGGCCGGCGGCGACCGCGACCGCGACCGGGAGTAGGTTCACAGCCAGCCCTCCAGGCCGCACTGGGAGTAGTGCCTATCCCCTCTTTCTTTGGGAGAGGGCCGGGGTGAGGAAAGCCGCAAGCCCGGACCTCTGCGCCGGGCAGAGTTTGCGTAGCTGGGCCTTTTCCTCACCCGGATCCTCGTCTAGGGGAAGAGCAAGCACGAAGAACTTCAAGGTTACAGGTTGATGCGCGCTTTTCTGGGCACCCTGATTGCGCTCGTCATGCTTATCGGCGGCGGCGCGTTCTATGCTTATCGGCAGTACCAACAGCCCGGTCCCCTGCCGGATGCGCGTGCCCTTATCGTGCCCCGTGGCGGGATCGGCGAAGTTGCGGACACCTTGGCGCGGGAGGGCGTCATCGCTAGCCCTGTTGCGTTCCAGGCCGCTGCGCTCGCGACCAGCGGCGATGGCGCCCTCCATGCAGGCGAGCTGGAATTTCCCGCCGGCGTCAGCCTGCGTGAGGTGCTGCACATCCTGCGTACCGCCAAGCCGATCCAGCACCTAGTCACCATCCCCGAGGGCCTGACTGCCATCCAGGTCGCCGCCCTGCTGGACCGCACGCCGCTGCTGGACGGCGCAGTGTCGGTTCCACCCGAGGGCAGCCTGCTGCCGGAGACTTACGCCTTCGACCGCGGCACCACCCGCGCCGCCTTGATCGAGCGTGCCACCAAGGCGATGGGCCGTGCGCTGGATCGTGCCTGGGCCGACCGTAGCCCGACCCTGCCGCTGGACAGCCCGCATGACGCACTGGTCCTGGCCAGCATCGTAGAGCGTGAAACCGCAAAGCCAGAGGAGCGTCCGCGTGTCGCCGCCGTATTCCTGAACCGGCTGCGTCAGGGCATGAAGCTGCAATCCGACGCCACTGTGGTCTATGGCGCCAGTGGGGGCGCCGGCATCCTGGATCACGGCCTGACCCGGTCGGAACTGGATAGCGACGATCCCTATAACACTTACCGGATTCCCGGCCTGCCGCCTGGCCCGATCGCCATGCCCGGCGCCGCTTCCCTTCGCGCCGTCACCCAGCCGATGCAGTCCACCGAGCTGTTCTTCGTGGCGGACGGCACCGGCGGCCATGTCTTCGCCCGCACCCAGGAGGAGCATCTCCGCAACGTAGCGCACTGGCGCGACGTCGAGCGGGCACGGAGGCAGCCGTGACCGCTGAGCCGGCTAAGCTGGCCTCTATGACCGGCTTTGCTCGCACCGACGGGGTTGCCCCCGGATTATCCTGGGCGTGGGAGCTTCGCAGCGTCAATGGACGTGGCCTGGACGTACGCGTGCGCTTGCCGCCGGGCTTGGACGGGCTGGAGCCGGCATTGCGGGAGGAAGCAAGCCGCACACTCCGCCGCGGCAACGTGACCGCGACCCTGACAGTGAAGCGAGACGAGCGGGCACGCCTAGCCGTGGACCCCGCCGTGCTGGACGAGGTCCTGCGCCTCGCCCTGGACCTGGCCGCCCGAATACCCGGCGCATCACCGCCGCGGCCGGAGGCGCTGCTGGCCATGCCCGGAGTACTGCGCTCCGCCACGGGCAATGAGGGCATGCCGCCAGCAGGTATCGCCGCAGTGCAGGCCGGGTTCACCCAGGCCCTTGCCGGCCTGCACGCAGCGCGGTTGGAGGAGGGTGCGCGGCTGCAAACGATCCTGGCCGCGCAACTGGATGAGGTTGCGGTCTTGCATGCCCAAGCCGGAGCGGAAGCAGCCGACCAGCCTGCCCTGCAGCGCGCCCGCATGATGGACGGCTTGGCCGCCCTGCTGCTTGACCGGCCCGGCCTGCCGGAGGACCGCATCGCCGCCGAGGTCGCATTGCTGGCCACCCGGTCCGATGTGCGGGAGGAGCTGGACCGGCTTGCATCCCATGTGGCCGCCGCCCGCGCCCTGTTGCAGGATGGTGCCGCCGTTGGACGCCGGTTCGACTTCCTGGTGCAGGAGTTCGTGCGGGAGGTGAATACGCTGTGCAGCAAGTCGGCCTCCGTGTCCCTGACGGCGACCGGCCTACGGTTGAAGTCCGTCGTCGAGCAGATGCGCGAGCAGGTGCAGAATGTGGAATGACCTGCTTCTTCCTCGGGGAGAAGGCCGGGGTGAGGCGGTCTTGGCTGCCAGACAGAGCGCGTTTGGAACTGCTGGAACAGCGCTTCCATGAGCCGCAATTGTGCACGCTCCTTCACCCCGGCCCGGAGGGAGAGGGGACAGTGACCCGGCGTGGGGTTTGCCTGGTCATCGCCGCCCCGTCGGGCGCCGGCAAAAGTACTATCACCCGTGCCCTGCTGGCCAGCGAGCCCGCCCTGTCGCTTTCCGTCAGCGCCACCACCCGCGCGCCCCGTCCCGGCGAGCAGGACGGCGTCCATTACCATTTCCGGACCCAAGCCGAGTTCGACGGCATGGCCGCATCCGGCGCCCTGCTGGAATGGGCGTCGGTGTTCGGCCGCAGCTACGGCACGCCGCGGGCACCGGTTGAACGTGCACTTCACGCCGGGCGGGACGTGGCGTTCGACATTGATTGGCAGGGCCATCAGACATTGCGCCAATCGCTGCCCGGCGATGTCGTCGGTGTCTTTATTCTGCCACCCTCGCTGACTGCGCTGGAGCAGCGCCTGCATGCCCGCGCCGGCGACAGCCCGACCGAGATTACCCGGCGCATGGCGGCTGCCCGGGATGAAATGTCGCATTGGGCTGAGTTCGACCATGTCGTGGTCAACACCCACCTGGATCAAGCAATTGCGGAAGTACGTGCCGTACTCCATGCCGCCCGTAACGCTACGGCGCGTCAGCCTGGCATCGCCGCATTCGTTGAGGGTCTGACCCGGTCGTAACTAGATTGTCTTGCGTCGAGCGTGCACGCAAAGCAGTCCGGGCTTTTTGTTTGTAAGCATATATTGTCAGCCAGGTCCGGTCGCTCTGCGTCCGGACCTGGCTGCGATCCCCTTTGGCTGCCACCGGGGCCTGCACGCCCGACGGCGTTTTGGTCGTACCGGCTATGGACGCGTTCCCGGCGGCTCGGCACCGATGCCGGACTACTTGCGCTCGTAGGTCCCGATGGTCCGGCCCTGCGCGATGATGTGCGGCCGTATCGTACGCATCAGCAGCGAGCGGCCCGGCGGATAAGGGAAACTCGGCCGCGCATTCAATGCGAACACTTGGAAGGCATACCGGTGCGGCCCATGACCCGGCGGCGGCGTTGGGGCCGTCCAGCCCGGGCGGCCCAGCGAATTGCGCCCGCAGGAATAACCGCTGTTCGAGCGGCCAACCAGGCGCAGCGGTATTTCGCCTTCTTCCAGCTCAGTCATATCCGGGGGAATGGAGTGGACGATCAGATGGACCAGCGGCCGAAATGACGGCACGTCCGCATCTTCCACCAGCAGCACGCTGGACTGAGTTTGCGGCGGCAAACCCTCCCATTGGAGCGGCGGGCACAGGCTGGCGCCGTCTTGGGTAAAGCGGGCCGGCATGGGCCGGCCATCAGCGAAGGCTGGGCTGCTGACGTGCAGTGAAAACCCCATGTTGCCCGATAGCCGGCTGCTGGCCAGCATGATGACGCCGGGACGGACGCCGCGCAAAGCGTGGCCGATAGTGCGCATGATGGATGTTTGCATGACGAGTCCCTGTGGTGCCGCGGTCCTGACGCAGCCGGGACGGCGGGGGTTGCCTTTAACGGACCCGCCGCAACAGGGCGTGAAGCGTTGGTGCCGCCGCTCCGCCGCGGATGGCCACCCAGGCCTCCAACTCCGGCGCCGGCACCACGGCCAGTTCGCCATATTCGGCGTTGCCGCCCGCCTCATGCGCAGCCAGGACGGCGGCGCCCGATAGCGGGGTCGTGATCTGCATCCCAAGGTCCAGCACTCCCGTCGGGTGCTCCACCAGGCAGAGCGGCAGGATCGTCGCAACGGTGTCGGCGCCTAAGCCGAGTTCCTCCCGCAGCTCGAGCAGCAACGCGGCGCGCAGGTCAGCGCCCCCGTCTATGGCCGCGCCCTGGTCCACGCTGCCAGCGGGCGGGAGTTGCCACAGGCCAGGCTGATAGAGCGACCCGGACTCCCTCCGGCCCACGACGATCCCGTCGCGGCAGCACAGCACGCCGCATACCGCCAGGGACTGCACGCCGAGAACCGCCCGCAGCGCCGGATCGGCCATCTGCGCCACGACGCGGCGATACTCGGTCCAATGGCCGTCCAGCCCGGCGGCATCATAGCGGTCGGCGCAAAACACGCGGCCGTTGAATAGGGAGTGCCGGCCGCAGGCAGCCTGCCAATGGCCCTCCACGACCGCGTCCAGCGCCGGGTCGAGCGGCGGCATGTCGCGCACGATCCTGGCCTGTATGCCGGGCAGCACATCCAGGACCGGCCACTCGGCAGATGCGTCAGCGCACAGGGGCAAAGTGCTCCGTCACTTCGGCAGCAATATAGCCAAGCTTGCTGACTGTCGTGCGGTTGAGCATGGAGCCGTCATCCAGCAAGTACCACCACTGCTCCATCGTAACGTTCTTGAGGGCATTGCCTGGGCTGAGCGCAAGCGTCCATCGCCAGTGGAACGCGCGTCCGCTGGCATCTCCGGTGGCGGTCCCGACCATGTCGTTGGCCGTCGCCTCGAACCGTCCTGGTGCAACCCGTGTCATGTGCCATGTACGGGTTATTGGAGGGTTCTCGCCGATAGTCAGGCGTTGGGTCATGCGGAGCCCATCCGGGCCATCGGCGTCACCTGTGCAGTCGGTGGTGACAATGCTGGTGGGTTGCCCCGACCTGTCCTCCAGGACGCCCCAGGAGCGAACATGGCCGGTGAAGAAGCGCACAGGATCAAGCGCAGGACCGTCAGCAGTGAAGCTGCCTACGGGGAGCGGGGTGCTGCAGCCGAGCAATGCGGCGACGATGAGCAGAGCGGTCCAACGCATCGCCAACTCCTACAACGAAGAGGGAAGGCAGGAGCCTTCGACAATTTCCGGCTGCCTGCCCCCTCTCCCTCCGGGAGAGGGTTGGGGTGAGGGAAGCCACATGCGCTACTGCTGCCGAGACAAACTGAAGGCCGCATGGCCCGATCACGGTCCATGCGGCCTCTCTCACCCCGGCCCTCTCCCAAAGGGAGAAGGAGCAGGTCGCAGTAGCTTACTTGCGCGGCGCGTTGGTGCCGCTGGTGGTGGCGCCGCTTGTCGGGTTCGTGGTCTGGCCGCCGGTGCCCATGGTGCCGCTGCTGGTCTTTCCGGTGTTGGTGGTGGTCGCCGAACCAGCCGGACGAGCGGCGGAAGACGTGTCCTCCACATCAACCTCGGTCTTGCGGACGGTATCGCGCACGGTCTCGGTCCGGTCGCTGGCTTCCTTCTTGATGCCGATTTCCTCGACTACGCGCACATCCTTCTGCACGACTGCCTCCTCGGACCGCGCCTGCGCCTCGATGGTGCGCTCCTGGAACGCGGCTGCCGCATCTTCTGTTGTCACTGCACGGTCAACAGCGTGGCGCTCGATGCGGACCCGCTCCTCGTGCAGGCTGACCTGCTCCTCAACAGGACGCTCGACGACATAGCTGCGGATACGCACGGCGCCAGCGGCGACTTCACGCTTGCCAACCCGGAGCCGTTCTTCCATCACCTTGATCGTGTCGGTATCGGCGGCCGAGGTGGACGTCCGGGCTGCAGGAGTGCTGGGCGCCCCGGCCATCCCACTGGTCGGGCTGGCGCCCATCGTCGCGGCAGTGCTGGCCATCCCTGCGTTTGCCGGGATATTATTTGTCGCAGTCGTCTGGTTCACGGCGTAGTTGGCGGGGGTCGAGGCTGCACGGTTCACCGTTGCACTAGCTGCAGCAGCGCCGGCAACCTGGCTGGTGCCCTGGTAATCGTAGCCGGACTGGCGCCACTCCTCGAGCTTCGCGTCGAAGTCAATGGGATTGGTGCTTTCCAGCGTGTGGATGATCGTCTCACGGTTTGCGCTGCGCGCCGGCGAGACAACGACCATCGCGTGGCCCTTGGTGATGGCGTGGTTGTAGGCGTGCGCCTCCTCGTCGGGAACGAACAGGCTCTTGATCGCGCCCCACATGCCCTGATTGCCAGCCTCGTAATCCACGCCGCCCGCCATGGTGTCGCTGGACTTGTCCATCACCTGGATCGACTCGCTGCTCACGCCGGCATGGACCAGCATGTCACGGGCCTTGTTGGCATCAGCCATCGTCTCATAGAGCGCGACGATCTGATTATCGTGCGTATCCGGGTTATACAGGCCCTTATCATGCGCTGCTGCATCATTCAGCGTATCGGACCGCGTGTCGTTATTGACGTAGGAACCGCTCATGTTCAAAACTCCTTACTGGTATCGCCAGTAACGGAAATATTTCCGCTCGGCTCGATTTGCGCATTTTCGGTGCGCAGACGCACGACCTCATGGGCAGTGCGCTCCGTGGTGGTTTTGCGGATATGCAGCTCCTCTTTAAGGACGAGCCGCTTTTCAACCACCAGCACTTCCTCCAGCACCGGGATGATGAGGACATCACCCTCCTCACGGGAGGCCGGCGCTTCCGTTACGGTACGGCCAACTGGCACGCGCTCGACAGAAACATCGGTTCGGCGCAGCAGCATCTCGACGGTCTCGTCGCGCTCGGACACCGTCTTGTGGACGACGACCCGGCCTGTTTCGACCTCGCGCTTGCTGACTTTCAACTCTTCCCGCAACACGGGGATGACCTCGGTAGCGGCCACGTCGGTGGCGACGGTCCAATTCGACGTTCCGGGTTGCAGGCCGTCACCCCGGGCCGCGTCTGTCGTCAGCACGTCACTCGGGACGTTCTTGGTGTCCATTACCATGGCTATGCTCCGCCGCCGGGGTGTGAGCCACCATGACGAATCAGGCCGACGAAGGTTCCATGGTATCTATGTAAAAGGCCGAAACATCCGGCTGGTCACGTTTTGGCGGTGATCCGGTCCACCTCGGCGAGCTCCTCAGGTGCCAGCACCCAGCCACCGGCGGCGACGTTGGCCTGGACCTGCTCCGGCCGGGTCGCCCCGGCGATCACGCTGGAGACCGGGGCTTGGGCCAGCAGCCAGCTGAATGCGAGTTCCAAGATGGTGTGGCCGCGCGCCTCGGCGAAGTCCTGCAGCCCCTCGGCCTTAGCCCAGTTGGCATCCGTCAAGTAGCGGTCGGCCAGACGCTGCGTCCCAGTCAGCCGCGCACCCTCGGGCATTGGCTGGTTGCGGCGATACTTGCCCGTCAGCAGCCCGCTGGCCAGCGGGAAGTAGGGCAGCAGGCCCAAGCCGTGCGCACGCATCGCCGGCATCAGCTCCGCCTCGTTGCCGCGCACCAGCAGGGAGAACTCGTCCTGGCAGGATACGAAACCGGGGATGCCAAGGTGGCGGGCGGTCCAATCCGCGTCCGCCACCTGCCAGGATGGCAAGTTGCTGCATCCGGCATAGCGTATCTTGCCGGCGCGGGTCAGATCCTCCAGCGCGCGCAGCGTTTCCTCGATGGGCGTCAGCGGGTCCGGGCGGTGCTGCTGATACAGGTCGATCCAGTCGGTCCGCAACCGCCGCAGGCTGGCGTCCACCGCCTGCATGATGTAGCGGCGGCTGGCGCCCTTGAGGGTCTCGGCGTCGTCCATCGGCAACGCGAACTTGGTCGCCAGCACGATATCCTTGCGGCGGGGGCCAAGGATCTCGCCCAGCGCCGTTTCCGAACCGCCGCGCTCGCCATAAGCGTCGGCAGTGTCGAACAGGGTAATCCCGGCGTCCAGCGCCGCGTGGACCACGGCGCGGCTGGCCTCCAGCCCAATGCGCCCACCGAAGTTGTTGCAGCCCAACCCGATGGCCGAGACCCGCAGGCCGGAGCGGCCGAGGTTACGCAGTTCCATGCGCGGCCTCCATGTCGCCCGCCATCTGGACGCCCCGCGCACGCAATGGCGGCGCATCCCAGTCCAGGATCGGCCCGGCAGGGACGATGCCGTACGGATTAATCGTGGGATGGCTCATGTAGTAGTGTCGGCGGATGTGATCGAAATCCACGGTCTCCCGGACCCCAGGCTGGGCATACAGGTCGCGGGCGTAGGCCCAGAGCACGCGGTAGTCCACGAGGCGCCGGATGTTGCACTTGAAATGCCCGACATACACGGCGTCGAACCGGACGAGGGTGGTGAACAGGCGCCAATCCGCCTCGGTGATGACGTCCCCGCACAGGAAGCGGCGCCGGGCCAGGTGGTCGTCCAGCCAGTCCAGCGTCTCGAACAGGGGGTGTACGGCGGCCTCGTAGGCGGCCTGGGTGGTGGCGAAGCCCGCCTTGTAAACGCCGTTGTTCACCGTCGCGTAGATGTGGCTGTTGAGGGCATCTATGTTCTGGCGCAGCGGCTCCGGATAGAAGTCGCCGGGCAAGGCGCCGACGCCGTCGAAGGCGGAGTTGAACATCCGTAGGATATCGGCGCTTTCGTTGCTGACGATGGTGCCGGTTTGCAGGTCCCAGAGCACGGGGACCGTGACGCGGGTGGTGCAGCCCGGCTCGGCCCGGGTGTAGATCTCATGCAGGTAGGCAGCGCCGTCGGGATCAGCGACCACGCCAGCGCCGGGCACAAAGGACCAGCCGCCCTCCCGCATGACGGGGTTCACGACGGACAAGCCGACCATCTCCTCAAGCCCCTTCAGGCGCCGCAGGATCAGCGTGCGGTGCGCCCATGGGCAGGCGAGGGAGACATACAGATGGTAGCGTCCGGTCGCCGCCGCAAAGCCTCCCCGACCCGTCGGGCCGGGCCGCCCGTTTGGCGTCACCCAACTGCGCCAACGGCTTTCCGACCGCTGGAAGGCCCCGCCGCTCTTGGACGTGTCATACCACTCGTCGGACCATGAGCCGTTGACCAGCAACCCCATTACAGCGGCGCCTTGCCGGCGGGGGCGGGCAGGGCGGCGATCTCGTTGATGAGCTTGCGGGTCATTGCGTCTCCGAATTGCGAAAACTCGCGCACTTCCAGCACGAAGCTGCCGGGTCCGCCGGTCACGTTTTGACGATACCATTCCGGCAGGCCGCCCGGCGGCTGCACATGAGCATAGGTGTAGCTGACGGGGTGCTCGTTGATGATGGCCAGGCCGTTGATGGTGACGCCGGCCTCCACTGCCTCGTCCCGTGCAGCCTGCACGTCGCGTCCGCTGTTGTTGGTGCCGTCGCCGGCCACGTCGATCACCTGGCGTTGCGCCTCGAACTGACCACGGGCATCGCGCAGCAGGTGCATCGCGCGGTCGATGCCGGCGCTGATGCTGGTACGGCCATAGAAGCTGCGCGGCGCCGCCGTGATCTCGTCCGTCAGCGCCCGGGCACTGGCCGCGTCACGGACGATGCGCCAGGGCAGGACGGTCTGCACCTCGAATGAGCCGGCGAACTCGACATAGCAAACTGCGATGGCGCCGACCGCGCCGCTGCGTATGGCGGAGATCACGCGCGGGTCGTTGAAGGCTGCGGAATAGCCGTCTTTCTGCATCGTGAACTCGGAGTCGTCCACGCTGCGGGAAACGTCGGATACGAGGACAAGCAGCATGTCCACGGCCTCCGCGGCACGGGCGGGAAGTGCTGCGAAGAGGACCATGATGACAATGAGGACGCGCATGAGGGTCATCCCAGCGGTTGCGGTGAGCATGGTTGCGCGGCAATGCCGCCGCGCCAAGTAGAATCCTCGATAGCGCCGGCTGCTTTTTCTCCCTCTCCCTCCGGGAGAGGGAGAAGGAAGTCCTACTGGCTGGCCCAGATGCTCCGGTGCACCCAGGCGACTGCCGTCAGGTCGAAG
>CAXTOB010000189.1:0-11195 GCA_964245505.1 uncultured Acetobacteraceae bacterium | reverse complement strand
GCCCATTACCCCAGATGCCGAGCCTAACCCGGCGGCGGTTGCTGCGTTGAATGATTACACCAGCCGCGGCGGCATTATCCTGATCGACACCCGCGGTGGCGGCACCGAGGGCGCAGGCACCGGCGCAGGATTCAATCCCGGCAGCGATGCCGCACTGCGACGCATCAGCGCGGGCTTGCAGGTTCCGCCTTTGGCACCTTTGAGTGGTGACCACGTGCTGGCGCGGTCGTTCTACCTGCTGCAGGATTTCCCGGGGCGGTTCGATGGGGACACCGTTTGGGTGGGACGGGACCAGGACCGCAGCAACGACTCCGTCAGCCCCGTGATTATCGGCGCCAATGATTGGGCGGCCGCATGGGCGGTGGATGGCGCCGGGCGCAACCCATACGCCACGATCCCCGGAGGCACCCGGCAGCGCACGCTGGCCTACCGGTTTGGAGTGAATTTGGTGATGTATGCGCTGACAGGGAACTACAAGGGCGATCAGGTCCATGTGCCGGCGCTGTTGGAGCGGTTGGGTCAGTGACGGCCGGAATGGCATGTGGCAGCGTGCTGCCGGGCGCGACAAATGCCTGATTTCGTCAGTTATGCCTTGCTGCGGCAAAGTGGGGCCTTGGCAGGCCAAGCTGATGCAATAGGCCGGAGCAATGGGCTGGACTTGTTCGCACGGTCAAAATTGTTGCGGCAAGCATATGACTTTAGCCTGGCCGGAGCGAAGGCGATCACCTGTAGAACCGATAGCGGATGCGGCCTTGATGAAGTCCAAGCGGCGCTCCTGCCCGTTATCCTCCGCGTCCTCGACGGCGAGCCAGGGGCCTTGAAGCCATGAAGCTTGAACAAGCCTACGCCGCCCTGCGCTTCGACCCTGCTTTGCCGTGGTGGGCGCTCGGCGTGCTTGCGGCTGTGTGCGTCCTGGCGCTGCTGCCCGCCATTTTGCGCCGCGCCCGCGGCACGGCCTGGCGCGGCTTGGCCTTCCTGGTCCTGCTCGCGTGGCTCGCCGGTCCCCGGCTGATCCGTGAGACC
Source organism: uncultured Acetobacteraceae bacterium (assembly GCA_964245505.1). Lineage (GTDB taxonomy): Bacteria > Pseudomonadota > Alphaproteobacteria > Acetobacterales > Acetobacteraceae > DASWOJ01. The sequence goes on along the minus strand of CAXTOB010000189.1, from coordinate 10,172 downwards.
CGGGACACGCTATCCGACATCGCCCTGCTCGTGGTGGACCAGACCGCCAGCATGTCGGTCGGCGACCGCGCCGCTGTGCGTGACGCCGCCCGTGCCCGTTTGCAGGAGCAGGCGTCCCACATGCCCGACCTTGAACTCCGCACAATAGAGGTCCCGGAGGCCGGGCATGACGGCACCGCGCTGTTTGGTGCCATTGACCGGGCGCTGGCCGACATTCCCCGCTCCCGCCTGTCCGGCATCGTCGCGCTCACGGATGGCCAGGTTCACGACATCCCTGCCGCCCCGCCTGCCGGACCCATCCACGTCCTGATCCCCGCAAAGGGCGAGGAAACCGACCGCCGGCTGCGCGTGATCGAGGCCCCAACCTTCGGCGTCGTCGGCAAAGATGTGACGGTCAAGGTCGTCGTGGAGGATTTGGGTGTTCCCAACCCAAGCGGCTCCGCCCGTCTCACCATGCGCCGTGACGGCGAGCCGCCGGTCACCCAGGATGTGCCGATCGGCCGCGACGTCGAGGTCACGCTGCCCATCACCCGCGCCGGTCCCACCATCGCCGAGCTGCAGGTGGCGCCTCTGCCCGGCGAAGTCAGCCAACTGAACAACCGCACCGTCATCCAGATCAACGGCGTGCGCGACCGGCTGCGGGTGCTGCTGGTCTCGGGGGAACCGCATGCCGGGGAGCGCACCTGGCGGCGCCTGTTGAAGGCCGATCCGGCGGTTGACCTCGTCCACTTCACCATCCTGCGCCCGCCGGATCGCGACGACCTGACGCCGTTAAACGAGCTGGCGCTGATCGCTTTTCCGACGCGCGAGCTGTTCCAGGTGAAAATCAAGGAATTCGACCTGATCATCCTGGACCGGTTCCAGAACCGCGGGATCCTGCCGCCGAGCTACCTGCGCAACATAGCCGACTATGTGCGGCAGGGCGGTGGGCTGCTGCTGTCCGTGGGACCGGAGTTCACCGGCCCTACCAGTCTGGCTGCGACGCCTCTTGGAAGCATACTGCCAGCACGGCCTACGGTGGGCGGAGAGGTGCAGGGCGAATTCCGTCCGGAAGTGACGGCGCTGGGCACCCGGCATCCGGTAACGGAGGATTTGCCAGGCTGGTCGGCTACGGGCGAGCCTGCCTGGGGCGACTGGTATCGCCGCATCAATGTCGCCGGGTCGGCCCTGAATCCGGAGATGGCAACTCCGGACGGCTCGCCGCTGCTGCTGCTGGAGCATGTGGACGAGGGCCGCGTTGCCATGCTGCTGTCCGACCAGATTTGGCTGTGGTCCCGCGGGCACGAGGGCGGTGGCCCGCAGGCCGAGCTCCTGCGGCGCATCGCCCACTGGCTGATGAAGGAGCCGGCGCTTGAAGAGGAAGCGTTGCGTGCCCGCCTGGAGGATGGCCAGCTGCTGGTGGACCGCCGCACCCTTGGCGACGGCCCCCCGCCCGAGGTGACAGTGACCTCGCCCGATGGTGCCGTGAGCCGAGTGCCGCTCGTGCCGGGAACGCCGGGCCATAGTACGGCGTCAGTTCCTGCGGCAGCGCCTGGCGTATGGGCAGTGTCGGACGGTGCGCGCCAGGCTTTTGCCGCCGCTGCCGACACGAACCCGCGTGAGACCGCAGATTTGCGCGCGACTGCAACGGTTATGGCTCCCATCGTGCACGCCAGCGGCGGCAGCATACGTTTTATCGGTGGTGGGATGCCGGAGTTGCGCCGGACCGAGCCGGGGCGGGACAGTTCGGGCTCTGGCTGGATCGGCTTGCCGCGGAGGCATGACCATGTGGTGACCGGACTGGACGCCATGCCGTTGCTGCCGCCCTGGGCTGCACTGCCGTTGCTGCTCGGGCTGGTGCTGCTGGCGTGGCGGCGGGAGGGGGTGGGGTAGGCAGCCGGAGCAAAGACATTTCCGAACAGATTCCGACTGATTTCGCCATCGACACTGTCGGAATTGTAACGCTTTCTTGAGGGCGTCCGGCCTACGAGTACGTCGTCGATCAACCCTCAGCCTGAAAGCCAATGCCATGCGCCGACTACTTATCCTTGCCGCAGTTCTATCGTTGGCCGTTCATGCTCCGGTTGCACGTGCAGCGGATCGCCATGTGGACATCATCAACAAGACCGGCCAGACAATGACCAACTTCTTCGCCTCCAAGGTCGGCGCGAAGTCATGGGAGGAAGACATCCTCGGCAAAGACACGCTCGACGACGGCGACACCGTCACGATCAACATCAATGACGGCACAGGCGCCTGCCGGTTCGACTTCAAGGCCGTTTTCGATGGCGGCAAGTCGATCGAAAAGTCCAATATCGACGTCTGCAAGATCAGCACCTTCACCTACAACCCGTGATGACCGGCGGCGACGGCAAGGTCACCCCTTCCCGTCGCCGCCCACCCACCCCAGCTTTGGTGCGCAGCCTAGGAGCAGCGTGCCTTCCAGCCCACCGAACCCCCTCGTCGCCGCGCCGCGCGGTTTCAGTTGCTTGTCCTTGCGGGCTTTGTCGGCCTGTGCCTGTTGGCCGGCCTCAGCAATGCTGCAGTGACGGCGGGCGGGATACGAGGTTGGTATGCCGCACTTGCGAAACCGCCGGGCACGCCACCCAACTGGCTGTTCGGCCCGGTGTGGACCCTGTTGTATGTGCTTCTTGGCGTTGCCGCCTGGCTGGTATGGCGACGGGTGGACGTGGGCATAGACCGCAAGCGCGCTGCTCTGCGTACATGGGGCTGGGCGCTGGCGGCCAATGCGCTGTGGTCTCCGGCGTTCTTTGGGCTGCACCGTCCCGACGTATCGCTACTGGTGATTGCGCTGATGCTGTGCACAGCGGTGATGGCGCTAGCCCGGTTCCGCCGGTTGCAGCCGGCCGGTGCGGCGCTGCTGCTGCCCTACCTGGCCTGGACGGCCTACGCCACCTACCTGAACGCTGGCGTGTGGTGGTTGAACCGCGCTTAATCGCATAGTGGCAACGCGTTTCGGAATCACTTATACCGCTGGCATGAAGCGCATCCTGCCTTTCCTGCTCCTTCCCTTCTTCTCCCTGCCCGCCGCAGCACAGATGATAAGCGGCGGCAGCGGCGCTGGCGGCATCCATCCCACGCCCGGCACCACGCCAAAGGCGACTGCCAAGCGCGAAGAGCCGCCCCCCGCCGTGCCTGGCTCCCGCGCTGAACCCACCGCCGTCGCACCCGCTGAACGAAATGCGGCCGACCTACCGCCGAACGAGGCGCTGTTCGACGCCATTAACCGCGGCGACCTCGCGACCGCCAAGGATGCCATCAACCACGGCGCCGACCTGAACAGCATCAACGTACTGGGCCTGACGCCGCTCGAGCTGGCGGTGGACCTCGGGCGGAACGAGATCTCGTTCCTGCTGCTGACGCTGCGCGGCGGCAACGGCTACACCACTTCGAGCGGACCGGTGCCCGCTACGCCGCAGGGCCGCGCCGCCGCTGCTCGTGCCGAGCGCGATACTGCACGGATCGCCGCACGGGATAGCCGGGCCGAACGCGAGGCCGTTGCCGCGCGCCCTGGCACCGGGCCGTCGCTGCAGGCGCCCCGGCTGTTCGCCGGCCAGGGCGGCACCCCGGTGCCGCAGGCCGGGTTCCTCGGCTTTGACGCCACGCGCTAACGAGGATGCAGCGGCCGACCTAAGCTTGGACTACGCAGTCGCCAATCTGCTGGTCGAGGAATGTCCGTGGAAGCCGTCCGCGAACGTCTGGTGAGGCCACGGTGAATGCTCGCTCCGCGGCGACAATATCCGTGCTCTAGGCCGCGTGCCGGTGACGCTGGCCCAACGGCTCGCTTGTCTTTAATGTGGCTCGCGTCGGCCCATAGCTGGCGACCAATCCGCTGCCAAGCAGGGCCTGCGCGGTGTCCAGCAGCGCCGCCGGTCCCGCTGTGTGGGCCGTGCTCCCGTGCCAGAACGCAACACGTTCCCCTACCTGATCCACGCACGTGATGGCCAACCGGTGCGACACCGGCAATAGCGACGCGGCCATGTCCGCTGTCACTGCCTCGTGCAGCAGATCCAGGTCCAGTTCGCCAAACCGCAGCGTGCCCTGCCAGGGGTTCGGCACGTTGGTCGCATCCGGATACGACATCTCCGCCTCCCGCGGGAACGGTCCGGCGCCGTGCCGGGTCGCATAGGCGCGGGTCACGTAGGTCACGTCCAGCGCTTCGATTCCAGCCTCTTGCGCCAAGACTGCCACGTTCGTCAGCCCGGTGCGGCTATGGGTGACGTGCGGGAACCAGCGGTGTTCCGCGTCCAGCAGCAGGCCCTGCGCGCCCTCGAACAGTATGGGGCCGGAATGCGCCGCAATGGCATCTGCCGCCATCGGCACCTCGGCCACGAACGCCTGCGCGGCGTCCAGGAACGCGTCCCAGATCGCGGCGCTGTCCAGTCGTGCCAGCCAATCCGGGCCGGGCCGCAGCCCCAGCGCGTCCAGCCGCTGCGGCACCCAACGCGTGCGTATGCCGTGCAGGATGTCCCGGAGCGTGCGGGCGTCGCCAAGCTGCCCGGCGGTCAGCGCGAACCCTGCCTCCGTCCGCGTCACGGTCTCATTCAGGCCCATGCCGCAGGACCCGTGCCGCCCCGTGCCGCGGGCCTGCTCCGCCATCTGGTTCAGCATCATGTCCCAAGGCGTCGTGACCATCCCGCGCGGGTCCGCGATGACCCGGGGCGTCAGGCCGAGGCGCCGGAGTTGTGACACTTCCTCCCCGTGCAGCAGCGGGTTGTGGACATGGAAGCGCGACAGGAAGGTGGCGGCCCCTCGGAACGTCCCACTGCCGATTCCATGGAACACATGCCGCCGCCCGTCCGGCGCCACCACCGTGTGCCCGGCCTGCGCGCCGCCGTTGAAGCGCACCACCAGCGTGTCCGGCCGTGCCAGGGCGTCGGTGAGCAGTCCCTTGCCCTCGTCGCCCCAGCACGCGCCGATGACGGCCTGCGCCCGCCGGGTCATCGGCCTAGCAGCCGCAGCAGGCTGGGCCGCCCGGCCGCGGGCGGCGCGCCAAGCCGCATTGCGTGCCGGACCACGTCTGCCGTGCTGCCGCCCCAGCTTGCCGCCACGTCGTCCACATTGCGGCCCTCGTTGACCTGCATGGCGGACACAATCACCTCCGGCAGGCGGGTGTAGTCCGCCAGGCGCAGCGCCCGCTGGCCCAGCAGGCCCGTCCACTTGCGGACCACGCGGTCGAGGCCGCCGGATTGGCAGTGGCTGCCCTGCTCGACGATGATGTGGAACACCTCCCATTGCCGGCTCACCAATCGCAGCACGTCCAGGGTGCAGAGGTCGCGCTGGCCTTGGCCGAGTACCCGGCGTTGCTCCCGGGCCGTCAGCATCTCTGGCGGCTCCTCGTCGCCAATGGTGAACAGGTAGCCCTTGCGGCCGCGCTTGCTCCAGGCGTCGGTCGCGGTGTGCAGGGCAGCGAACAGCCAGGGCAGGGTGTAGCTCTCGCTGCTATTGCCGCCGCCGCCGCCCTCCAGCCATAGGTCCACTAGTTGCTCGGCGATGCGTATGTCGGCCTCGAACTGGCTGACCTGCAGCGGCGCTTGGTCGCAGGTCGCGTCGCCGATGCCCATGAACATGATGTGCGGGTCGGGGACAGGCTGGCGGTCGTAGATGGCCTCGAACAGGGTGCGCAGGCCGTGGCGGGCGATGGCCTCGGCGATCATGCCCATGCTGCCGGTCACGTCGAGCCCGACGATCACCGGGGTGCTGTTGGGGTTATCCGGCGAGTCCCGGCTTTCCCGCACTCCGGCCGCCAGCAGGCGCGGGTCCATCGTGGCGCGCAGGCCGCGGCTGAATACGTCGTGCCGGCTGCGCCCGGCGGTGCGGTGCGCGGTGAAGCTGTCCCAATCCGTCGAAGTGAAGCGTCCGTAACCCATGATGCCCTCCCGTTGATAAGGTATATATGCATCTAACTAGGGTTATGGTCAAGAGCACTCAAACATGCAAATTATGCGGCATGGAATTCGACAAGCCCATCGCAACCGTGGACGTGGCATTGTTCGCGCTGGTGGAGGGCGGCCTGGGCCTGCTGCTGCCGCGCCGCGACCGGGAGCCTTGCGCCGGCGACCGGGCGCTGCCTGGCGGCTATGTCCGGGTGGACGAGGACGACGACACCGAGGCCACGGCCCGGCGCGTGGCGCGCGACAAGCTGGGCATGGAGGTGTCGTACTTGGAGCAGCTTTACACCTTCTCCGGCCGGCACCGGGACCCGCGCGGCTGGTCGCTGGCGGTGGCTTACCTGGGCTTGGTGCCGTCGGGGCACCTGCATGGCGAGGTACTGCGGGACATCGTGCCGGTGGACCGGCTGCCGCCCCTGCCCTTCGACCACGGCGCCATTGCGGCCAAGGCGGTGCGGCGGCTGCGGGACAAGAGCAGCTACTCGTCGCTGCCGGGCTTCTTATTGCCGGAGGAGTTCACCCTGCAGGAGCTGCGGACGCTGTATGAGCGCATCACCGGGGAGGCATTGGACAAGGCGAACTTCCGCCGGCAGGTGGTGGATGCGCAGCGGCTGGTGGAGCCGACCGGGCGCCGGCGCACGGGTGAGGCCCACCGCCCGGCGGAGCTGTTCCGGCTGGTGTCGCCGGGTATGCTGATGGTGCGCTCGGGTGGTGGCCCGGCGCGGCCGCTTGATGACGGGTAGCCCTCCGCCATGGCAATTTGACCGCAAGCGGCGGGATGCCGCATCCGGCCTTTAGCGGCAGGGTGCAGGCATCAGCGCCATCCGGGCGCCCTTTGCAAGAGGCCAACATGGATCATCCCATTCCCCTCACCGACGACGCCCGCTATGACGCCATCCGTCGCCGCGACCCCGCCCTGGACGGCGCCTTCGTGTTCGCCGTCCGCACCACTGGGGTGTATTGCCGCCCTGTCTGCCCCGCTCGCCTCGCCCGGCGCGAGAACGTCGAGTTCTACCCGACCGCCGCTGCTGCCCGTGCCGCCGGCTTCCGCCCCTGCCTGCGCTGCCAGCCGGATGGGGAGGGGCTGGCCGCCCGCCACGCCGCCGCGGTGCAGCGTGCCTGCCGCCTGATCGAGGACGCGGAGGAGGCGCCTACCCTCGCCGCCATCGCCGCCGCCGCCGGGCTCAGCCCGCACCACCTGCACCGCGTGTTCAAGGCGGCTACCGGCGTCACCCCGAAGGCCTATGCCGACGCTCACCTCGCCCGGCGCGCCGCGGATGGTCTCCGTGCCGGCGGCACCGTCACGGAGGCGATCTACGGCGCTGGCTACAGTGCACCCAGCCGGTTCTACGAGCAGTCCGCCGCGCGGCTGGGCATGACGCCGACGGCCTACCGCCGGGGCGGCCAGGGCGCGGCGATCCGGTTCGCGGTGGGGCAGTCCTCGTTGGGCGCGGTGCTGGTTGCGGCGACGGACAAGGGCGTGTGCGCGATCCTGCTCGGCGACGATCCGGACGTGCTGGTGCAAGACCTGCAGGACCGCTTTCCCCGCGCTGTCCTGGATGGCGGCGACCGGGACTTCGACGCTACTGTTGCAGCGGTGATCGGGCTGGTGGAGGCGCCGCGGCTCGGGCTGAACCTGCCGTTGGACATTGGCGGCACGGCGTTCCAGCAGCGGGTGTGGCAGGCGCTGCAGGCGATCCCGCCGGGTGAGACCCGCAGCTACGCTGTCATTGCCGCTGCAATCGGCAGTCCGGACGCCGTGCGCGCCGTCGCTGGCGCCTGCGCCGCCAATCCGCTGGCCGTCGCCGTTCCCTGCCATCGCGTCGTGCGCCGGGATGGCGGCCTATCGGGTTACCGCTGGGGGGTCGAGCGCAAGCGCGCCCTGCTGGACCGGGAGGCCGCATGACCCTGGACGGGGTGGACTGGGACGCTGCTACGGCAGCGCTGGACGCCGCGGGGTGTGCTGGCCTTGGCCCGCTGCTGACGCCCGGCGAGTGCGGCGCGTTGGCGGCGGAGTATGATGGGGACGCCTTCCGCTCCACCGTCGTCATGGCCCGGCATGGGTTCGGACGTGGCGAGTATAAGTACTTTGCCTATCCCTTGCCCTCTGCCGTCGCCGCGCTGCGTGCCGGGCTGTATGCGCGACTGGCTCCGGTTGCCAATCGTTGGCACGAGGCGATAGGCATGCCCGTTCGCTTCCCGGCGGAACATGCGGCGTTCCTGGCCCGGTGCCATGCTGCCGGACAGACGCGCCCGACGCCGCTGCTGCTGCGCTACGGCCCGGGTGACTACAACTGCCTGCACCAGGACCTGTATGGCGAACACGTTTTCCCGTTGCAGGTCGCGGTCTTGCTGTCCGAGCCTGGACGGGATTTTACGGGTGGCGAGTTCGTGCTGACGGAGCAGCGGCCCCGGATGCAGTCGCGGGCGGAGGTGGTGCCGCTGCGCCAAGGGGAGGCGGTGGCCTTTGCCGTCCATCAGCGGCCCGTGGGCGGCACACGCGGCACGTATCGGGTCACGATGCGGCATGGGGTCAGCCGGGTGCGGACGGGGCAGCGGCACACGTTGGGCGTCATTTTCCATGATGCGGCATGAGGCAGGGCAGGTTTTGTAGGCTTACACCGGCCTGCGCCCTCGCGGGGAAGCAGACGAAGCTGGGGTGGGAGGCACTAAACCAATCAGGATTGTTCGGCAGCCTGTATGATACCTCCCGACTTGATGACGCGGCCGCGGACGGGATCTTGACGCAACAACGGCGCCTTACAGCGCCGTTGTTCAGTCCATAAGAGGAGGGTCGCAGGCCTAGGTGCGCTTGGCCCGGCGCACGAGTCCAAGGCCGACCAGCCCCGTACCCAGCAGGGCGAGGCTCACCGGTTCCGGCACGGCGGACGGAGTGGGCGTCGGCGTCGGAGCAGGGGTGGGGGTGCCGGGGCTACCGCCGCCGCCACTGCCAGAGAACGTCTGATCAATAAAGCTGATAAGCGCCGATGAGCTACCGGGCGCGGTCACGGAGACGTCTTTCGTTATGTTGACCAAAGTCTGTGCCGGGCTCAGCGTCAGAGTGGCGGAGTTTGAGGGCGTGCTGGTGTCAACCTGCGTCTGCCCGAGTGACGCGCCGGTCTGAGACGTTGCGCTTTCAACAACCGCGGCCTGACCACCAGAACCGGTCAAGGCACCATTAAACATCAGGCCGACATTCGAGAATGGCGTTATGGACGAAACTTGGTAGCTTAGGATCACATCAAGGAAAGCAGGAGTCGTAGAACTCGCAGACTGGGCCTGCAACAGGCCGTCGAATTGGATCCCATTAGTCAAATAGGGCACGACGTCCAAGGTGCCACAGCCGCCAAAAGTGGTATTGCCGCTGCCGCCAGGGGAACAAGAAAAGTTAGAGAACGTGTAGCCGCCATTCGTGATGGTCGTGGCGGACGTAACTGGTAGGGCGTATGCGCCTGTGGCTGACAGGATACCGGCAACGCCAGCGAGAAGAAGCTTCCTCATAGACTTAACCTCGAATGTATGGACCGCCGAGCTGGTCCGAGTTCCACAACAGCCTGCCCTGCCTCTTTGCAGGTTCAAGTCATGTTTACTAAGCAGGACTCGTGCCAGTTCGGCCATCCATAATTTTTCTTAGCAAATCCAACCTTATGCAGATGGTCTTGAGACGCCTCGCCCGGCGCAGGGGTAGCTAGGTGTAAAGTAGGTTTTACACGAAGCAGGGCTTCGTCATCATGCGCTTTACACGCCTGTCCGGACATCGGGTCGGTCGCGCGATGGGAGTTGGCCCCGTGCCACACCTTCCTTTGCTCGCCGTGGAGTGGCTGCAAGGTCTGCCGTTGCTGACACAGCCAGCCCCGGCGGCACTCTCGGATGGCACAGGAGGCGTATGTCGGCGGTCATTCCAAACTAGAACGCAGGAAGGCCGAGGCGCCCCGCGCCGTTAAGCCCAAGCATCAGGTTGGCGAACCCGTTAACCACACATGATGTTCATACGACCACATAATTCCTAACTTGAACACTCTATTAACGAGTTGCATTAGACGCGTGCAGTTCGACATGAAGGACAGCGAAATTAGGCGCAAAGCAGTTAACTCAAAGTACTGTTTTGTTTTTACTTAGTAAAATAATCTAAGTATCTTAGCTGTTACTTCATTATTCTCCAACAAAAGTAGAGAAATATGACAACATTGACAGTGGGCGCTGACCAGCAATTCGCCACTATTTCCGCAGCCGTTGCAGCCTCTCAGGACGGCGACACCGTGCAGGTCCAGGCCGGCACCT
>CAXTOB010000188.1:0-11207 GCA_964245505.1 uncultured Acetobacteraceae bacterium | reverse complement strand
CGCGGGCAGCGAAACTGGACGCCAAAGGCCGCTTGACCAACACGGATACTCAAGCGCAGAGACACGTTCAACCGGTTCACAAGCCGCGGGCGCATCTGCCTCACCAATAACGCCGCCGAGCGCGCCCTGTGCGGCCCGGCACCCGGCCGCCGGGCTTGGCTGATCTGTGGTTCCAACCGCAGCGGCGACCGCTGCGGCCATCGTCATCGCCAAGCTAAACGACACCGACCCACGTGCCTGGCTCGCTGACGTGCTGCGACAGATGAAAGACAACCCGGTAGCCCGGCTGCACGAGCTGCTGCCCTGGAGCCGGCGCAAGCCTAGCCAGGACACCGCCGCCACGGTCTGACGCGGCATAGCTATGGCCCTGGCCGGATGGATACCAGTCACTGCGCCCTGATCGACGAACTGGTTGCTGACCTTTGGGCGGCTACATGGGAAGCCAGATGGATAAAGCCGGCGAGCGTGCTTTTGGCCAACGATCGGACGTGCCATGCTGCGACGAAGGAGGACCTGATGGAAGCGGACGACCTGAAGGCGGCTACCAACACGGCAATTGCGACGCGGCCCCATTCTGAGTTCACGATGGGCCTTGCCGGGGTGGCACCTGCGGACGCAGAAATCGATCTGCCGCAGATGGATCGCGCAACTGCCGCGGTTGAGCCGGGCCGCCTCGACGTCGAGCAAAAGGTGGGCGACGCCGCCCCCGTAGCAGCCATGCGCTTCGCTGCAAGGCGCGGTGTCGGCTTTGGGCTGATGCGGGCCACTTGATATCGAATGTAGACAGCCGCGTCTCGCAGCTTGCGCCGGGCATGGGCAGCGAGGATTCGGCTGGTGGCGCGGCGATGATACACCTCGCCTGGCTGCGAAACGGTGACAATCGTCAGTTGGTGTTCGGCTGGGCAGAGTTCCTTCCCGCATGCTTCCCGCCTCTCGCGGCGCATTCCTTCAGGTCCTTGCGGCTCAAGAAGGACGCCCCCACGCTTCATGTCGCCCGCTACTCGGTGCCGTCGGCCGCGGCCAGGGACTGGTTCGAGGCTGCAGAGGGAGGCGACTTGCGCGTACCGCTCCAGCCGGGGGCGCCGACCGCGGGCGACGGACGGCGTATATCGGCGGCTTTCACGACGCGCGAACCCGTGGACGGCGACCTGTCCAGCTCACTGACCCTGCCTTTCCTCCCAGCGGTCCATGGCGCGGTACGCTCAAAAGGTATGTTCGGCCCGGCGATGCCTGAGGTCGAAGCGGCGCTGGCCAACCAGCCGGCCGCGTCCTGGCTTCGCGAGAACCTCCTGTTCGACCTCGTGGAGCATCCTGAGTACGTGGGCTCCCTGCTCTCGGTGTCACACAACCCGGTAATCCGAGATGTAAGCAGCCGTCTGCATGTCGAAGGAGACCGGGAGGTCGAACTGGTGCGCGTCAGGTGGTGGCCCGGCACGGAGTTAAAGGAATTTCGGCTGCTGGCGGTGGAGAGGCGCATGTTGGGCCTCGGCATGCCCAAGGAGCGCGTCCTGGACGGCGCGCTCGTGGAACTGGACTGGCAGGGCAAGTCGGACCGGACGGCGCTGGCCCTGTTGCATCCGGAATACGGTGTCTGCTGGACGCGCGAGCCGCTGTCCTTCCTGCGTTCCATCCGGACGACAGTTGACGTCGTGGGCGCCACGAGGCACGTCGTCCAGCGGTCCGACGGGAAGGACGGGGCGGAGACGCATTTCGACGTTCCCTGGAGGGACACCTCGATCGTCTCTGTCGTGGGCGAGGACACCGACGACGGATCGCCCGGCAATCGCCAGCGGCGCGCGGAGGCGCGCAGGCGCCAGATCGCGCTCGCGGCGTCCTCCGGCCTGAAGTGGTTCGACAACCCAGCGACGGCGCAGGACGCGGTCAGGAGCATCATCGGCGGTGCCCGGGAAACCCTGATCGTCGTCGATTCCTACTTCGGCCCCATCGAGTTGCGGGACTTCATCCTCGCCGTGACAAGCCCGGACGTGTCCGTCACCGTGGTCACCTCGGCGGAGTACCTTTCGGGCGCGATGCCCGCGCCGGACGGACGTCCCGTCGTGGCCGCGACCGAGGCGGCGTTGGCGGAGCTGAGACGGGAACGGTGGGCGGATCCAAAGGTGCTCGTCATGCTGGGGCAGCGGGCGCCGTTGCACGACCGTTTCATCGTCGCGGACGGCCGCGTCTGGCTGTCCGGCAACTCGCTGAACGCGATCGGAAGGCGGGCGAGCGTGCTCATCGAGTTGCCGAACCCCCAGGAGGTCCTCGGGCACTTGCTGCCCTACGTGAATGCTGCCCGACCTTTCGCAGAGTGGCTGGCTGACCGGCGGGCGGCCCGGGCGGCTCCTGCGGGCCAAGGCGAAGGCTAAGTTGCCGCCACCCCCGGATCGGCGCGCGCCCGCGCCTGTTGCGCCTCTCCCGCGCACGCCTCGGGAGCCCGAACTTCTGTTCCCGGCGTCATGGTGGATGAGACCGCCGACGCCGGACGGAACACGGGATCGCGCTTCTTTTCCGTCCCGGGTAGACCAGACCATGCGGAATTCCAGAGACGGCTTCCGTGCCTCGACCTCGTTCAGGACTGCCGTCTCGCAGGCGTCCAAACTGCTCGTGCTCGACCCGAAGCTTGAACCTCAGGATGGAGCGGGAGCGCTGGCGTGGGCACTTGACGGATCGACCGCGCGCGAAGTGCTGATACTCACCGGAAGCGCGCGGGAAACGGAGACGTGGTGCACCATGGTCCGACGCAGGCTCCGGACCCAACCGCAGCAGGTACCCCGTGTCGAATGGCTGACCTCGCTGGAGCGGGATCCTGGCCTTAGCGTGCACGACCGCTTCGCAATCATCGACGACGAACTCTGGCACTTCGGCTCGACGGTGGGCGGTGGCCACCGCAGTGTCACCGCGGTTTCGCGCGGTTGGGATGCCGCCAGCACCCGGGCGGCGGACTTCTTCTACGAGAGGTGGCCGGATGTCTGACCCCGGAGTCGGCTGGAGCGGGGAAGGGCGGATCGAAGCCGCCGCTGAGGGAGCGCGCCAGGAAGTTGATTCACGTCCGGAGCTTGGGACGGCTGTGGGCACCCTATGCGCCTGGTGTGGCATTCTGAGGGAGCAGCCTTACTCCGAGGCTAACGCCGACGAGAGGCTGAAGCGCGCCTTCGCATCGCCGGACGACAACCCGACGCGATGGTGCGCAAGACGTCGCCTTCCCCTCGCGTCGGAACTGGAAACAGAGTTCGCCGCACATCTCGCTGACGGCGGGGCCGACCGGCCGCTCAGCACCCTGGCCAGCTATGTCCTCGGCCGCGCGGCGATGCGGTCGGCCATGCGCAGCCCGGCCGGAACGTCGGGCCTGTCGCTTCCTTACCGGCTGCTGTGGCACCCTGCTGGCGACGTCGCCTTCCTCGCGGCGGACGATGAACTCGCCGCCACCCTGGAAGGCTCGGTCGAGGCCAAAGGCGAGGTCAACGCTGAAGCGGGGCGGCTCGGCACCCATCCCGGCTCAGCCGCCCACGGCTTTGACCGGGAGCGGACCGAACAGGCTATCGCAGCGGCAGGGCGGCCTGCGAGCCTGGAAGCTTGCGCGGGCTGGCGGGTGCGGGACGTCTTCGTCGATCTGCCGTTCGGGCGCGTGGTGCGGTTGGTCGGAAGCTGCGATCCAGCCTGGGCGGCGAGGCTGCTCGACATCGTGGCTAATCCCGCGCTCAACGCGGTGATGCTGTCCTCCTCATCCCTTCTGGACGTAAGCGGGCTCGCACGGATGCTGGCGGAGGCCGCTACCATCTTTACGGACGCAGGCGCATGGAATGGCCGGACCTCTGCCTGGACCATCCTGGTCGAGATCGAGGAGCGGCTTGTCGGGTTGCTCGACGGGGCCGCGCGGTTCGGAGCCCCGTCCGCCGGTGTCGAGAAAGCGGTGCGCGACGCTATGGTGGAGATCGAAGCGGCGACCCGGGCACGTTCCGACGGGCCTCGGCTTCTGCTGGAGTGGATGGCCCACCTCCTGTGGGGGAACGTGTTCCTGTCGCGCCCGAACACCGGGGCGCGCCCGGCCGGGCTTCCGCCCCGCCACGCACTGCTGGACGCGGTGGCGGCCCACTTCCGAGCAGGCAGTTGGTCGCACCCGTTGCGGGTCAGGGCGCTGTTCGGTGGAGGCACGGCAGTTGCTATAGATGGAAGGTTGCCCGCCGGGCCTGCTTCAAGCCTCCCAGTATGGACGGATTGGCTCGGGAAAGGGACGTCCATCGCTCCCCTCGGGGTCGCAATCCAGCTTTGGGACGGGGCTGCTTCATCCGTCGAAGTGCTCTCAAACTGGGTCCGCGACGTTTGCGCCGGCCTTGAGAACGAGCCGATGGTCAATGTGCTCGCGCAGTCCCCCACCTCCCCGGCCGCGCAACACCTCGCGTGGCCTCTTGCACACCTTCCCGATCCGGCCGCCGCCTTCATCGCCATGTGGAGCGACGCCGCGTGGCTGCGGACCAAGGTCAGGTTCGCCCGCCTGGAGGACGCCTCCGTGCTTACGCAGCCCGCCGCGGCCCTGGTTCGCGTCGGGCTGGCAATGCTGTCCTGGCCTGACACTGCCCGCATCTCGAACCCGGGGCCGCTCGCGACCGCCCTGGCGGACGCGGTCGATGAGCTCCGCTACGGGGCGTTCGAGGTCGGGCTTTCGGAGTGGTCCGGCCTGGCGGGCGCCCTGGCACGCGGCATGGCCACCCACGGCCTTCTGGACGGCAATGGATGCTCTCGCCTGCTCCGACGCTACCAAGGCGATGACGACTCGCTCGCCGCCGCCGTCGTCAACGCGCGCGACGGCGGCGTGGCGACCGAGCTGATCGGCCGCGCGCTGGCCGACATGGGCGATCAAGGTCCGGATCTCGCCGATCGCTGGGCGAGGTGGAACGATCGGCTGGCCCGCGACGAGAACGGGAAGCCTAGTCGATTTCTTGAACTACTGACAGAGATCGCGCAAGACGCTCCACAAAGCTTCAAGTTTACCAGCACGGTGCCGTAGCGGCGACCGCGGCGCGTCGCCCAGTCATCAACGTCCAGCACGCTTCGCTGGCATTGCCAACCTGCTACTGACGCGTGCGGTCCGCAGCAGCGCATCTAGGCTGGTTGTGATGCCCAGCCTTGACAGTTCGCCGCCTTGCAGGCGCCCACCATCGACGACCTGTCTGAGACGCTGGCCGCCTCGACTGTGTTTGCGGATCTGCTGGCCGGCGCCATCGCTGGCCCGTCCCCCTGCCTGAGGCTCTGGCAAGCCCCGCCGCGGAGCGCCCCGAGGGCGGACTACGCGGGTTGCACCGGAACGCGGTCAAGGGTGGCGAAATGAGTGCCACCATTGCCCGACACTGCCTTGACGGCCTGGGTGAGGTCGTAATAATGGTTGGCCTATAGCGATCGGGCGCTTTTCGTGGGTTTCTGACGAAGCTGGCCCAGGTCCGCTCCGCACCGCTCGCGCCGAAATGGACTAGGTGTAAGCAATGGCGGGGTGCCGCGACGTCCAGCATCGTTGATCCCGGATAGACCACGGGGACGACATCCGGCAGCTCGGGGGCACTCGGCACCTGCCATTGAGTTAAGATCCCGTGTGGCTGTCGGCCATCGTCGCCCGCTCGATCTGTTTCTCCAGTTGGTGCGCTTCGGCGACCCCGACACCGACCAGCCGACCAAGAACGCGGTCGATGCGCTCGCGTTGTGGATGGGCAGGTCCGAAGATGCCCGCGTCCTCCGAAGTCGCCACTTCGAGCCATTCGACGACCTTCCGACCGATGCCCATCGTGATCCAGAGACCGACGTGGGTGGGTAAGCGTTCGAACCAAGCCTCCACTGCATCAAGAAAGAAGGCGAGGTGTCGTGCCCGAGGCGCCACCAGCAGCATGTTCATGGTGCAAAGGGATACGAAGGTCGTAGGACCTCCCAGTTGCAAAGGTCGCATCGGATCGAGCAGCGGATCAAGCCGGTCTGCCACCTCCGAAACGAGGTAGCTCCGTGTGCCCCGGATGGGATTATACGTGTTGAGGAGCAGCTTCGCAACAACCCCACCTGTTTCGTAATCGATTGAAAAATTCCCGGGCGAGCCGTTAAACTTCCAGCGGCTAAGCGACAGCGTACGATCTCCTATTTGTCTCCGTAACTCGACCGGTCTCGCGGGTGGCCGTGACGGGTCATTGAAGTAGAGGACGTCCACCGCGTGGATCAGGATCTCGGCAACGCTCGAGAACGACTGATCGGGCAGGCCGGTGATAAGCTTCAGCTGAGCGTCGAAGCGCTCCGGGGAGGCATTAATGAGCGTCGCTGCGAACAGGACATAGAATTGCTCGTTCCAATCGCTAGGAGGACGATCGACCTCTGCCGACGCAGGAAAGCCCAGTCCGTTGATTTTCGCAGTCCAGTCGGAATAGGCCTCGACGATCTCGTCACCCCAATCCAACCTCCTCGATCCGGCACCGTTGAGCAGCTGCAGCCACTGCGCAGCGGCCTGACTATCGACGTGGACGGTCGCTCCACCGTGGGCAACCCTAGCGGAAGCGTCGTTCTCGCTGGCAAATGCCGTCGGCCCCGACACGCGCGTGCGAGTTTGGTGCCGCAGGATGGGCTTCTCGCTTGGAAAGGTCGGCCAAGCTGGCTCGTCTGCACTGTCGAGCCAAGCAATCTCGGCAGTGACGGCTTCCTCCGTAGCGGCGACCCGTTCCTTCTTGAAGCGCCGCTGCGCGACTTCGTCCTTGTTGCGTGGGTGCCATCGCCAAAGAAAACCGGAAAAGGCGGCGCGCATTGCCGCCTTCAGCAGCCGAGGGTCCGTTTCGACGATCCTCGCGCGCGCCGCGATGAAGGCCGGAAGCCCGGCAACGTCCCATCGCGCCGCAATGGCGATTAGCGCGTCGCGATCTGTATTGAGGCCACGACGCACCCATAGGTGGATCAGCGCCAGGGTGCCAAGGGCGAGCCGGTCGAACCGCAACCTGTCCCCAGCTCCGGGATGCCGGTCTGACTTTTCGAGAAGCGCGCGTCCGATGACCTCCCGCACCCAGGTCTCGTGAGCGTCAAGGAGGGCATCGTCGCCGTCCCGTGCGACCAGCATGGCAGTGGCGATCAGTCGTGTCGAACGCGACTTCAGCGAATCAGTGTCGGTGTCGTCCGGCAGGTCGCCGGCAGCATACGCGATGGCGTCGCGCGCAGTTCCGGGCGTCGCATGCTGCGATCCGTCGATCGCGAGTTGGATGCGAGCCTCCATCTCACTGTTGCGGATTATTCCAGCGCTACGTGCGCTCAGCCGCTCCAAGTGATCAGCCTCGTCGTTTGGAGATTGGTAAGCACGCCCGCCCTCAACTTCCACCCAGTTGGCGGCATCCAGCATATTGAGGGCGTAGGAACCCATGAAGGATGGGTCGCCGAAGTCGGCATGCTCCCCATACGGCTCGAGCCTCGCCACTGCGGCGCGTAATCTATCGCGCAGGGTGTCAGCCGCTGGACCGTCGGTCAGGTAAGCCGGAATCACGCTTTCGAGGGTTGCACGTCGCGACGGCCTCGCGCGCAGATCAGCAAGCGTGACGCGACCCGACGGCTCGTCACTAATCGCGAGGCGGCCGCCGCTGTCCATGTGGTCGAGTCCGCCGCGGCGCCTCTCGACTGCCAGCAGTTCCGGACTGGCGAGGAACGGCACCAGCGCCTCACGGGTCTTCGGGAAGTGCGAGATGAGGAGGTCGATGCCGACCAGCAGATATGCAGCGCAACTGCCGGATGGGCCCAGAACGTTGGAAAGGACGGCATTGACCGGTTCGCCCGCGTCTAGGCGCTCATGACCCCAGGCCTCAAGCGCCTTTAGCCCGGACGCCGCCGAATGCTCGCGGGCCTGATCGCGCGACCAGAGATAAGTCCAGGTCCACGGAAAAAAACGCGGACCGTCGTCGAAGACCACCATGTATCCATCATCGCCGGGTTCCGCCCCATCGGCGTGGTACTCAATCGCGGCATCGACCAGCCCGCGAACCAGCGCGAGACCGTGCTGCGGAGAGGCGGTGAGAAAATCCAGAAAGGGTGGTTGGGCGGGTGATGCCGGCAGGTAGCCGCTGTCCGCATGGCTGAACGCGCAACCATCCGAAGCCCCATATCTGGATTTCTGCTCGCGACTTTCATGCAGGCTGCTTGTGATCAGCGCCGCGAGCTCGGCGGGAGCTACGGTGGCAAGCGCCGCACTCATCGGCCGGATCGCCTTCACTTTGTAGGAGTCGCGCTCGGCAGCGATCTCGCGCAGGTATGCTTTGGCGTCCTCGGGCGCGTGTGCAGAAAGCAGCAGCGCCAGCGTGCGCAGCTCCTCGACCATGCGCCGCCGGCCATTGTTGTCCAGGCGCCCAGCCGCTGGATAATTAGGGATCGTGACCTGGGCATCCCAGACGTCGAGCTGGCGGAGCCACCCGAACAGCATTTTCGCGGTTGGCTTCGTGAGCGTCGGGGCCACCATCAGCAGCTGGATTTGGACCTCAACTAGATCGATGGCGGCCCCGATTGCCTGTAGCGGAATGTCCTGCAAATGCTGGATCACCCAGCACAGCAGCGAAACGCCCGTGCCGGTCGTGTTGGTTCGAAGCGACCGCGGGATTTGCTTCCCGGTCTCCACCTTCATGGCTGCGTAGAGGTCGGCCGTGGGTACTGTCTCCACCGCCGCGATCGCCGTGACGAGCTCGCCGAATAGGACGCCGCCGTTGGCCAGGAGCGCCGAGCTGCAGCGTTCGAGAAGCTCGAATCCGATCTCCGAGCGAACGATCGCCAGCACGGCCTGACGGCGCCATGAACCGTGGGCGCCGGCGGGCGACAATCGGGCAAGCAGGTCGAGCCAGGCGGTGCAGTCCTGGCGCTTCTCCAGCGCCAGCCGACCGGCGAACTCGATGCCGCGCGCGACGCGCGGCGAAACGGGAGCCGACCGGTCGAGGTCGGACAGGCGCGAGTGGTCCTCGTTGATGAGGCTTCCGATGGCCCAATCGCGGAGCACGTCGTGGTAGAAGTCCAAATGATCACGACGTACCTCCCTCAGCGTCAGGGAGCCGAGCAAATGCGCACGCGCCGGGGTGTCCTCGCGCAGCCCTAGGGCATGTCCACCAGCAAAGTTGTTCTGGGCAAGGTCAGCCAGAATTCGCTGTGCCGGCCGGATAGTGCCACCTTGTGCGCCATCGGCGCTCGTCCACCAGTGCCCTGCCAGTTCCGCCTCCGTCCGAATGTCCGCAGGCGCCGGTGCTTTGAGAAGCCGGGAGAGCCGGTAGAGATTGCGCGCGATGCGCGCCGCGGGATGGCCAGTTGCCAGGATTGAGCGAAGCTCGGGCGTTCTGTCGACCAGAAGCTCGACTTCTGCGTCCCTCAGCTCACCAACCTCGACGGCGTGGATGCCGCCGAACGCTTCGACCACGTCGTCCGCTATCCATGAACCACCGACGTCCCCATAGCCGGTACGCGCGGTTGCGATCACCGTGAAGCCGTCGATCGTGCTGGCCTCACGCAGCAGTTCATTCACCGTGCGCTGGCGCGCAAGGTCGGCGAACATGTCCAAACTGTCGATAATGATGCTGGCGCCGCTCACCACTAGGTCGTTGAGGAAGTCGCGGGCGGTACCTGGAATGCCGAGCGCCTGCGCGAGCGCCAGCCAGCCACCGGGCGGTGTGGACAGCGGATCGAGCACGATAAGATTAGCTTCCCGGCCAGCGCGCTCGGCGACCTGACGAAGCACGGCAGACTTGCCGACGCCGGGTCCGCCACGGAGCTCGGCGAAGCGATGCTTGTCCAACGTCTGATCCAACGCGGCAACGACTTCGAGCCGGGTGAGATGCACGCCGGCGACGGTTCTGCCGATCCCCGCCAGCGTCCTCCGGGCCATGTCCGCCAGTTGCCTTCGCGCTGGCAGGTACTCGCGGTCGCCGGCTAGACGAAACCCGCGTTTCGCCAGTTCGGACCGCAGCTCGTCCCGCCCGATCTCACCGCCTACCTTCGCGATGCCGATCGATATCTCAACGAGGTCGCTCCATAGTGACCCGGCACGCGAGATGTCCTCGTCTGCGAGCACCTGCCGCGCCAGCGCCAGCGCATGGGTCCGGGCGAGCGGTGCCGTCGACTCGAAATCGAACTCGAGGATCAAGAACCGGCGGACCAGTTTCCAGATGGCGTCATCATCATCGGCGACGCCTGCCGCGACTAGGTTCGAGCGGAACGTCGCGATGAAGTTCCGCATCAGGTCGCTAGCCACTCCTCTGGCAGCAATCCTTTCGAAGAACTCGGTGCTAGACGCAGCCGCGCGCGCCCAGAGCAATACATCCTGGTATGGACCGGAAATAGCCTTACTCGTCCGCTGGGTGGCGACGGCGAGTTGGTGACGATCCTCCGACACATCGTCCTGCGTGCTGCGTGCTACCTGTGCTGCAACCTCTTGGAACGTGCTGTCCTTGGGGGAGAACGTGATCTCCCGTTTCGACTGGATCTCGAGGAGCACGACACCAGCCGTGCCGACGCCCTCCAGCACGAGGTCATCGAGTGCGTAGCCTTGGTCGGCGCCTTGGAAGCGCAGCCGGCTGACTCTTGCGCCAGGCATCCCCCGCGCCTCAGTTCCGGCCAGCATCGCCAGGAAGTAGAAGGCCCCGAGCTCGCCCTCGATATACACGCCGGCCCCGCCCCGCGACGCCGGGCTAGATCCTCTTCTCCCTTCCTCGACCTCATCGTCACTCGACATACCTGGTTGTGCGAACAGGGCCGCCCCGCGTCAAGCAGTGGGACAAGGTCCGACAGCGGATGAGCTGTTAGACACTCATACATTGCTCGATGCCATACCTGCCGGGCTGGTGCAGCAACATGGCCGAAGGGGTATGCTGGTTGCGAGCGTCGGACGCTCCAATCTGACCGTGCTGACCGCTGTTTGACTACCCACCCAAGCGGCCGCATCCCGGAAGCGCTTGGCAGCATTGAAGTAGCCGACTTGGGCGCATAGCAGATGCCGACCGCCTGGCAGCGTCGCCCTTACAGGCCGACCTTCCCGGATGGGCTCGCACCTCCAAGCTTCGCCCGCCGGACGTAGCCGCGCATCGTCGTGAGGCTGCGGTGCCGCGTGTGGCCCATGATCTCCTCGTCGGGCACGCCGTTGCGGTAGGCGGTGGTGACGAACCCCGCCCGCAGCCCGTGCGGGCTGACCGGCTCGTCCCAGGTGCTGCTGATGCCGGCCACCTTGGCCCGCTTGA
>CAXTOB010000187.1:8863-11275 GCA_964245505.1 uncultured Acetobacteraceae bacterium | reverse complement strand
GCCCCCGCCTGGCTCGTGGCGCCTGGTCGAACCACCGGCCGACGTCACCTCGGCTGTTGATGCGGTGAGAGCAGCGTGTTCAGGCTGGAAACCTGTCTTTGTAGACGTTCCGACCGCGGGCATGGGCACCCGGGAGGAGGGCATCTGCAACGCGGTCCGGGACTGGTCCTCTTGGAGCATGGATCGTAGCAGCCTTGAACTCCTCGCCGGCTTCGTTGCGGGTGTCTTCGCAAGCCTGCTGCTCTACCTGTTCCTGGCTGTGACCTTCCGGAAGCTCGGCTCCATCCTGGGGTGGCTCATCCCTCGTATCACGGACCGTGTTCAGCAAATCATATGGTCCACTCGGCGCTCGTTCGAAAGGCAGCGGCGATGAGCAAGCTCGCCCGCGGTGTCTTATGTTTGTCGCTCCTTGGCCTGGCCGGGTCATTGCCGGCTCGCGCATCGCCTTATCGCGACGCGCCGGCACCGGTCGGCATCAACGTCTCGCAGCCTGGCACCGCCAGTCAGGTCATCGAGGGCTGCCTGATCGCGGCGGCGTCCACGTATCATCTGTCTCCTGTCGTGCTGGTCATCCTGCTCAACGTCGAGGGCGGTCAGCTCGGCCGCGTCAGCGGCAACACCAACAGCACCGTCGATATCGGTCCCATGCAGGTCAACGAGATCTGGCTTCCCGATCTCGCGCGGCACTGGCACGCGCCCATAGCGCAAACTTTCCTGGCGCTGCGCGATAACTTCTGTGCAAACGTCGAAGGCGGGGCGTGGATACTGCGGCGCGGCCTTGACGAGGCCAAGGGGGACTTCTGGTCCGGCGTTGGCTACTATCATTCCCACGATCCTGTCCACAAAGCCATTTACCTGCATCAGGTTCTGAACCAGGCCTTGCGCCTGCAGGCGATGAACGACCAGGCCCGCACAGCGCGCCAGGCCGAGGCTCCGGCCGTCATGACGTCGACCCGCCCGGCACCCGTCAGGACGCCGATCGTCATCATCGCAGCGAAAGGAGGTTAGGCCGATGGCCCAACCACCCATGGCCGGCCAATATCAGCGCTCCTCGGCCGAGGACGGGCTACTGGTGTTCGGCATCTGCCTCATCTTCCTGGCAGCAGCCCTGTTCGCCGCCTGGTATTTCTTCCATGCGCAGATCAGCGCCGGTGTCATCGCCGTCTCGCACTGGCAGATGGTCCTGATCGGCTACTTCACCGACCGCTATGCCTCGCTCGATGCCCAGGTGCTCGCCCGCGACCCATCCGGGGTGAAGATCGGCGCTCTCTGGTATCTCCTGCACAACGTCGGCGACTTCTTCCGCATCCCGACCGTCGTCGTCCTGGTGGCACTGGCGGCCTGGTGCTTTCTGCGGAACGCGCCGGGTCAGTTCACCCGCAACCTCGACCTTCCCGGCCTCATGCGGACGCAAGCCGAGACGTTCCGCTCAGCCGCACCCTTCGTGCATCGCAAGCTAGGGCTGGTGCAGCTTTCAGGCGCTCTGCCACGGCTCGCCGATCCCGCGCTGCACATCACCGAATGGCTCCCGCTCTTCGCCTGCGGCAAGGACGGCAACTATAGCGAGGATCGTGCCAAGGCCGAACTGGTCAACCAGTTCGGGCCGCTCTGGAATGGGCCGCTTCTTGCGGACCCGCATGTACGCTGCCTGTTCGCCGCCTTCGCCTTGCACGCCGCTCGCCGGCGAGCGGACGCGATCGAACTGCTGGGCGATTTGGCGGAGTCCCTGCCTGACGGTAAAGGGGAGGCATCGTCTGGCCCGGATACGCCGCTGGCATTTTCTCCAGAGGCTGTCGCCAAGGCTGACGCGATCCTGTCCCACTCCGACCTCGGCGGACGCTGCATCACGGCTGCCGCGCAGCACGCCTACACCGCGACGGCCCTGATGTCTGTGCTCACCCTTGCCCGTGAGCAGGCCGGTGTTTTGGCCCCAGCGCAGTTCGCCTTCCTGAAGCTGGTCGATCGGCGCCTTTGGTATGCCCTGCATTCGCTGGGATTCCCGGGCAGTCAGAACCGGGCGGAGCAGCCCAACCCGCGCATCGAGGCGCTTGGCGCCCGGGATCACTGGGCAGCGGAACGGGATGCCGGCCAGCCGCTCCCTGATCCCTCGTTGGAGCGCGCGCTCGACCTAGTTCGCAACCGGGCGCGCAAGAATGCTCCCGGGAACAATCCTTCCTCGGAGAAAGCAGCATGATCCTCCATCTGACGGCCGGCTCGACGCACATTGCCCTTGAGATCATTGATGGGGCCGGCGCGGAGCCGTCTATCTCGGTCCTGCCTCAACAGCTCACCCTGGCAGCCCCAGCAGAGCGACGGGTGGGCAAGCAGCCTCGGCGTCTGTTGACGTTCGCCGCCGTCGCGCCCGCGGCCGCGCTTGGTGGCTACCACTTCGCGCCTGTTACGAGGGAGAAC
>CAXTOB010000187.1:0-8853 GCA_964245505.1 uncultured Acetobacteraceae bacterium | reverse complement strand
GGCCCGGGCGCAGCCGGCTTACGTCGCCCCAAGTGCCGCAGCAGTCGATGACAGTCCCCAAGTCCCGGCGCAGCTCCGCCGCGAACTTGCCGGACCGCCGGTCATCACTGCACCACCCGGCCCCAGCGCACCGGCCAAGCCGGGCGACAGCAACCCGTTCGGCCTCGAATAACCCAGCATTGCCGGAGACCTGCCATGATCGCGCGTCAAACTACGGGACCGAATGCCGCCTTCGAGCGGGGCGGGGTCGGCCTCTACCGGGACACCCGGTCAGGCCTCTCCCGCTTCAGCGCCTTTCTGAAGTCCAGCGCCTCGGGTGGGGTACTGGCCATGGCAGCCCTGGCGTCCGGCCTGGAGCCGGGCGTCATTGATCTCTCGCTGCCGGCTGCGCTGCTCTACGCAAGCTGGGTGCTGACCCGCCGCGTCGTGCTTCCCCTCCGGTTGCCCGCCACGGCGCGTCGCCTGGACTACAACTATCCCAGCCCGGACAGCCGCAAGCCGCGCATGGCCGAGGGCATCCTGTATCTCGGCCGCGACTACCAAACCGGGCAGGAGCTGTGGCTGAGCAACGAGGACGGCCGCCAGCACGTCGCCGTCCCCGGCACGACCGGCGCCGGCAAGACGTCCGCGCTGCTCAGCCTGTGTGCCAACGCCTTCGCGTGGGGGTCCGGCTTCATCTTCGTGGACGGCAAGGCCGACAACCGGCTTTATGCCGGCGTGCTCGCCATGGCGCGCAAGTTCGGCCGCGAGGACGATGTGCTCGCGCTAAACTTCCTGGTGGCCTCTGGGAAGAAGGATTCCGCGACGTTCAACCCGTTCGCTTGGGGCAACGCGGACGTGATTCGCGAGCTGCTGGTCAGCCAGATCGAGTCCAACCCGAACGGCGGCGATAAGGGTGGCAACCACGTCTTCATGGCACGCGCCGTGGCCCTGCTCGGTGCGCTCACGCCGGCGCTGGTCTGGATGCGCGACACCAAGGGCGTGCCGATCGACATCGAGAGCATCCGCTTCGCGACCGAGCTGGAGAACATCGCCTCGCTTGCCATCAACAAGGTGTTCCGCCGCCGCAACACGCAGACGGGCGAGATCACCGAGATCCGGGTCGACGGCAAGGATGACGCCATCGACGAGGCTCTGCTCTACCCGCTGCGTTCCTATCTTGGAGAGACCGGCGGCTACGATTCGACCAAAGCCTACAACGCGCAGAAGTCGGACGAGCCATCGAAGCAGCACTCGTTCGTGGTCATGCACTTCTCAGCGACATTCACGCAGCTCGCTGTCTCGCTCGGCCATATTTTCAAGTGCGAGATCGGTGACATTGATATGCGCGATGTCGTGCTGAACCGGCGCATTCTGGTGGTGAACCTGCCCACGCTCGAAAACTCGGGCGAGACCACGGCCTCGCTCGGCCGCCTTGTGGTGGCGAGCCTGCGCAACATGATGGCCCAGACTCTCGGCGCTGATCTCGAAGGTCACTCGGCCGAGATCATCGACAACAAGCCGCACCTGGCGCCCACGCCGTTTCCTGTCGTGTTCGATGAGGTCGGCTATTACGTGGTGCCGGGCATGGACAAGATGTTGGCCATGGGTCGCGGGCTGGGCTTCATGTTCTATCTCGGCTTCCAGGAGGTCGCCGGATTGCGGGCGCGCATAGGCGACACGATGTACTCGCTGCTCGGCAACGCCAACTTGCAAATCCTCATGCGCCTGCAGGAGGGCAGTGAGACGCGGAAGTACATCGAGCAGACCGCCGGCGACACGCACGTCACCCAGGCGAGTGGCTTCAGCTCCAACGATGGTGGCACCTTCCGGGAGAACCCACACGCTGAAATCCGCCAAGTCAGCCGGGTCAACTGGACCGATCTGCGCGCGCTCATCGAAGGCGAGGCGATCGTCGTGTTCGGCAAGGAGCGCGTCTACGCGAAACTGTTCCATGCCAACATCAAGACGGACGGCGAGCTGCGCCTGAACCGACCGCTGATGCTGCGGCCGCCAGAGATCGGCGAGATCAAGAAAACCCGCCAGCGCGCGGAAAGGGCGGCAGGCCTGCTGATCAAGGGACGAGCGGCAATGCAGCTACAGGTCGCCCCATCGCCGACCCTGGAGGCCATGATCCACCAGTTCGCACGACGGGCCGGAGCGAAGGATGCGCCGTCGCTGGAAGAATGCGCCCGGCAGGCGATCCTCGACCTGGCGGACGTGACGCCCGATGCGTTCTCAGCACTCTCTCCTAAGGCGAGCGCTGGCGGAGCGACGGCCGACGTCGTGGAAAGTGAGCACAGTGCCCCGATGGATCACGTCGCGGCGGCCGATGGCAAGCCGCCGGCTCGCCGGTCGCCCCGGAAGCAGCCATCGCCGGCGATCGTCGACGGTCTCAACAAGGTTTCCATCGCCAGCGGCGCTTCGCCGGCAGAGGCCCGAGCGGAGACCGATGCGGTCCTGGGGATCACGGAGGAGGCACGCGAGACCTCTGGCGCCCTCCAGCTCGTAGCCATCAGTCCTGCGCAGCTACGCGGGCATATTGACGCCCTCTCAGCGATGTTCGAGGCCGTTCCGGCCCGTGCCAGGCCTCAAATGCGAGCAGCCGAGTAAGCGGGGCCATGAAGCCGCTATCCTTAGCTCGGGCACGCTCTTCCCGCTGCTCGTACTCCTGTCTGTTCTCGCCTGTCGTGCATGTGAGGCCGGGTCAGAAGGTCAGCGTTGCCGCGTGGATCACCGCGGCGCATATAGCCGCGCTGGTCTTGGCAACCACAGCGATGGCGTCGCCGTCCTTCGCCGCAGGCCCTCAACAGCCTCGGCAGTGCCTGGTTCTGGGCGACAGTCTGGCCCAAGGCGTTTCGATCTATGCTCCCCAGTGCGAGGCGCGCACTCGCGTTGGCATCAACTCCCAAGCGTTCGCCAACCTCTACCCGCAAGCCGGTGTCGCCTGGTCCGCATTGATCTCCCTCGGCGCCAATGACTTGCCTGGTTCGGCGACGATTCAAAGTCTCGCCGCAGTCCGTCTGTCCGTTAACTCCCGGCACGTCGTCTGGCTCATGCCCGCTCGGCCGGACTCGTCCAGAGCTGCAATCAGCATGGTGGCCGGGGCGTTCGGCGATCAGCGCATCGACACCCGTGCGGCCGTCTCAGGCGACGGACTGCATCTCTCGGGTGAGGGATACAGGGCCATTGCCATGCTCGCGGGGCTGAAACCTCTTCAAGAACGGTGAAAACCCGGCTGTTGCATTTTGTGTGTTGGTCGTTTGATGAAGTGGTACAGCCTGCTCCTGGCGAACAAGATGCTTCCATCCTGGTCAAAGATGGTGGTCCGAGTGCCCTAACCCGCAACCAGCCTCACTCCGAGCAGCCCCATGACGACGCTTGCCGCTCGGTCCACCCAGCGTTTTCCGCGCAAGTAGGCGGCACGCGGGCCTTCCGACGAGAACAGGACGGCGACCAGCACATACCAGCTCGCCTCCATGACGAACACGAGCGGGGGCAGCGCCACAATGAGCCAGCTCGGCGGGTCCTGTGGCAGCAGTGCAGCGAAAACACTTCCGTAGTAGATGGCCGTCTTGGGATTGGTGACCTGCGTGGCCAGCCCCGTCCGAAACGAGGCCGCCGGATTGGGGTGGTCCATCCCGCCACCCGCAAGCGCAAGCGGCGCAGCAGCGCCTTGCCAGAGCCGCCAAGCAAGCAGCAGCAGCCACAATCCGCCCAGCAGCTTGACCGCCGTGAAAAGCAGGGGGACGCGCGCCAGCACCGTCGTCAGACCCAGCAGCACCAGCGTCGTGAAGATCACCGCGCCCACGCTCATGCCGAACGCGGCTGCCACTCCGTCCCGGCGCGAGCGCGCAACAGCCGTCCGCGCCACCAGCACGAAACTTGGCCCGGGGCTGATGCTCCCAACCAGCAGCACCCCAAGGAGGCCAGCAAGGGCAGTGACTGGTTCCATGCTGGCGTCTCCAATCGAGGTGCGCCGGGCCACACCGGTTGGGGAGCCTATCAAGGCTCCGGATGCGGCTGCGAAGGTAAGTCGGATGTTAGGCCGCTTGGGCGCCGGCACTTGGGTGGTCCAGCAGCGACCCGGACGCCTCTCCCGACGCGAAAGCGAAACCTTCGTCAGCCCAGCCTGTAATGCCGCCCAGCATCAGCTTCACCGGGCGGCCCAGCCCGGCCAGGCGCAGCGCGGCACGGTCGGCGCCGTTGCAGTGCGGTCCAGCGCAGTACACCACGAACAGGGTGTCCTCGGGCCACCCAGCCATGCGCTCGGCCGTGATCTGCTTGTGTGGCAGGTGCTGAGCGCCCGGAACGTGCTGCCTTTCATAAGCCTCTGGCGAGCCGACGACATGAAGGAGGACAAAATCCATCGTGCCGTCCCGCATACTTGCTGCAACGTCGGCGCAGTCCGTTTCCAGAGACAGGCGGCGGGCGAAGTGGGCAAGCGCATCGGCCGACAGGGCGGCAGGCGTTTGAGCGACGGTGCTGGGAAGCATGGCAACCTCTCTGTTCTGGTCCGTCCCACCTTGCACCGCCCACTTGCACGCTGGTCAGCGGCACAGATGCCGTCTAGCGTCAAGATCATGCCAAACGCTACCCATACCCGACCCGCGCTCCCGCTACCAAATCCGCTCGTCGTCGCCGTCGCCTATGACGGGCTATGCACGTTTGAGTTCGGCTGCGCCGTCGAGGTGTTCGCCCTGCCACGGCCGGAAATGGGGCCGGGCTGGTATCGCTTCGCGGTGGCCGCAGCGGAGCCGGGACCGTTGCGGGCAACGGGTGGCATCACCGTGGGCGTGGATGGCGGCTTGGACCTGCTTGCCGGCGCCGGCACCGTCATTATGCCGGGCTGGCGCGGGGCGGATGCGCGGGTGCCGACCGAGCTTTGCGCCGCCCTGCGTGCAGCACATGAAGCCGGGGCGCGCGTGCTATCCTTGTGTTCCGGCGCGTTCGTGCTTGCGGCGGCCGGGCTGCTAGACGGCAAGCGCGCCACCACGCATTGGCGCTACTTCGACGCGCTCGCTGCGCGCTACCCCGGCCTGACGCTCGTGCCCGATGTGCTCTACGTGGATGAGGGCAGCGTGCTGACCGCAGCCGGAAGCGCGGCGGGCCTGGATTTGTGCCTGCACCTGATCCGCCGCGATTGGGGACCGCGCGTGGCGAACCAGGTCGCTCGCCGCTTGGTCGTGCCGCCGCACCGTGACGGCGGGCAAGCGCAATACGTGGAGCGCCCGGTGCCGCGTGAGCGGGCCAGCGGATCACGGCTGGCCGGTTTGCTGGACCGGGTGCGGGAGGCACTGGACCAGGACTGGCCTGTTGAGCGGCTGGCGGTCGAGGCCGCGGTCAGTCCGCGCGCCCTGCACCGCCGCTTCCAAGAGGCCAGTGGCGTCAGCCCCGGAGCCTGGCTGCTCGCCGAGCGCATGGCGCGGGCACGCGAGCTGCTGGAAGATGCCGCGCTGCCAATTGAGGACGTGGCGATGGCGTGCGGCTTCGGCACGGCAGCGACCATGCGCCACCACTTCCGCACGACCCTTGGCGTCAGCCCCGCCGCCTACCGCGACCGGTTCAGGGCATCGGCATGACCGGGCTGACGGTCCGCATCGAGGTGCCGCAGCAGGCCGCAGTGCTGGACCTTCTCCGGCAGTCGGACGCCTACTCGGCATCGCTCTACCCGGTTGAAAGCCGCAAGCCACTCGGCACCGAGGCCCTGAGCGCGCCCGGTGTCCACGTCCTTGTCGCACGGCTGGGAGGGGTGGCCTTGGGCTGTTGCGCCCTGATTGAGCAAGGCGGCGGCATGGGCGAGTTGAAGCGCATGATCGTGGACGAGGGTGCCCGGCAACAAGGGGTTGGCCGGGCCTTGCTTGCCGCCGTCGAGGCCGTCGCCGTGCGGATCGGGTTGCACCTGATCCAGATGGAGGTTGGCGCAAGAAGCACCGGCGCCCACGCGCTCTACCGCATGGCGGGCTACCGTGATCGCGGGCCGTTTGGCACGCACCGCCTCTCGCCACATAGCATCTTCTTGGAAAAGCAGGTTGGGCCAGATGCGGCCTGACTGCGCCCGTCCGCCAAACGAACCTAGCCGGACACCGCGCCAGGTGTGAGCTAGTTGCAAGGCCGCGGCGGCTCCTCTACAAACGACGGCACATCAAGAGTTGGGCGGACGCCCAACGCCAACCTGCCTTCCCGGGCAAGGTGGCGCCCCCGCAAGGGGGGATGTGGCCAGGCCGGCAACTATACGGGCTAAGCCGCGGCGTCTGCTCTCCTCTGCAACGAGGGCGAACGCATGACTACAGACTTCTTCCATGACGCCGGCACCGGCCACGCATCTACGGTTTCTACCCGCGTCCTGCACGCGGATCGGAGGGCGGACGTTGGCCATGGGGCCGTACACGCCCCCATGCACACGAGCGTGCTCTATGGCTATGGATCGGCGCAGGAGCTTCAGGAGGTGTTCCAGGGCCATAAGCCCGGGTTCACCTATGCGCGCCAGGGCAACCCGACCGGCGCGGCGCTGGAAGCCAAGCTCAACCTGCTGGAAGAGACGCGCGCCACCATATGTTTCGCGACGGGCATGGCGGCAATTTCAGCCACGTTCCTCGCCCTGTTACGTGCCGGCGATCATGTGGTGTGCAGCCAATATGTGTTCGGCAACACCGTGGGCGTGCTCCGGACGCTTGAGGGCTTTGGGTTGGAGGTCAGCTACGTCGATTCCACCAATGCCTCTCAGGTCGCGGCAGCGCTGCAACCCAACACCAGGCTCGTATTTGTCGAGACGATCGCCAATCCGCGCACTCAAGTAGCGGACCTTGCCGCGATCGGCGATCTTTGCCGCCGGAAGGACGTGGTGTTCATCGTGGACAACACGATGACGACGCCTGAGCTGTTCAAGCCACGGACGGTCGGCGCCAGCCTCGTGATCAACTCCCTCACCAAGGGCATCGCCGGGCACGCCGACGCCATGGGCGGGGCCGTGAGCGACACAGGGCTGTGCGACTGGCGCGCGTTCCCCAACATCGATCCGCTCTACCGGACCGGTGACCCGGCCAACTGGGGCGCAGTGCAGATAAGGCGGAAAGGACTACGGGACCTTGGCGGCGCGCTGCGACCGGAGGACGCTCATCGCATCGGCCTGGGCGCGGAGACCCTTCGGCTGCGAATCACCCAGACCAACGCCAACGCCTTCGCCCTCGCGCAATGGCTGGAAGCTCAGCCGCAGGTGGCCAACGTCTATTATCCCGGCTTAGTGTCTCACTCCCAGCACAAGCGTGCCACCGAGTTGTTCGGCGGTCGCTATGGCGCGCTGCTCAGTTTCGACCTGACGGACGCAGACGACACATCCAGGGTTCTCGATGCCCTCAAGATCGTCGTGCTCTCAACTCACCTCGCGGACAACCGAACGCTGGCGATCCCGGTCGCGTCCACGATCTTTTTCGAGCTGGGCGAACCGGGTCGGGCAAAGATGGGCATAAGCCCGGGCCTCGTCCGCCTGTCGGTGGGCATCGAAGACATCCAGGACGTGATCGCCGATTTCGCACAGGCCCTAGGTCGGTCAGGAGCGGTTACCAAACGAGCCGTTGGAGCAGCTTGATGCGCGTCGCCATGGTAAGCAGCGGCATCGCCTTGGCGGTCCGATAGGCTCACAGCCGACCCGACTTGGACTGTTGGAAAATTGGCCTTGCACAGTGTCCATCAAACGAATCCTGGCGGACACTCGAATGCGGCGTGCCTGACTTCCCAGACCTACAACCGACTGTCATGCAAATCTAAGCTGACGCGCCCTCCTCGACAGAAAGCGCCGCCCTTACCAGCGAGTACGCCGCCTCGCCGGCCGTTTCCATGTAGGAAGGGTCGCGGTGAAGCAGGGTGACGGCAAACGACCCGTCCAGCAGAAGCATGACTTGCCTCGCCAGCGGCAACCCGCACCCGATGCCCGCGGCCTCGAACATTTTCTGCAGCCATCTCTCGATCTTCTTCTTATGGGCGGCGCCCACTGTCACAGCTGGGTGTCCGGGCATGTTCGCAAGCTCCGCCGTGGTGCGGAGGAAGCCGCACCCTTTCCACTTCGGATGCCGGGCGGACCGGGCCAGGTTGGTGAAGATGCCGCGGATTTTGTCTGCCAGCCCTCCCTCACTGCCAGCAAACCACTGCTGGAATAGGGCGAGGTTCGGCTGGTCGCGACCATGGAGGTAGGCGGCAACCAGGTCATCCTTGCTCGTGAAGTGGTAGTACAGCGTCCGCTTGGTGACGCCGGCCTTCTCGGCCACGGCGTCCATGCTCACCGCCCTGATGCCCTCGCCGTAGAACAGCTTGCCGGCCGCAGTGACGATGCGCTCGCGCGTCGTGGCCTCCATCGGCAGCCTCCCGAATGTATACCGACCAGTGAATATACATGCTGGGTGACGATGCCTAGCCTGCCGCCTCGATCCCAAGAAGGGCTGGACCATGACCGACGTTCTAACCATAGCGACCAAGGGCCAAGTGGTGTTGCTGACGCTCAACCGGCCTAGGAAGCTGAACGCTCTTAACAACGAGCTGCTGACCGCGATCATGGCCGCCCTGGACGGCATCGAGTTGGACCCGGCCGTGCGCGCCGTCGTCGTCACGGGCGAGGGCCGCGCGTTCAGCGCCGGTGCGGATATCGCCGCCTTTCAGCGCCATATGGAAGCAGGGCCGGCTGAGGCAGTTGCGCACTTTATGCGGCCGGGCCACCAGATGACCCGGCGCGTCGAGAGCTTCCCCAAGCCGGTCATCGCCGCGGTGAATGGGCTAGCCTTCGGCGGCGGGTGCGAGCTGGTGGAGGCCACACACATTGCGCTTGCGGCGGATACGGCCGTGTTCTCCAAGGCGGAGATCAACATCGGCATCATCCCGACG
>CAXTOB010000186.1:0-11295 GCA_964245505.1 uncultured Acetobacteraceae bacterium | reverse complement strand
GGATTATTGGTCTGCCAGGCGCTGGCGGGCCTCTGCTCGGGCGCGTTCATCCCGCTGACCATCGGCTTCGTGCTGCGTAACCTGCCCGTCAGGCTTGCCGCGTTCGGGGTCGCCGCCTACGGCATGAACTCCGAGCTGTCGCAGAACGTCGCGGCCTCGCTGGAGGGCTGGTTCGTGGACCACCTGTCGTAGCGCTGGATCTTCTGGTGCCCGGCGCTCCTGACGCTGCCGATGCTGCTGTGCATCCGGGGCGGGGTGCCGCGTGAGCCGGTCAACCGAGCCATGCTGCAAAGTGCCGATGGGTGGGGCATGGTTTTCGCCAACGCCGGGTTCGCGATGCTCTATGCTGCACTCGACCAGGGGAACCGGCTGGACTGGACCGGGTCCGGCCTTGAGGTAGGGCTGCTGCTGGGCGGCCTGCTGCTGGTGGCGGCGTTCGCCGTGCACGAACTGACGGCCGCGCAGCCCGCGATCCATCTCGGCTTCCTGCTGCACGGCAACATACCGCTGCTCGCGCTGCTGCTGATCCTGTTCCGGCTGGTGGTTCTTTCGACGGCCTTCCTGATCCCGCAATACCTTACCGGAGTGCAAGGCTTCCGCGCGCTGGACACCGGGTCGGTGCTGCTTTGGATCGCGCTGCCCCAGTTCCTGCTCGCCCCGCTGGTGGGGACGCTGCTCCGGCTGGTGGACGCGCGGGTGCCGATGGCGGCGGGATTCGCCTTGGTGTCGGTGGCCTGCTTCATGGCCGCGCACCTGACGGGGAGTTGGCACGGTGGTGACTTCCTGCCCTCGCAGATCGTGCAAGCGGTGGGGCAGTCGTTCGGGCTGACGGCGGTGGTGTTCTTCGCCACCCGGCACCTGGTGCCGGTGGAAGCGCTGACTTTTGGCGCCCTCCTGCAGACCGCCCGGCTGCTCGGCGGTGAGCTGGGGATCGGCTTCATGCAGACCTTCGCGCGGGTGCGCGAGCAGGTGCACAGCCAACTGCTCGGCCTGCACATACAGACTGGCGCCGCCGATACGGCCGCGCGGCTGGCCGGCTACGCCGCAACGATGGCGCGCCGGTCGCTTGGACCCGCGGAGGCCGAGGCGCGGGCGGTGGATCTGCTGTCCCGCGCGGTGCAGGCCCAGGCCAACGTGCTCGCCTATGCCGACGGGTTCGTTCTGCTTGGCTGGACCGGTATCGCCTGCTTGGGCCTGATCATCCTGCTGCGCGCCGCGCCGGCTCCGGCCGCCTAGCAAGGCGGCCGAGTCAACCGGGCCGGCCCGGCTCAGGCCTTCGCCGCCGCCGCCTTTGTATATGCCTGGTTGTTGGACAGCCACTCATAGAACGGCAGGTGCCCGCCGAAGACGTGCTTCAGAGTGCCCTTGGCCGTGGGTCGGCGCCAATCCCATTGCAGCATGGCGGCGATCACCGCCCAGTTGCAGACGATTGCGCCGGCCTGCTGCAGCCGCATGCAGGATGTCAGCTCGCTCATCATGTCCCAGCAGCCGGATGCGTCATACACGGCGTAAACGTCGTAGCCCTCGGCCAGGGCGGAGACGACCGGGTAATACAGGCAGACGTCGGTGGTCGCCCCGGCCATGATCAGCTTCTTGCGGCCGGTCGCCTCTACGGCGGCCTTGAAGGCCGGATCTTCCCAGGCGTTGATCCAGCCGGGCCGCGAGATCAGCGGCGCATCCGGATGCATAGCGACCAATCCGGGCATCAGCGGGCTGTTCGGCCCTTCGGCAAAGCTTGTGGTCAGCACGGTGGGCAGGTTGTGCACCTTACCGACCGCGGCCAGCGCCAGCACGTTGGAGCGGAACTGGTCGAGCCGGATGTCCTGCACGCCGAGCATCGTGCCCGTCTGGTGATCGATCATCAGCAGCGCGCAGTTCTGGGCGGTAAGGAATTCGAGGTAGCGTTGGTCCGTCATGGCATTCCTCCTCGCTGTTGACAGAGCAGCCTGATCGAACGGGCCGCTGAGGAGTCCAGTAGTCGAGCCATACCGGCGCCGATTTCTCAATGTTGCTTGGTTTTCGGCGGCCTTGCTCGAACCGTGATGACCCTTCCGTGGCTGCGGCCTATTTCTGCAGACAAGCGCAAGCACGCGAAATCCGACTTGAGGGCAAAAGGCTACTCCTTACGCCGGCACAGCGATCAGGAGCAGCACGGTGACTGTAGCGACCGGGGCGTTCTTCAGGCGCGGGCTGCGCCGGGATGCGTCCGCACCCGTCATCGTTGCCTTCCACGGCGACGGGGCCGATGAGCGGCAGGGGCTTGGAATCGGCAGGGCCATCTGGCCCGGCGCTCCCATCATCGCACCGCGCGGCCGGTGGCCCAGCTCATTGGGTTGGCAGTACCTGGACGACGCACGGCAGGGATGGGCGGGAGAGATGGCCATGCTGCAGGACCTGGCCCACAGCACTGCCAATGCGGTCGGCGAACGGGAGATGCCGCTGGTCGAGCGCGTCCTGGTCGGGATTGGTGGTGGTGCGGACGCGGCGTTGGCGATGGTCTGCGGCTGCACGCACGATATATCGGCTGCGGTGCTGCTCGCGCCGTGCCGTGTCCCACCAAGCTGGAGGCGCGACCTGCACGGCCTCGAATCACTGGTTTTGGCCGAGGCTGGCCAAAGGCGGTCAGCCGAGGAGGCCGCTGCCACCTTGAGGGCATGCCGCGCGACCGTGAGCCTGCTCGATGTCCCGGAGCGGGCAACCATGCAGACCTTCGCAAAGGTGGCAGGGCCATGGTTGCAGCAGCATCTGCGCGGCATTGTCGATGAGGATGCGTAGGCAGCGAGGGTAGGAACTCCGGTGAGTTACAGCGCCGCTAAACTAAAGGTACGTGACAACATTGCCAAAGAACAGCAAGCAGGAACAAGACGTCTCTTTCCCGGCGTGGCTAGCCTGCGTTCCCTCAGGAACGGGGCGATGAAGATGGGCGCACATGTCCGACCGTCGCGCGAGGCGACCGGCGCGTCACCGATGTTTGTTCCGACCGGTGGCGTCGCGAAAGACCGTTTCCAGCAATCGCCTGTCCAAACCCTGTCAAAACGGACGATCACAACGCCATCTGGCCGGCTGGACTTGGTTCAATCGCGCCGGATTGGCCAGTCCGAGGGGATGAGCCTGCTCCCGGAGCACGTAGTCTTCATGGGACTAACTGGGCGGTCAGCACCTGGCGAGCAACAGATTGACCAGGGCCACAAGCGGAAGGGCATCAGGCCGCCTGGGGTGGTCGACATCGTTCCCGCCGGGCATCGCCTTCATGGCTGGAGCGGTGGTGCTGGCCAGGTGACGTATGTGTCGGCGCAATTCGACCCGGGCCTGGACGCGCCGGGGCAGGGGGGTGCGCCGGCCATCGGCGGCATCCGGCCGGAGCTTGGTGTCAGCGACCCGACCCTGCGGTGTACGATGGAAAAGGCTGCAGCCGCCTTCGACATGCCGGACGTGGTTCAGCAGTTGTACTCCGAGGCGCTGCTTCGCGTGCTCGCCTTGGAACTCGTGGTTCGGAGCAAGGGTGATGCCGTTCCTGCACCGGCTCGCGGCGGGCTGGCGCCCGGCCCGCTCCGCCGCGCCTGCGAGGCGATGGAAGCTAATCTGGACGCAGCGATCAGCCTTGGCGACCTCGCCACGTTGGCGGGCTGCTCGCCTGCCCATTTCAGTCGTGCGTTTAAGCAATCAACGGGCTTGCCGCCATTCGCTTGGCTCCTCGAACGGCGGATCGACCGGGCCAAGCAATTACTCGCCTGCCCCAAGATGCCGCTGGCTGAGGTGGCGTTGGCGATCGGCTTCTCGGCCCAGCCCCAGTTCACGACGGCGTTCCGCCGGATAACCGGTCTGACGCCCGGCACATGGCGACGGAACCTTGACCGGTAGCGCTGTCATTAGCTCTGCGCCCCGCACGCGCCAGGCTGTCGTGTTCTGACGCTTGTGATGGGCAAAAAACTTTTCTTCCCGATACTGTCGCGAGGTCGGCATCTACATCCGTGATGGCTTTTCAATCGTGGAAGCAGACTAATTATGGCAGGTAGGACCAACGCTGCACGCGGCACCCCAGGAAGCTTTGCCGACGGCTACTCGGAAATATTCCAGGACAGCGTGCTCGAACTGCGCCTGGCGGGCCGCCGCGGTGTGAACTTGGTGCGCGGCCACCACGAGCGTGGCCAATGTCCGATCATCGCGACGCCAGACCTCATGATCGCCCAGGTCTGCGAGCCGAGCGCTGTGATCGCCGCTGACTTCGGCTCGGGCCGTTTCACGGAACGGATCGGGGATCGGTTCGCTATCGTGCCGCCGTATCGGAGTGGCAGCGTTGTCCTGGACGTCGGCTACAACGTCCAGTTCACCGCGGTGCCGCTCTCCGCCTTGCGGGCTCTCGCGGGCGTTGAGGAGGGCATCCCCAGGGATGGCGACTTTGGCCACCTGCACACGAGGTTGAACGCGAGTGCGGACCTTGCGTCGGTGATCGACCGCATGTGGGTCGAGAGCCTGGCGGGCGGCGTTTCCGGCGCGCTACTTGCCGACGCGGCCGTCCTGCAAATCGCCGCCTTGATGCTGCGGCTGCGCGACGCGGCCCAGCAGACGGCCACGAGGGGCGGCCTGGCTCCCAGGGCTCTGAGACGGGCCTGCGAGATGATGAGCGAGGATCTGAGCGGGCAGCTTGGCCTCGCCGACTTGCCTGCGGAGGTCGGACTGTCACCGGCCCACTTCTCGCGCGCGTTCAAGCAATCGACCGGCCTGCCGCCGTTCACCTGGCTGCTGCATCGCCGCATCGACGTTGCCCGCACATTGCTGCGGGATCCGACGTTGAGCCTGGCGCAGATCGCCTTGGCCGTTGGGTTCGCGGGCCAGTCCCAATTCACGACGGCGTTTCGCCGGGTGGTCGGGGCCACACCGGGCGTCTGGCGCCGCGATAGGTCGGCTTGATCGCCGATACCTGCGGTGGAGGTAGCCAAGCGCGGCCCGGCCAGCCACTCAGCAGCTTATCTGGCGTCAGCGCCAGCTTGGAGAAGTGGTGTCCAGTCGCCTGCGATGTGGTCGAGGCGACACTTGCGGCCCGTCCGCGCTGCACCCATCCGCTCGCAGCGGCCGACCAGCCTGACGTTCACGCCTATGACCACATCGACCTGCCGCCGATCCGTCCGGTGGTCACGCGCATCCACCGCCGCCGCGGCATCTGCCCTTGCTGCCGCAAGCGTGTTGCCGCCTCGGCGCCGGAGGGGTTCGCGCCGGGCTCGCCGTTCGGGCCGGGGTTGTGCGCGCTGATCATCCACCTGCACGTCACCCAGCCGATCGGCTTCAAGCGCCTCGCCCGGTTGCTGGCGGAGGTGTTCGGCCTGACCCTCCCGCTGGATGCTCTCGCATCCGGTAGCGAGGGCGCGCTCGCCAACATCCTTGCCCGCGCCGAGGCGCCGCTGCTGGCCGCCACAGCCCCACCGCCACGGCGGTGCGTGCCAGCCCCGTGGTCGGCTGCGACGAAACCTCGGCGCGGGTGGCGGGCAAGACCTGGTGGCAGTGGGTCCTGCTTGGCTTGACCGCCGTCTGCCACCTGATCGCCGAGACCCGCGCGGCCTGCGTCGTGACCGCGTTCCTGGACGGCGCGCGTCCGCCGGTCTGGGTGGCTGATCGCTACGGCGGCCTGTTGGGCCATCATGCCGTCCGCCAGACGTTGCCTGTCGCATCTGCTGCGCGATGCGACCTATGCGGTCGAGGAAGGCGATGAGGGCTTCGCCCCCAACCTTCGCGTCTTGCTGCTGCAGGCTGTGGCGATTGGCAAGACACCCTGAAGGACAGCACCCTGGCGCAATACGGTGCCGACCTGGAGCGACGGCTGGACGGGCTGCTGGCAGGCTCCATCCCCGCCCATCCGGCTGCCTGGCACCTGTTCCGCGCCATGCGCCGGGACCGCGATGACCTGTTCCGTTTCGTCACCCGCCGTGACGTGCCCTATACCAACAACGCTTGCGAGCGCGCAGTCCGCCTAAGCGTGATCTTCCGCGAGGTCACTCACGGCTTCTGCGCCAACTGGGGCGCCAAAGTCTATGCCGCCGCGACCGTGATCGCCACCGGCCGCCTGCATGGCCTAATCGCTCTCGCAGCATTCCACACCGTCCTCGCAGGTCAGCCCGTCATGCCAACTGGTTGACCCCACCCAGGGGGTGAGCAGTTATGATAACAGTGTAGACCATTCCGGATTAGGCGATTGTGCCGGGTTGTTATGAGATCTTGCCAACTACGCCCCGTCTACGCCGAAGACATCCTTGTTGGAAACGCTCCGTAGCTTCTCCAGGCTCAACTGCTGATCCGTGCAACAACACCTCACCGTGGAGGAATAATGTTCAGCGCCTCGGCGGTCTCGCCGCCCAACGTGGCCTTGCCGTCCACAACGGACAGCGCGGTGGCCGGAACCTCGATCACGCGCACGTTGTCAAGCTTGTAAACGCCGAGCACGATCGTCGCCAGACGGCCGTCAGGGCTGACCGACTTAATGCTGCCGATGATGCGGCCTCGGCTGTCGTGCAGCCAGCGGCCGACCAGGGCGGCGGTGCTGGCATTGGACGGTGTGACAGCCGGGAACTGCTGTGCGACCGTGGGCGTGGCGGCAAGGCTCAGGGCGACAGCACTGGCAAAACTGAGAAGACGCCTGTTCATGATCGTGATCCCTTGTGTTCGTGTGCATGGAAGTGACCAGTGAAAGACGCGGTGCTGATCAGCGGGGCACAAAACTCCTTCGTGCGCCGATTGATGGCGCGCGGTTGCCGATCTCGAGGCGTCGTCCCGCTGTGACCGAGG
Organism: uncultured Acetobacteraceae bacterium; assembly: GCA_964245505.1. GTDB lineage: Bacteria > Pseudomonadota > Alphaproteobacteria > Acetobacterales > Acetobacteraceae > DASWOJ01. The sequence continues at coordinate 4,518 of CAXTOB010000186.1, read as the reverse complement.
TCCAAACGGCGAACCCCAGGCCGACGCCGACGGCCCAGAGAAGCCAGACCGCCCCGTCGCGTATTACCGCCGGGTCGCCCCCATAGATTTGCGGCAACCACTTCATCGCGACCCCCTCCAGCGACGTCGTGACCGTCAAAGCGACGGCGCTGACCGAGACCATGTTCTGCGGCCGCATCCCCGCGATAATTCGGGTCAGCCGGTTGAGTGGCGGCGTGAAGACGACCGTAGCCGCATAGGTCCAGATGCCGTTCCATCCGGTAAACTGGCCGGCCGCGCCGCCGAACCGGATGAACATCGCGACGCAGAACCAGACGATCAATGAATATGCGGCGATGATCAGGATGCGCCGCATCGTCAGCGCGGTCGCGTTTGCGGACGGTGGGCTTGGATCCGAAGTGTCTGTCACGAAACATACTCCTTCGCTGCGGGACGGTGCGGGACGAGGGGTTGGGAGATGGTCCAATGCTCCCGGAGCAGGGCAGAAAACTCGTCCGGCCGTTCTTCGGGGAAGAACAGGCGGGCGCCCTTGAGGACTTCAACCTTGCGGGTTCCGGGGATCGTCCGGGCGAGCCAGCCGGACCATTGCGATGGAAAGAAGACGTCGTTGTCCGCCCAGACGATCAGGGTAGGCTTCGTGAACGCCTTGAGTGCGTCGAGCAGCCCGGCCGCCGGACCCTGCTCGACGGCCGCGACATAGTTTTCGATCTGCGTCTGACGGGCGGTGCTGGCCGTCAACGGGCCCAGATAGACGCCGAGCAGGTCGGCGTCGAGCCGTTCCGGGAACTCGAATGCGACGGCAAGCCCGGCAGGCGACCGGGCGAGAGCGGCACTGGCCTGGAAGGCCGCGAAAGTCTCCCCAAGCTTGCCTTCCTTGGCGAGGTTCATGACCGGCAGGAAAGCCGGCGGCGGCCAATTGCCGATCGTGTCGCAGTTGGTGAGCGTCAGTGACCGGATGCGGCTGGGCGCGCTTGTCGCGAGGATCTGCGAGATCGCGCCGCCGCTGTCGTTGCCGATCAGATCGACCTGTTCGATCGTGAGCGCATCGAGGAACTGGATCAGCATCCGTGCCTGGGCCTCGAAGCCGAGATCCTGGCCGGGTGACATTTCGGAATGGCCGAGCCCCAGGACATCAGGCGCGATGCAACGTCTGATGCCGCCGAGCGCCTTGAGCTGGTGGCGCCACTGGTATCCATTGAGCGGAAAGCCGTGGATGAACAGGGCGGCCGGCCCGTTGCCGCGTTCGATGAAGGCGATCCTTCCGGAGGGCGTGTCCACCATCTTCCGGGTGTCGTGGACTTGCTGCGGCGTCATGTTGTCTCCCCCATCCAGTGCGGCTTGCCTTGTCGCGGACCGGCTCTTCGGCTACTTACAGACCGCTAGTCGGTTTAACCATACCGACTGACGGTTTGTCAATTGGAGAGTTCGTGGATCGTCGCAACGGCCGGGGTCAGGCAACGCGCCAGCATGTCTTGGACACCGCAACACGCCTGTTCACCGAACAGGGCTATGAGGGCACTTCTATCGAGCACGTCCTGCGCGAATGCGGCATCAGCCGTGGCGCGCTTTATCATCACTTCTCGAGCAAGGAAGTGCTGTTCACGGCCGTCTTGGAGGCCGTGGAGGCGCAAGTCACCGCGAACGTCGGTGCAGCCGGGAAGGGCGCCACCAACCCGCTGGACGCGCTTAGGGCGGGTTGCGATGCATGGCTCCGGCTTGCCCGCGATCCGACGGTCCGGCGGATCGTGCTGATTGATGCGCCGTCCGTCATTGGCTGGCAGGCCTGGCGCGAGATGGACGATCAGAACGGCCTTGGCTTGTTAAAGGCCGGGCTGGGCATGGCGGCCTTGGCAGGCCGCATTCCCGCCGAGATGGTGGACATGTACGCGCACTTGCTCTTGGCAGTGCTGACCGAGGTGGCGATGCTGATCGCCCGTTCGGATGACGCGGCAGGCACGATCAAAGCCGGGCAGACTGCCGTTGAGCAACTCATTAGCCGTCTGTTTGGGGTCGAGCCCGGCGGAGCTTGGTAGTGGCTGTGGGAGGATGATCTAAGGTCATCTTGGAACTCGCCCGCGGCCGGAAGCGGGTCGGCTGCTTTGGGGAAGCCGGCACAGATGGTCGCGCTTCCGCAGCGTGCTGCCGGCCCTCTATTTGTGTGAACAGGCGCCGAACCGTGATCCCTCCGGAAAATAGTAACCGGGGCAAGATCCCGGGGTTGACGGCATTTTAGGGCTTCCCCGAAGCGGGCGAGTACGATTCGTTCGGCGCACGGCAACACCCTCCAACCTTCTGAGCCTATCGCGCGCCGATTTGGAGACGCTGTTGGTCGAGTTGCTCGGCCAGGTCGCGGAACTGAAGGCGCTGGTTGCTGCGCAGCGTGACGAGATTGCGCGACTAAAGGGCGTGAAGGGCCGCCCCTCGATCAAGCCGAGCGGGATGGAGAAGAACACCGAGCCGCCCTGCGGCGGCAAGAGCGGCAAGCAGCGGCGCCGCGGCAAGGTGACGCCACGGGTCAAGGTAGAGACCGAGGTGCTGCGGGCCGTGCATCCGCCCGGCTCGCACTTCAAGGGCTATGAGCCGTATGACGTGCAGGACCTGGTGATCAGCGCCCGCGCGGTGCACTACCGGCGCGAGCGTTGGCTGACGCCGGATGGAGACATGATCGTAGCCCCGCGGCATCCGCGGCCATTTCGGTCCTGAACGGCGGCGCTTCGTGTTGATGCAACACAACCAGGGCCAAGTGACGGTGGAGCGGCTGGTCACCCTGCTGCAAGCAGTCGGCGTCAGTATTTCCAAGCGCCAGGTGATGCGCTTGCTGATCGACTAGCAGGACTACTTCCTGTCCGAGAGCATGGACACACTGCGGGCCGGGCTTTCGACAGCGGACTGGATCACCGTGGATGATACCGGCGCACGCCACCGCGGCGCCAACGCCGTTTGCACCCAGATCGGCAACGACGACTTCGCCTGGTTCGGCACGACGGGCAGCAAGAGCCGGCTGACCTTTCTCGACCTGCTGCGCGCGCGTCACACCGACTACGTGATCAACGATGCTGCCCTGGACTATATGCGCGATCACCACGTGGCGGGATCGCTGGTAGGCAAGCTCGCGGCCCATGAACAGCGGCAGTTCGCCGACGTTCAAGTTCACCGACATGCCGGGCACGGATCCGAGTCGCGACTGGCCCATGCTGCATGTCTCGCGGACCTGGCTGGAAGCGGCTTTACACCGGCCACGTCCGACGATCGCCCGTTCCAGCTTCGCACCCGAGGCGCTGGGCCGGGCGCTGTTCTCGTCTGGCACCACCGGCCGCCGCAAGGCGATTGAGCTGAGTTGGGGACGGCTGCAGGCGCGTGCCTACGAGAATATCCTCGTCGGCTCCAGGTCGGGAACGCGGTCGATGCCGCTGCTTGGCGTTGACACGCATATGGGCCTGATGGCTTGCCTCTACCGATGGATCGCCGGCGGCACGGTGATTTACGGACCGCCCGACCTGGCGGCGCTTCCCCTGGTCTTGCAAACGCTGGCTCCAGAGATTCTGGTGATCGCGACCGGCCAACTGGCGGCGCTGCTCGACCTGCTGCCGGAAGGCTTCACCATGCCGGGCACCGAGGTGTTCGTGGCGGGCGGCCTGGTCTCGCGTGGCCTCGCCAAGCGATCGCTGGCCCGTTTCGGCCGCGGTCTCACCATCATCTACGGCTCGACCGAGACTGCCGGCGCCACCGCCGGGCGGGCGGGGATGCTCGATACCGCCCCCGATGCGGTAGGCTGGGCGTATCCGGGCCGCGAGATCGAGATCCTCGACGCCGCTGGCCGGCCCGCAACGCCCGGCGTGGAAGGCGAAATCCGCATCCGGGGGCCCCATGTGGCGACCAGCTACCTCGACGACCTCAACGGCTCGGGGGCGGTGTTCCGCGATGGCTGGTTCCATCCGGGCGACCTTGGCCGGGTGTTGCCGGGCGGCCTGTTGTGCGTGGCCGGGCGGATCGATGAGGTCATGAACCTTGGCGGGGTCAAGGTCTTGCCCGCCCGTTTCGAAGATGCGGCGTTGGCCTGCCCCGGGGTTCGCGATGCGGCAGCCTTTGTCATGGCGGTACCCGGCGACGGGCAGCGCGCCCATGTCGCGGTGGTTCGCGGCGACGGCTTTATGGAGCCGGCGCTGGCGCGCGCGCTGATCGACGCGGTACCGGGTGTGACGGCGCCCGTTCTGGTGTGGGTGGATGCCATCCCGCGCAACGCGATGGCCAAGCCGGATCGCGCCCGCCTTGCCGCCGCGGTGGCCGCAGCGGCGTGACTGGGGCTAAGCCGCCCCGCGGGGGCGTCAAAAACCTGAGGGGTCACGCCGCGAGCTGAATCGCTTTGTGGCCAAGGCGTCGGTCCAGCACTGCGGCCCTCACCTGAAGCACGCGATTGGCGCCTTGCGATCAGCGCCTCTGCCTGCGCCTGTTCATGCGTGCGTTCACCGCTGTGATTGGCATCGGCCCGTCGCCGCAGCTTCTCGCAATGACCGAGGA
>CAXTOB010000185.1:8821-11351 GCA_964245505.1 uncultured Acetobacteraceae bacterium | reverse complement strand
CCACGACATGGGCGGCGTGCCCAAGTTCCTATGCGAGGGCATAGACACTGAGCCGCACACCCTGACGGAGTTCGACCGCACGGTGGACGCCTTGCGCGGCATCCTGGGCGCCAAGGGTGTGATGAGCGTGGACGAGCTGCGCCGGGGCATTGAGGCGATCCCGGAGGCCGACTACCTCCGCCTCACCTATTACGAGCGCTGGATACGCTCCATCGCCGACAACCTGCTGGCCCGCGGCGTGGTGACTGAGGCCGAGTTGCGCGCCGCCCTGGACGCCGCTTGATGCTGCCCCCTGCTTCACACCAGCCCGCCTCATACAAGCCGGGCAGCGCCGTCAGGGTGCGGGACGACTGGCCGGAAGCGCGCGGCCCCTGCCACATTCGCACGCCGCACTACCTGCGCGGGCGGACCGGCCGGGTGGTGCGGCACCTCGGGGGCTTCCCGAACCCGGAGGATCTCGCCTTCGCCCGCCCCGCGGCGCGGCTGCCGCTGTATCACGTCGCCTTTGCGCCGCAGTCGGTTTGGCCGGATGCGGGTGGGACCGAGCTGCTGGTCGAACTCTACGAACCCTGGCTGGAGCCGGAATGAGCACCCTCCTCGACCCTATTCTTGAAACGCCGGGCGACCGTCTTCTCGCGGCGCTGCGCATGCTGCTGGAGCAGAAGGGCATCGCCACCCCGGATGAGATCGCGGCCCGGATCGAGCAGACCGACCGCGCCAGTCCGGCCGGCGGCGCCCGCATGGTCGCCCGCGCCTGGACCGACCCGGCCTATCGCGAGCTGCTGCTGCGCGACGGTGCCCAGGCTGCGGAGGCGGCGGGCATCCACATGCGCGGCCTGCCGCCATTGGGTGTATTGGAGAACACGGCCGAGGTGCATCACCTCGTCGTTTGCACGCTGTGCAGTTGCTACCCGCGCGGTGTCCTGGGCTACCCGCCGTTCTGGTTCAAGTCGCCGGCCTACCGCGCCCGCGCCATACGGGACCCGCACGGCGTGCTGGCGGAGTGGGGTACGTCCTTGCCGGACAGGGTGCGGATCAGCGTCGTGGACAGCACGGCGGATTACCGCTGGATGGTGCTGCCGCGCCGGCCCGGAGGCACCGAGGGCTGGGACGAGGCTCGACTTGCCGCACTGGTGCGGGAAGGCGACATGATCGGCGTGACGGTGCCGACAGCCGGTTCGTAATTCATACGGCTGAACAGCGACAGGGCGGACAAGCGCAGCGTTATCCGCCATCGGATGGCTGCAACCCACGGGATGGCCTGTACTATTCCGCCCTACTCCCGGCGCAGCCTCGCGGTAGCCAGCACCCCGGCCGATGCGATCAGCAACACCAAGGCCCAGCGCAGCCCCACGATATCCGACGCCGCACCGATTACCGGCGGTCCCAGCAGCAGCCCGGCGTAGCCCAGCGTCGCCACCGCGGCCACGCCCGTACTGGCCGCTGTTCCCGTCCGCCCAGCCGCGGAGAACATCAGCGGCGCCATGTTCGCCACTCCCAATCCTACCAACGCGAAGCCCGCCGCCCCCGCTGCCGGCCACAGCACGGCTAAACCAAACCCGGCGGCGGCCAGCACCGCCCCGGCGCGCAGCACGAGCGCCGGGCCAAGGCGCCGGACCAGCCGGTCTCCGAACAGCCGCCCCATCACCATCGCCGCCGAGAAGCCGGCGAACCCCGCCGCAGCGCCTGCCGCAGTAGCGCCTGCTGCCCTGAGGAACACGCCGGACCAGTCTGCCACAGCCCCTTCCGTCATGAAGGCCAGAAAACACAGGGCACCGATCCCGGCGGCAGCCCGGGTGGGCCAGGCAAAGCCGCCGGCATCTGCCGCCGCACTGTCCTGCAAGCCTAAGCGGGCCGCGCCGGCGACCAACGCCGCAACCGTCGCCGCGGCGAATGGCAGCACCCCGGCGCCGAAATGCACCGCCACCGCCGTGATGCCGGCGCCGAGCAGGCCGCCTAGGCTCCAGCAGGCATGGAATGACGACATGATGGCGCGGCCCCATGCGGCCTCGACCCGGGCGGCGCCGGCGTTCATCAGCACGTCCAGCGCGCCGTTGGCCGCACCCAGCACGAACAGGGCCGGCAGCAGGGCCAGATAGCCCGGCGCGGCCGCCGGCAACAGAAGCGACGCCGCAAACAGGCCTCCAGCCCATGCAGTCAATCCACCCCGCTTGGCACCGAGCCATCCCGCCAAGGGCATCGCCGCCATTGCCCCTGCCGCCAACATCAGCAGCCCAAAGCCGAGGGCGGTTCCGGACAGGTCGAGGCTAGCCTTGATCCCGGGAATGCTTGCGGCCCAGGCGCCGATGCCGATGCCGTTCGCGAGGAAGACCTGGCTAGTGGCAACGCGGGCGCGGGAAGGCCGAACGACGGTTATGACCATAGGAATGCGTCCTGCTCCCTCTCTCTCCGGGAGAGGGTCGGGGTGAGGGAGGCCGCACAAACCCGCCCTCATGCTATGCTGGGCTGGGTCCAGCAGGTAGATAGGTCTGCGGTAGTGGCGTCCCGCTCCCCGACCCGACGCCGAGGG